>JBIQLU010000039.1:3371-19860 GCA_044463985.1 Gemmatimonas aurantiaca | reverse complement strand
CAGACAGCAGGAAGCAGCGACTGCGCGTACAACCGGTGTCTGCTGTCATCCCCGCGAAAGCGGGGATCCATGTTCGGCCGATCAACATGGATGCCCGCTTTCGCGGGCATGACGTGAGACCCCGCTTCCGCGCGCATGACGAGTCGCGTGTGCAGTTCCTGCTCTCTGCTTTCTGCCGCCTGCCGTCTGCCGTCTGCCCCCCTCCCCCCTCCCCGCGTCCCGATGAATCTCCCTCTCCCTCTCCTCGCCACCGCCGCGCTCCTCTTCGCGGGATGCGCTTCGTCGCAGACGGGTTCGTCCAACGCTCCCGTGCCGCAGCGCAGCACAGGTGCCGCACGTTCCGCCGCCGACTCAACTAAGAGCATCGCCGACGCGGCGCGGGGGATGGAGAAGCTCGATGGCTTCATCCCGGTCTACCTCGATCCGAAGGGCGAGAAGATCTACCTCGAGATTCCGCACGATTCGACGCGCGTGCTCTATCTCCTCTCGCTCGCGACCGGGTTGGGCTCGAACCCGATCGGCCTCGATCGCGGCTCGGGGCAGGACCAGCAGATCGCGCGCTTCGATCGCGTCGGCGATCGCATGCTCGTCGTCTTCGAGAACTGGAACTACAGGAGCTCCGCCGCCGACAACCCCGATCACATCCGCACCGTCGAGGAGGCGTTCCCGCCCAGCACCGTCGCCGCGCTCCGCATCGTGGGCGAGTCCGATGGCCGCTTCCTGGTCGACGCCACCGACTTCGTGCTCAGCGATCGGATGAACGCGTCGCTCACGCTCGCACGCACCGGGCAGGGGAACTACTCCGTCGCACGCGATCGCTCGACCATCTACCGCCCGTACACGAAGGTCTTCCCCGAGAACACCGAGATCGATGCCGCGCTCACGTACGCGCTCTCGGGGAACCGGCCCGGCCGCATCGTGAACATGATCGCGCCCGATGGGCGCGCGTTCACGCTCCGGCAGCACATGTCGCTCGTGCAGCTTCCCGATGATGGGTACGAGCCGCGCGCCGATGATCCGCGCGTCGGCTACTTCGGCATCTCCTTCAACGACTACGCGCAGCCCATCCAGAGTTCGCTGCAGCAGCGCTGGATCGCTCGCCACCGTCTCCACCGCGTCGATCCCAACGATCCGAACTCTCCGATCGCCGATCCCATCGTCTATTACATCGATCGCGGCATTCCCGAACCGATCCGCACCGCCGTCAGGGAAGGCGTGAGCTGGTGGACGCAAGCCTTCGATGAAGCCGGATTGAAGGGCGGTTTCATCGTGAAGGATCTTCCCGAAGGCGCGGACCCCATGGACTCGCGCTACAACGTGGTGCAGTGGGAGAATCGCAACGAACGCGGCTGGTCGATCGGCGGCGCGCTCGATGATCCGCGCACCGGCGAGATCATCAAGGGGATGGCGCGGCTCGACTCGCACCGCGAACGCACCGACTACAATCTCTACGCTGGTCTCATGGGCGCCGCGTCGTCGGCCGCCGACACGGCGTTCGTGCTCGCGCGCTCGCGCCAGAAGGCTGCTCACGAAGTTGGTCACACGCTCGGCCTCGCGCACAACTACATCGCTTCCACCTACGACCGCGGCTCGGTGATGGACTACCCGCCGCCGCGCGTTCGGCTCACGCCGGGCGGCGACATCGACATCAGCGATGCCTACGACGCGGGCCCCGGACCGTACGATGTATGGGCCATCCACTGGGGCTACGGAATCTTCCCGAAGGGCTCGGCGCAGGATTCGCTGCGCGCGATCGTGGCCGATGGCCTGAAGAAGGGTTTCCTCTATCTCTCCGATGGTGACGCGCGCCCCGAGTATGCGTCTGATCCACGTGTGAATCTCTGGGACGACGACGCTACGCCCGCAGAGTTCCTGAAGCACGAGATGGATGTACGACGTGTCGCGCTCGCGCGCTTCGGACTGCGCAACATCCGTCCGGGTGAGCCGATCACTCTTCTGCAGGACCGTTTCGCACCGGTGTACCTGATGCATCGCTTCGCCATCAGCTCTCTCTCGCGCGCCATCGGCGGGATGGAGTACAGCAACGCCGTGAGCGGCGACGGCCAGCAGGCCACGCGCCCCGTGGCCGCGAGCCGGCAGCGCGCCGCGCTCCACCAGCTACTCGGCACGCTCGATCCGAAGGAGCTCGCGATCCCCGACAGCGTGGTCACGCTCCTCGGCCCGTCGCAGCGCCCGTTCGGCGAGCTGCACGACACGTTCGACTCGCGCACTTTCCCGATGTTCGATGAGCTGGGCGCCGCTCGCGCGCTAGCGCAGCTCGTGATCGACGACATCCTGCAGCGCGAGCGCGCGGGCCGACTCGTGGCCTTCGCCGCCCGCTCCGCCGACGCGCTCTCGCTCGACGAAACCGTCGACTCGCTCGTAGCCGTCACCTGGAACCGGCCCGCACCGGCCGACAGGAAGCTCGCCGCGCTGCAGCGCGTGACGGGGCGCGCACTCGCCGATCGGCTCCTCGCTCTCGCCGCCGACACCACTGCCGCGCCCGAGGTGCGTGCGATCGCGGAGCTCGAGATCGCCGAGCTGCGGCCGGTCGCCGAGTCGCGGGCGAAGCGCCCTGGCACCGCGGCCGTGCGCGCGCACTGGGCTTCGATCGCGGGCGACTTCACCCGCTGGATCGAGCGGCGCGAACTTCCCGCTCCCACGCCGGCGCTCGAGGCGCCGCCCATAGCTCCATTCGGCCAGCCGTGAGCGAAGACGCGCCGCCCTTACGCCCGGTGACCGAATGGTCGCCGGGCTGGATCCGACGGCGCGCGCGCAACGTGTATCGCCGTCCCCTCCTCGTGGGAGGGATCGCGGCTGCGTGCTTCATCGTGATAGTCGTGGCGCTCGTCACCACGGCGGGCACAGCGAGCGGAGGCGCCGGGGCGGAGAGCGCCGAGTCGGCGCTGGTACCTGCCATCTGGCCGGCGGCGCTGATCGTGGGAATAGTGGTCGGCCTGGCTGTCGCTTTCGCTCTCGAGGTGCGCGACCCGCGCGTGGCCGATGCTGCGGAGGCCGAGGCCGCGGCGGAATGCGGAGCGCTGGTGCTGCTGGGGAGCGGCGAGCGGACGCCGGAGCGCCGTCGGAGGGCGGACCGCGAGGTCCCGCCGCTGGTGGAGCTGGCCTCGGACGGCTTCCGTTTGTTGCACACGCAGCTCGCCGATCGCAGCTTCCAGCTCCCGCTGGTCGCGGTGCTCGGTGATTCGCCGGTGGTGACGGCGGTGGTCGCGGCAAACCTCGCGGCCGCGGTGGCGCGCCAGGTGCGTACCACGCTGCTGGTGGACGCCGACTTCGAGACGCATTCGCTGGCCACCATCACGCGGAAGCCGCAGGAACCGGGGCTGGCGAACGTGATATCGGGAGAGGCGGATTGGGCGTCGGCGGTGCGCTCGGTCGTGGTGGACCGCGATCGCACGATGGACGTGCTGCCGGGCGGCTCGTTCGGACGGATGCCTTCCGGGCGTGATCGGATGCTCGGCGCGGCCGACGCGGGACTGGCCGAAGTGCTGGAACGGGTTTCGCGCCGTTACGAGTGCGTGGTGGTGAGCATGCCGATCTCGCGGCGCGGCACGATCCCGATACCCGTGAGCGCGCGGCTCCCGGCGGTGGTCTGCGTACGGGTGGGACGCACCCGCGTACTCGGGCTGGCGGAGCTGATGGCCGCGCTCCGCACGCACGGCGCCGTGGCACGCGGTCTGGTGGTATGGGAGCGCGAAGATCCGCTGGTGGGCGGCCAGGGAAACTCTCCCGGCGCCTGAAACGTTGTGAGCCGGCCGCGAGCCGCAGGCGGAACGCGGCTTCGTGGTCGCACGACAAGCGCCGTCGCCGAGATGGGCGGCGGTGGAAACCCGCAGGAAGAGGAGAATCCCGAGAGAATGTCAGTACGATACATGAGCCGATTCGCGTTCTTCATCGCGACGGCAGTCGTTTTCGCGGCGCCACTTGGGGCGCAGCAGGCCGACACCACAGGGCCAATCAAGTTCACGGGCACGGTGGGGCTGGTGAATACTGCCGGCAACTCCAACGTCACGACCGTGAACGTGGGCGATCGCATCGACTACAAGGCGGGCGCGTGGGGACTCACGCAGCTCTTCAACGTGGTCTATGGGCGCAACGAGGGCGTGACCAATACCAGCATCTGGGGCGCGTCACTGCGCGGTGATCGCAAGGTGGGACCGAAGCTCGCCATCTACGCGCTCGCGGGATGGGACCGTAATACCTTCGCCGGCGTCGATCGGCGCTGGGAGGAGGGCGTCGGTCTCCTGTCCCACCTCCTCGCCCAGCCCAAGAACGTGCTCGATGGCGAGGTCGGTATCTCCTTCGTCCAGCAGCTCTCCACGCTCGGCGTGCACGACGACTTCCCCTCGGCGCGCGTCGCTTCCATGTACAAGCATCTCTTCACGCAGAACGCCTACTTTCTGCAGTCGGTGGAGCTGCTCCCCGACCTGCAGACCTCGAAGAACCTGCGCTTCAACACCGAGACAGGGCTGGTGGCGCCGATCTCCTCGCACATCGGCCTCAAGCTCTCGTACGTGATCAAGTACGACAACCTTCCGGAGCCCGGCTTCGAGAAGACCGACCGGCTCCTCACGTCGGGAGTGCAGATCACCTACTGAAGAAGGGGGTCAGGCACCTTTAAGTAGAGGTGGGGGTCAGGCACCTTTAAGTAGAGGGCCCGGCAGCGTCGCTGCCGGGCCCTCTACTTAAAGGTGCCTGACCCCCTTCGTTACGGCGGAACATTAGCGTCGTCTAATGAGAACTTTCCAATTACATTAGCGTTCGCTAATAAACACGAGCACATCCAGTCGGGACGACGCGGTTTCGACTTCGGAGGAGGGGGACGACGATGTCACCCAGGTTGGGCAGCAGGAGGAGGGGCGCGATCTACAGCATCGCCGCCGCAGCCGTCGTGCTGGGCGCGCTCGGCTGCCAGGATGCTCCGCTCACCGGTACACCGCCCCAGGAGCCGCCCCGCGTAGATGCCGGGGCGGGAGCTCTCATGAGCGGCCAGGTGAATGCCGACGGGTCGGTCACGTTCGGGCCGGCCGCTTCGTCGAGCGCGGCGCAATTCGCCCCGGGCGTGAGCGGCGCCATCTACGGCGACCAGAACGTCACGGTACGTCTCTACTCGTCCGGTTTCACAGTCGACAGCACGAGCGCTCCGGGGAAGAAGCGCTGGAGCTTCTCGGTCGGCCTGCGCAACTACCTCGACTATCCGATCGGCAGCAATCAGGCGGGCGCCCAGCCCGACGACACGCTCGGTGTGTACGTGGTGGTCGTGGCGGATCCCGTGGTCACCGCCACGTCCGGTCCATGCTCGGGGAACGCGTGCAAGGTGCGCGTCGACTCCACCACCGACGGTGTGGGCAACTTCACGGCGCCGGGACAGAAGTACTACTACTGGCGCGAGCGGCTCGCCGCGAAGCAGCCAGTCGCCGGCGCCGACACCACGAGCACGCGCAAGCGCTGGGTGTTCACCGGACCGTCCACCGTGAGCAGCTTCCGCTTCACGCTCATGGTGAGCGCCGCGTGGCCGCCGCCGCACGACACGCGCTGGAACGTCTACTACGACGCCGCCACCGACTCGCTTCCTGATATGCAGGCCGAGCCGAGGTGGAAGCAGTACGTGATTCCGGGATTCCTGGGGAGCGTGAGCAGCGGCACGCGGAGCTGGTCGGCGAGCGGTCTCACGATGAGCGCTACGAGTGGTGAGAACCTCTACCTCTACCGTTCGGATTCGATCTCGGCCAACGAGTCGGCGTACATCGAGGGGCAGCTCTCGGTGCGCAGCAGTGGTTCCGGTAGTTCCACTGCGGGCGTCACAATCGGGATGATCGATCCGAGCCACCTGATCGCCGTCGGCGTGGCCGATGGGAGAGTCGGTTTCGTTTCGCTGGAATACGACGATCTCTGGATCTTCGGCAAGTACAACTACCGCTGGCAGTTCGTCGGCACCACGAAAGCGCTGCAGGGCAACGGCGGCCGTTCGGTGCACAAGTATCGTCTGCGAAAGTTCGCGGGAGACAGCGCGCGGCTCGAGCTGGACGGCCAGCGCGTGCTCGCCACGCGACTCTCGCAGCTCCCCGCACGGCCGGACGACGCGGGGAAGATTCGCGTGTTCTTCGGCGTGAACTCCTACAACCAGGAAACTCCGACCTCCACCTGGTCGCACGTCACCTACAACTTCGGAACATCGCAGCCATGACCAACGCCACAGGCGTGCTCAAACGCGCGTGGAATTTTCCTCTGCTCGTGCGCCACGAGTCGCTGATGGTTCTCTCGCAGAGCTTTCTCGGCGCGACTTCCGCGGGCGGCGTGAGCTTCGACCTCCTCCAGTTCCCGTGCAGCGTGGGTTCGCGCGACTGCTTTGGCGGTGGTCCGAACGCGAACGCGAGAGCCAGGGGCAGGTGAGCTCCTCCCGCTGGCGTCGCGGCCCGGTCGACGCGCTCACGAGCGAGAACGGCGACACTCTTCTGCGCCACACTGCCGAGCGTGCGGAGTTGCATCTGCGCGGCGGCCGCCTGGTGCGCGGGCGCGGGTACGCTGGTGCATCGGCAGAAGCACGACGCGAACTGGCGCGCCTCGCCGCGATGCTCCGTCTGCGTCAGGCCGGCCGCTTCCACGTGCACGCCGCGGGGATCGTGGCGCCCGACGGCGGAGCGTGGATCCTCGCCGGCGAGAGCGGCGGCGGGAAATCCACACTGGCGTACGCGCTCGCGCGGCGCGGGTGGCCGATACTTGGCGACGACGGCGTGCTTCTGGAGCGCTCGCCCACCGGCGTCATCGCGCGCGCATGGCGCGAGCCGATGCACGTGAGCATCGATCTCGCACCCGAGTTTCCCGAGCTTCACGTCGCGCGACCGACCACCGACTGGAACGATCCGCGTCGCCGCGTGGCGGTGCGACCGCCGGGTGGAACGGCGACCTGCGCACCGGTGCGCGCGCTGGCGCTCGTGCAACGCTCCACGCGCGACGCGCTCACGCTTGCATCGCCCACCGATGTCATGGCCGCGCTCATCCGCCAGTCGCCCACGGTGCTGCTGGGCGGCGTGCGCGCCATCGACCAGCTCGACACACTCGGCACCCTGGTGACCTCCGTTCCGGTCTATAGGCTGGAGCACACCGAGCGGCAGCTCCACGTACTGCACCAGACACTCAGCGAGGCAGCATGCTAGTCAGGTATCGTCCCGCGGCGGGCGCGCTCTTCGCCACGCTGACCGATGGAGCGGTGGTACTCGACGTGGAGACGAAGAAGTACTTCACGCTCAACGACACGGGCGCCGCGATCTGGACGTGCATTCGCGACGGACTCGGCACCGATGCGATGGTGGCGGTGCTGCAGCGCGACTACGACGTGAGCGAGGACGATGCGCTGACGGCGGTGCAGGTGCTGATCGACGCGCTCGAGAGCGAGCAACTGATCGAGCCGGCCCAGTCGTGATAATGCGGGCGAGCGGGATGCGGCGGGTCGCCACGCTCTCCGCGGCGACGGCACTGCTCCTCGCGTGCAGCGATTCGCTATCGCCGATCGACGAAGGGGACGGCACGCCGCCGCCGGCGTGGCTCGCACCGGAGTTTCTCTTCGCGGCCGATGCCGGCGGGAATACCCAGCTCTACATCTACCAGGGCGACAGCGCGCGGCGTTTCATCACCAGCACGGGGAACGATGTCGAAGCGAGCAGCTCCGCGGGGGGAGGGCGCGTGGCGTTCAGCTCCGATCGCGACGGCAACGCCGAGATCTACATCACCGATGTCGCGGCCTCGGTACAGCGGCGAGTGACGAACGATCCAGCCGCGGACGGCGAGCCCACGCTCGATCCGGCGGGGACGCGAATCGCCTTCGTGCGCAACGGCAGCGGCACGCCGCGCATCTGGGTGGTAGCTGCGCCCGCGCTCGACGGCGCGAGCGGCTACGGAACGGCGGTACCGCTCGAGACCGGGTCGAGCGCGCTCGTCCCGGAGCTCTCGCCGGCGTGGAGCCCCGACGGCGAGCGCATCGCGTTCGTGTCGGCTCGCACGGGGATCTCGCAGGTATACGTGGTGAGCGCATCCGGCGGCGAAGCGGTGCAGTGGACGCACGAAGCGGCCGGCGCGTTCGCGCCCGCGTGGAGCGACGACGGGTCGAGCATCATCTACGCGGCCGCGGGCGGCGCGAACACGCTGAGGCGAGTGAGCGCCGACGGAATCGCGAGCGACTTCGCGTCCGACACGCTCGGCGTGGGCGAGCCGACGTGCGCCGGCGGTGTATGCGTGGTGGTCACCGGCACGCTCGCCGGCGGGGAGGGGGAGAGCGGCGGGATCGTGGTGGTGACGCAGGACGGTCGCCGCGCACGGGTGGTATTCGATCGCACGGCTCACGAGCGCGACCCGGCGCTGCTGCGGTAAGGGGTCAGACCCCAAATAGTAGAGGGCTCGTGAGCAACGCTCACGAGCCCTCTACTATTTGGGGTCTGAGAGGGGTCAGGCACCTTAAAGTAGAGGTCCCGGCAGCAGCGCTGCCGGGACCTCTACTTTAAGGTGCCTGACCCCGTCGCTACGGCGCTGGCGTGAGGAGCTTGAAGTAGTCGTCGATGTCGAAGCCCGTGGGGTCGACCTCGAAGTAGCGATCCTTCACGAAGTGACCCGTGGTCGGGAAGTACGGCGGCGGACTGCTCGCCGCGCAGGCATCGTACGAATAGCGCTTCACGTAGCCGTGTCCGTCGGTGAGGCCGACGGCACCACGAGTGTTCTGGATGATTCCGCCGGTGAGGCGGAGACAGCCGCGGCCCACCGACTTCGTGTCGCACTTTTCCGTGCTGGTGGAACCCTCGTCGTAGTCTTCAGCGGTGAAGACGTCCAGCGCAAGGATCACGGCCTGGATGATTTCGTCGTACTGCTTGTCAGGCTCGCGCGAATAGTAGCTGTACGAGCTGGAGGGATACGCGCGCTGCGGCGCGTTGATCGTGTTGTTAGCCAGGACGACGTCATTTCCGGCGAATAGGCCGAGAATGTCGTTGCACGTCTGGCTGCCGGCATCGGTCTGGTATTGCAGATCATCCACGATGGCGATGTTGCCGGTGGCGGCAAGGGTGACCTGCCCGCGAACCTTGCCGCTTATCGCGACGTTGCCATCGACGTAGATCACGCCCTTCCACGTGGGGTTGAGCGCGCGTCCGATTGGCCAGTAGTAGTCCTGATCGCCGTAACCCGATCTCACGGCGCTCAGCTTCGGGCTCACCGTGCCGGGCCACTTCAGCCACTTGCCGTGTGTGCCGGACGGCAGGAAGGTGCCATCCGTGAGCATCTCGTCGCCGCCCAGGTAGCACTTGGAGCCGCTTCCCGTGGCGTCCTTCCAGTCGTGGCCGGAGGTGCCGTGCAGGTCGGCCACCATGAACTTGTTCTTGTACGAGCCACCGTGGCTCGAGCTCACGTCGCCGCAGTTGAGCGAGTTGCGAAGCCCGTTGCTGTTGTAGTCGCTGGGCAGCGCCGCCGTGACGTATCTGTAGTCACTCGATTGAAAGATGCGTATGAAGCCCTCATCGGCATCGGTCGAGTCGTTGTCGCCGTTCAGGTCGAACGACACGAACTCGATGCGCGTGGTGGCCTCGCCCGGACCGCCCGAGGTACTTCCGCTGATCGCCATCTGCCCCTGGGTCGCCTGGGTCTTGAGCTTCTTCAGGTCGGCGGTCTCGGGGAACGGGATCGTCTTCACCTTTTCCTTGTAGCCCTGCTTGAAGGTGCCGTTGCC
Organism: Gemmatimonas aurantiaca; assembly: GCA_044463985.1. Classification (GTDB taxonomy): domain Bacteria; phylum Gemmatimonadota; class Gemmatimonadetes; order Gemmatimonadales; family Gemmatimonadaceae; genus JADGGM01. Next base: position 10,133 of record JBIQLU010000039.1, on the reverse strand, counting down.
CGGATTGATGACTGTCTTCGCGGTACTCACCGGTCCGAAGAAGGTGGCGCCGGTGCTGTGGATCTCTATGTAGTCGTTGGAGTGAACGGGGCCGTAGATCTGGTCGCCGCTCGCGAACACGATGTCCGCGCCTTCGTTGTCGGTGAAGTACGCGTACTTCGCGAAGCTCTCCTGCTGCAGCTTGTTGCGCCGCACGACGGTGTTCCCGGTCTTGTCCTTCACCACCGCCACCGCGCTCCCCTGCACGCCGTACTGGCCGGAGGTGATGCCGGTGGGTCCCACGAACAGCGTGCGAGTGATGTTGGGGATCACGTCGCCGTTCGCATCCTTCACGACGGCGTCGTTCTCCAGCACCGTGTAGCCGTCCGCCGGATACAGCGACTTGTCGGCGTTGATGCGTGCACGCGCCTCCTCGAGGCCGGCGTTTGCCGCCCACTCGAGGAGGTTCGATCTCTCTCGATACTTCACGATCAGCGATGAATTCGCGCTGAGCATCGCTCCCACCACCATCAGCGATGCGATCACGAGCGACACCAGCAGCACTGTGATCAGCGCTATGCCGCGGCGCGGCCGCAGTCCCGGTTTCATGGTTTCGAGGCGCATGTGACTGTATGCTCCGCTGCTCAAGGTACGGTTACCGGCGAGGAGACTACGAACGGCGAGTACGACGGGCTGCAGTCCTGCGCGGCGACGCGATACACGTAGGTCACCGTGCTGTCCAGGCTGCGGTCGGTCCAGACGTACGGGTCCTGGCCGCCGGGCGTACTGAAGTACGGATCGCCCCAGTCGGTGGACGCCTGCAGCTTGCGCCACACCACGTAGCGCACGACGTCCTTCTCGCCGCTCAGCTCGTCCACTGAAGGATCCCATTGCAGCGTGACGCCCGTGTCGCCCGGTGTGACTTCGCCCCACACCGCTTTGAGACTGGACGAGAGCTGCGGCTCGTCACCGCACGAACGGTCCAGCACCAGGCCGGCGTTGGGCATCGTGATGATGTGCGTGAGCGTACGGCGATGCTCCGCCGTGCCCGTGTTGCCGTCGGTCACGGTGAGCGTTACGCGCACCGCGCGCACGCTGTCGATGATCGCCTTCGAGCCGATATCGGTCGGCGAAAGATGCTCCGCCTCGCTGTGCATCAGCGGAAGGTCCTTCGTCTTGATGGAATCGATGTACGCCGCCTTGTCCTTCGGCGACACCAGTCGGAGGTAGCTGAAGTATGGCGTGCCGGTGTTCGAGATGATGTTGCGCGCCACCACTTCCGGCGGATCCGCGTTCACCTGACGGAAGAGAATCGCATCGTCGGTACGCGTGGTGCCCGTGTCGGGTTCGAAGAAGAAGATGATCGTCTCGGCCGGACTCGGCGCGTAGCTCATCTTCGGATACTGGAACGTCGTATTGGGGACCGTCACCTTCGCGGCGAGCGTCATCGCGCTCACCGTACCATTTGGAGCGTCTGGATCGTAGTACGCCGCGAACGGATCGTTCGCCACGTTCGTGGCGTAGTCTCCGTTGAACACCACCACGTCCGTCCCCGCGTACACGAGGAAGGGCTGCTCCTTCGTGGTGCCGCCGCCAGCCACCTTGAGCTGGTTGTCGAGCGTTGCCATCGAGAACTGGATCTGCTGCAGCGCGCCCATCCGCTCGTTGCCGAGGCGCACCGCCTTCCCCTGCGAGTCGAGCAGTTGGAGCGCTCCGGCCACCACTATCCCGAATACCACGAGGGTGACCATCAGCTCGATGAGCGTCACGCCGCGGCTCACGCCTCTGCTCACGCCTCCGCGGGCGTGTCGCGCGCGCGAGGCTCTGTAGTTCGAATTCATGGCGCCCCCACGGTCACGGTTCGGGAAATCGGCGCGAGAAGCCCGGGGCCGTTCACCGTCACGGTGATACGCTTGTAATCGGGCCCCTTTGTGCTGGTGCCGGTGCGGACGATCTTGGTGACGCGTGTGTAGCCGGGGAGCGACGGGAAGCCGGTCTCGGTTCCCGCGTAGTCGTCCTCGAGATCTTCGTAGTTCGGGTCGAGCGATACCTGCTCCAGCCGGTCGGACACGAGCTCCATCGCGGCCGCCGAACGGTCACTCGTGGCGATGGTGTGCAGCATCTTCCCGGTGACGTGCGCCATGCCGAGAATGACGCCCGTCAGAATGACGACCGCCATCATCACTTCGATGAGCGTGAAGCCCTTCCTGCGAGCGAAGCCCTCTCTGCGTTTCCGAGTGCGCATCAGAAGCCTCTCTTCCATTTCGGCGGGAGGTAGCGATACCACGACACCTGGCCAGTGGCGCGCTCCACCCAGATCGCTCGCGCGTCACGCGGCAGGTCGCCCTGGTTGACGGCGCGCTGGGATGTCAGATAGACGATGCCGGCTTCGCTGGCGCTCCCATCGCGATGGAACGTGAGCGATGGGTAGTCGTCGTGTGATTGTGTGAACGTGATCGGGCCGCTGGCCGCGGTCATCGTCGGAGCGCCGGCGAGACCGTAGACCACGGCTTCGCCGAGTGGCGTCGTGACGAGGCGCTCGGTTCCGTTCACCTCGCCGTTGTTGTCGCTGTCGTCGTGCACGCGAAGGACGTTCATCTTCGTGTCGAAGAGGACGATGACGTCGTGCTGGCGCGTGATCGCCAGTCGCTGTGCGGCAAGGAGCGTCGTGCCGACCCCCTGCATCGCGCTGTTCACGCGGTAGCTCGTCACGTCGATCTTCGGCGCGATGAAGGCGGTCGTGATGCCGATGAGTACGGCCACCATCATCATCTCGATCAGCGTGACGCCGCGGCGCGCGGTCACCGGCGCTCGGCTCCTACTCGATTTGTTCATTCCCGGACCTCCGTGGATTGGACGGCCTGCCACGGAAAGACGAGTGACGAGAGGCCCGGGCAAATGATCAGACGTTTACCAAGAGGTGCATCCGGCGAGTCGCTCGGGCCAGTGAGCGGCGGCCTGAAGTGCAATTCCGGCGCTATGCCGCGCGCGGCTTGTGTTTATGGGATCAAGCCGTTGTGTAGCAGGAGGTTGGCGCGCACTGGAGCGCTCCCTCGGAGGGCCACCGCGCCGGCTCGCGGCGCCGCATTATGCCACCATCGTCGCGATCTGCGATCCAGGCGACGGGGTCAGGCACCTGACCCCAACGCTCCCGCCAGGATTCGGCCGACCTGCTCGTGCTCCAGCAGGAATGCGTCGTGGCCGTGCGCCGAGGTGATCTCCTCGTACTCCGCCCCGGCCAGCGCCGACCAGTGGTACACCTCGTCCGCGCTGTACAGCAGGTCGCCGCGGATCCCCACCGCCACCACCCGGCCCGTGAGCGACGCCAGTGCGCTCGCCACCCCGCCCCGACCACGCCCCACGTCGTGCGCGTCCATCGCGCCCAGCAGCGTCGCGTACGTGGCGCCGTCGTATCGGCCGCGCAGCTTCCGGCCGTGATGGTCCAGCCAGCTCGTCACCTGCCAGCCGCCGCTCCGCGAGGCAGCAATGGCGTTCCCGCTCCCCTCCCGGTTCTGGCAGCCGCTCCCGCCCACGGTGCAGCGTCCGAAGCGCTCGCCCAGCTCCGCCTCGGTCCGAAAGGTCATCATCGCTACCTGACGCGCCAGCTCGATCCCGCGGCCGCCCAGTTCCTCCACTAGCTGACGCTGGATGTGGTTCCAGCCGATCGCGTACGCCGTGTGCGCAGCCGGCGCGGCCATCGCCACCACCGAGCGCGCCCGCCCGGGATGCTCGAGCGCCCACTCCATCGCCACCATCCCGCCGAGCGAGCCGCCGGTGATCAGCGCCAGCGACTCGACTCCCAGCTCCTTCACGAGCAGCCCCACGAACCTCGCCTGATCGCGCGGCGTCACCGGAGGAAACTCCCGCTGCCCGTAATTCGCCGGCCCGGTGCTGCCATAGCACGAGCCGAGCAGGTTGGGGGCGAGCACCGCGTAGCGATCGGTGTCCACCGCCCGCCCGGGCCCGATCACCTCGCGCCACCAACTGCCTGTCGCATCCGCGTCGCCAGTGAGCGCATGCAACACCACCACCAGGTTGTCGCGCCGCTCGTTCAGCGCACCATCCAGGTAGTACGCCTGGCGCACGTCCTCCAGCACCGTGCCGCACTCCAGAGCGAAGTGCGGCACGTGCTGCACGCGAAGCTCTCGTTCGCTCACAGCCCCAGCGCGCGTCGAAGCGCGCGGTCGAGGTCATCGCGGAGATCCTCCAGATCCTCGATCCCGATCGAGAGCCGGATGAGATCCGGCGTGACGCCCGCCGCCTCGCGCTCCGCGTCGGTGAGCTGCTCGTGCGTGGTGCTCGCGGGATGGATCACCAGACTCTTGGTGTCGCCGACGTTCGCGACGTGCGAGTAGAGCTTGAGCTCCGAGATGACACGCCGCGCAGCTTCCTCGCCGCCCAGCACGCCGAAGGTGAGCACGCCGCCGAAGCCGCCGTCGAAGTAGCGCTTCGCGTTCTCGTGCGACGGGTGCGACGCGAGTCCCGGGTACTGCACCCACGACACCGCCGGATGCCCCTCGAGGAAGCGCGCGATGGCGAGCGTGTTCGAGCAGTGCCGCTCCATCCGCAGGTGCAGCGTCTCGAGCCCCTGGAGGAAGAGGAAGGAGTTGAAGGGGGAGAGCGCGGCGCCGATGTCGCGCAGCAGCATGACGCGCAGCCGGATCGCGAAGGCGATGTTCGCGCCGCCGAGGTTGCCGAACGCCTCGGCGAATCGCAGGCCGTGATACGCCGGCTCCGGGTCAACGTAGAACTCGCGGAAGCGCGGGCTCGCGCTCCAGTCGAAGGTGCCGCCGTCCACTACGACGCCGCCGATGGACGTGCCGTGGCCGCCGATCCACTTCGTGGCCGCGTGCACCACGATGTCGGCGCCGTGCTCGATCGGGCGGAAGAGGATCGGCGTCGCGAAGGTGTTGTCCACCACGAGCGGGACGCCGGCTGCGTGCGCAACGTCGGCGATCGCGCGGAAGTCGGGGACATCCAGCCGCGGATTGCCGATGGTTTCGATGTAGACGCCGCGCGTGGTGTCGTCGATCGCCGCCGCCACTTCCGCTGGATCGGAGCCGTTCACGAAGCGCACGGTGATGCCGAGCCGGCGGAGCGTGTTGTGGAAGAGCGAGAAGGTGCCGCCGTAGAGCGACGACGACGAGACTATGGAATCGCCCGCCTTCGCGAGATTGAGGATGGCGAGCGTCTGCGCCGACTGTCCGCTCGCGGCCGCCACCGCCGCGACTCCGCCTTCGAGCGCGGCGATGCGCCGCTCGAACACGTCGGTGGTGGGGTTCATGATGCGCGTGTAGATGTTGCCGAACTCGCGCAGGCCGAAGAGGTTCGCGGCGTGCTCGGGGGAGTCGAACACGAACGAAGTCGTGGCGTAGATCGGCACTGCGCGCGCCTTCGTGGCCGGATCGGCGCTTTCCTGCGCGGCCTGTACGGCGCGCGTGCCGATTCCGTAGCGCGGTGGTGCCTGTTCGTCGGATGCGGTCGTGCTCATGGATGGTCCTCTGTGGGTGGTCGGGGTTCAGGTGCGTGGCGAAGGGAATCCGGTATCGGTGAGTGTGGCGGGGGCGGCGGTGCGGTGCGGCGAAAACAATCCGGCCCTCTCCTGCGGGAGAGGGCCGGTATCTGGAGTGCCGTGCTACTCGTTTCGGCTCACCATCGACATCGTTGCACGACGCCGCCCGTCCGCTCCGCCCCGTCGGGAAGAACGCACATGCAACAAATCATTCGGCAGGCGATTCGGCTGGCGCGGATCATTCGATGTCGAACGCGGAGTCGAAGGTGAACGTGATCACCGGGCAAAAAAAATCCCGGGCGACGGCGCCGCCAGGGGTCGCGTTTTAGCACGTTGTTTAGCGTGGCGGCAATAGGCGGCAAATAACCACGTGGCAGATTGTAAGCGGAGAATAGACAGCGCGATCGGCATCGTCAAGGGGCGCGAAGCGCATCGCGCACGCGCTTCACCGCTTCGGCGCGTACTTCATCCGGCGCGTCGTCCCTCACCAGACCGATCTTCACATCGCGGAAGCCGGTGTGCGCGCGAACCGTATCGGCCAGAGGGCGGAGCGTCTGCATCCACCCGGCGTAGCGCTCCGCCGAGTTGGGGCCGTGCGCGATGATGAAGAGCGCCTGCCCCGAAGGATCTTCGGCGAGAGCACGCGCGCGGTCCGCGAGCACCTCCGCGACTGCGGGTGCGCCGTCCAGCGCGGGGGTGACGACCACCGGCACGTGCACAGCGGCCGGCTTCGCCATGGACATGTCGTGCATCCCCGCCATCGAGTGCTGCGCTGTGGACATGCTCTTCATGCCGGCCATCGAATGCTGCGCGGCGGCGTCGGGCGCGCTGCTGTCGCTCACGCCCGCCATCGCGCGGATCTGCGAGTAGTGCTCGCTGCTGCTGGAAACGAGGATCGGTACCACGACTATCTCGCTCACCCCTTCGGCCGCGAGCTTCTGCATCGCATCCGAGAGCTTGTGCGACGGCGCTGCCTGGCCCATGAGGAAGGCCACTTCCACCGGGCCGCTCCCGTCCGTTCGCACCGAGTCCGCGAGCTCGAGCACCGGACGGTTCCATGCTTCGCTCGCGCCGTGGGCCACGAGTATAGTGCCCACCCGCGGTGCGCTCGGCGCCGCGCTCTTTGTCGCGGTCTGTGCGTGGAGCGCCGCGGCGCCCGGTAGAACCATGAACGCGAGCGCCGCCGAGAGCACGCGAAGGCGGCGTGCCATGCGCATGTCAATCATCCGCGCCACGCGATGGTGCGTTCAGGTGAAAGAGATTCCAGCTCA
>JBIQLU010000039.1:0-3271 GCA_044463985.1 Gemmatimonas aurantiaca | reverse complement strand
TGTCAATCATCCGCGCCACGCGATGGTGCGTTCAGGTGAAAGAGATTCCAGCTCAACCCCATGTACACGTGCCGCTGCGCGACGCCGGGCCACTGAGTGGGGTGCGCGTCGAAGATGTTGTCGGCACCAGCGATGAGGTCGAGGTCGAACGGGAGCGGCCGGGTGAGCCGCGCGTCGAGGCGCGTGTACTCGCTCTGATACGTGGTGTTGCCACTGCCGTCGCGCGACACCGGCGCGCGGCCGGTGTAGAGTCCCGTCACGCTCGCGCGGATCTCGAAGGGGAGCGGCGCCGTGACGCCGAGCCGCGCGAAGTGCGTGGGACGGCCGAGCAGCGGCTCGCCGGTGGTGAGCCATACGGCGTTCAGATAGCTGTAGCCGCCGTCCAGTCGCACGCTCCCGATCGTGAGTCCGGCGTCCAGGTCCACGCCGCGAGTGCGACCGCGATCGATGTTGCCGTAGCTGTAGACCGTGAAACGGTCGAGCGCGCTCGTGGAGCCGGCCGGGATCGAATCGCCGATGACCTGCGACTCGATGAAATTCTTGAAGTGGTTGTCGAAGGCCTGCACGCGTCCGTAGAAGCGCTCGCCCGCCCACTCCACGCTGGCCGTGAGGTTCCGCGAGCGCTCGGGACGGAGATCCGGATTCCCGTGTACCGCGTACGACGAACCGGGGATCGGGTTCACCCAGGTGATGTACATCTCCTTGAAGTCCGGCGTGCGGAAGCCGTAGCCCACCGATGCGCGGATGGCGAGCCTCGGCGTCGGGCGCAGAAGCGTGGCGAGGCGCGGTGTCCAGTGCGTTCCCCACTGCTCGCTCCAGCTCATGCGAACTCCCGGCACCACGCTCACATCTCCCAGCTTCAGCGTAGTCTGCGCGAACGGCTCGACCGAGTAGTTCACGCGGCTCCGGTTCAGCACTTCGTACGAGCGGATCTCATCGCGCCGCAGCTCGACACCGCCATCGATGATCTGTCCGCGCACGGGGCTGGAGAAGAGAACTTCACCGTCGACGAGCCGCTGAATCTCGGGGCCGGAGTCGGTGGGCGGCGCATTCCCGAGCGTGCTGCGCTGCCGGAGATGGCGATACTCCGAGACGTGCAGCCGGGGCGCGATGCGCGCCGCGCCGGGCGTCCAGACCGCGCCCAGACGTCCGTCGATCTGGCGGTTGGCGGCGAAGTAGTAGAGTCCCTCGTTCCAGCGCTGCTGCTCGTCCACCACCAGCGCGCTCGCCTCTAGCGCGAGCGCGCTGTCGGGCTTCCAGCGTACCGTGCCCAGCCCGTCCCAGCGGTGCGAGTAGGCGCCGCGCGGACTCTCCACGCCCGGCGCGATGAGCACGCTGCGGCGTCCCATGCTGGCGACCACGCCGACTTCGGGTCCGAGCTCTCCATCCGCCTGCGCGGAGAAGTCGCGACGTCCCTGGTTCCCGGCGAGCGCGGTGACCTTCGCGCGCACGCTGTTCAGCGATGGAGTGCGGGTGATGATGTTGATCACGCCGCCCATCGCGTCGGAGCCGTACAGAGTGGACTGCGGTCCCTTGATCACCTCCACGCGCTCCACGATGGAGGTGGGGATGCGCGAGAGGTCGAAAGTGTCGGAGTTGCGCCCGGAGAGCGGGCGGCCGTCGAGGAGCACGAGCACGCGCTCGCCCGCGAGTCCCTGCAGCATCACGCCGGCGCCGGATGGGTGGCCCGCGGTCGGCGCGATGCCGATCTGCTCGCCGAGTACCGATGCGAGATCGGAAGCGCCTGTGCGCTCGATGTCGGAGCGCGAGATGAGCTCGATGGGGACCGGAGAGTTCGCGAGCCGCTCCGGTCTGCGCGATGCGGTGACCACGATCTCGTCGAGCGAGAGCGGCACCGCGTCGAGCGACGTCACTGCATAGGAGCTGTCACCGGGTGCCGGCGCCGAGAGCGTGATGGTGCGCGGCGCGTAGCCCAGATGACGGACGCGGACGGTATAGCTTCGTGCCGGCGACACCGCCAGCCGCCACGCGCCGTCGGCTGAGCTGTACACTACTGCCAGGCTGGCGCTGTCGCCGGCGAGCCGGATCTCCGCGTCCGCCAGCGGCTTTCTCGTGGTGCCATCTACCACGCGGCCACGGAGTGTGGCCGCGCTCTGCGCTGCCGCGCGTGCGCAGGGCGTCGCGGCGAATGCGCAGGTCGCGCAGAGCGCGCACACTCTGGCGAGTGTGCGCGCTCCGCGGTTCATCGAGACGGCGGAAGTTCCGCGTTGCATCACCCGGCCAGCTTGGCGTAGCGTGTGGTGATCCGCCGCGTATTCCCGTCGACGTCGTAGTAGTTGGTGATCTGGATCTTGTAGACCGCGTCGCCAACCTTGATCAGGTACACGTTGAACACGGGCCAGATGTGGTGGTCGGTACCGAGGAGGTTGTAGCGGTACCAGGGCGACTCCACGAACACGCCGCCGAAGCCGTCGGCTTCGAAGGCGGCGCTGGGGACCCCATCCACGTCGGTGAGCGAGGCGAAATCCTCGTCGAGCGATGCGGCGCCCGCGTCGCCGGTGCCGCTCGAACCGCCGTTCACCTCGATCGAGTAGCCGACGAAGGCGATGTCCCAGCTCTCGGCGTCCTCGGTGGTGGAGGAGGTTCCGGTCTCGAAATCGAAGTACACCGGCGAGTCGTCGTCGGAGAGCGTGACGCTCCCGGTCTCGGCGCCGCCGAAGGGCTGCGTCTGATCGGTGGTGACTGCGTACTCGAAAGTCACGACGCCGTCAGTGATGTCGGTGACGTGGAACTTGACGAAAGCCGTTCCGCTTGCCGTGCGCAGGATGAAGAGCTTCTCGGGCGCGGCGGAGACCACGTGGCTGGTCATGTCGTAGTTGTACCAACCCTGGACGGCGAGCGCGACGGCGTCGCTCTGCCACGCGTCGCTGGAGCTCGGGATCTGCGCTGCGGTGACGGAGGTGAAGTCGGCGAGCTCCGAGGCATCGGTCATGTCCATGACCTGCGCATCGGTCGCGCCGGCGTTGGCGCAGATACAGTAGCCGGAGACGTTGCCGGGGCCCGCGTCGCCGCCGTTGAGCATCACGGCGGTGGCGTTGAAGGCGATATCCCAGTCATCCGAAGAATCGAGGTCGCCGGTGACGGTGACCTGGGAAGCCGGCTCGCCCAGGCGGATCGCGGCCCACCCGGTCGAAGCGTTTACCGTGATGGAGTCGTAGGGGACATCGCCGCCGGGTCCGACGGGATCACCGGAGTCGTCGCTGCAGGCCGTGGCGAGGCAGGCGAGTCCAATGAAGGCAGCGAGTGTCAA
>JBIQLU010000038.1:0-27296 GCA_044463985.1 Gemmatimonas aurantiaca | reverse complement strand
CGACGGGGTCAGGTACTTCAAGTAGAGGTCCCGGCAGCGGCGCTGCCGGGACCTCTACTTGAAGTACCTGACCCCGTCGTTCCAGTCCGCCGGAATGACTATACTGGTGTGCAGTACCTGCTTCCTGCTTTCTGCTCTCTGCCTCCTCCCATCATGCCCCCGATCATCATACGCGACCCGCTCTGGAACAACATACGCGTCGATGCGCGGGCGCTGCGGCTCATCGACACGGGGGTATTCCAGCGGCTTCGCTACGTGCGTCAGCTCGGCCTTGCGTACCTGGTCTACCCCGGGGCGACGCACACGCGCTTCGAGCACGCGCTGGGCGCGTACCACCTCGCTGGTCGCACGCTCGCACTGCTCGAGGAGCGCGGAGAGCTCGCGCAGGTGGCGGCAGATGAGCGCGAGGTGGTGCGCGCTGCTGCCCTGCTGCACGACGTCGGACACTACCCGTACTCGCACGCACTCGAGGAGATCGGCGCGCTGCATCACGAGGAAGTAGCGCGACCGCTCATCACCGAAGGTCAGGCCGCCGACGAACTGCGCGAGGCCATCGCTGCCGACGCGCCGGCGAGAGTCTATTCGCTCATTCGCGGCGAGAGCGAGAGCCCGCTCCAGGGGCTGATCTCCGGCTCGCTCGATCTCGACAAGATCGAGTACCTCAAGCGCGACGCGTTCATGTGCGGAGTGCCGTACGGCGAGATCGACGTCGACCGGCTGATAAACTCGCTCACGGTCATCCCCGATCCTGTTTCAGGAAGACTGTCCGTCGGTGTCCTCGAGAAAGGGCTCTCGGCGCTCGAGTCGCTCCTGTTCGCCAAGTATCAGATGTACCGGAACGTGTACTGGCACCACGCCGTCCGCAGCGCCACGGCCATGTACAAGCGCCTCGTGGGCGACGCACTGCGCGCCGGTGCGCTGGATCCCCGCTCCCTCGCCAGCTACACCGACGAAGGACTCCTGCACCAGCTCGACTCGTTCGGCGGGTCGCCGCTGCTCGGAGCGCTCCGCGAGCGCCGACTCTACAAGCGCGTCTTCGAGTGCCCGGCCGGCGACCTGGCCGACGGCACCGGCGACTGGATCTCCTTCGATCACGATCGCGCCCGCGCCGCGGAAGATGCGCTGGCCACCGAACTGGGCCTGGACCCGGGCGAGCTCCTGATCGACTTCCCCGCCAAGCCGCAGATGCTCGGCCTCGACATCCTCGTCCGCCGGAAGGACGGCCACGTCCGCCGACTCACCACGGAGGGATGGCCCGGTTCCATCAACCTCCCTCTGCTGTCCGAGCAACTCTACCGCTCCGCCCGCGTGCTCCGCGTCTTCGTCGCCCGCGAAGTGGACCTGGAGAGGCAGACGGTGCTGGAGCTGGTGCGGGAACCGTAGGAGCGGGAAAGAAAGCGGGAAGCAGATAGCAGATAGCAGCGAACCGCGTGCGGGCATGACCTGATTGGTGTGCCGTACCTGCTCTCTGCTTCCTGCTTTCTGCCGCCTACCCCGATCCTACCCCTCCCTTCCCCGCGCCTCGGCAAGCTTCTTCGCTATTCCGCGATAGAAGGCGGCGTCCTCCGGGCGGCCCTGCTCTTCCAGCGTGTGGGCGGCGAGCTCGATGGCGTAGAGGATGTTGCCCAGGTAGAGCCCCGCGAGCGAGCCGACTGTCTCTTCGGCCATCTCAGCGGCGACGGCCCGCGCCGGTTATGAACGGGGTGCGGATCGCGGCGAAGGAATTCGTGTGGCGAGGTATTTCATCGTCGCGCAGGATGCGGACCACGATCGCCGTGATGTTGTCCAGCCCACCGCGGCCGTTCGCCTCGGCGATCAATGCGTCGACGACACGCTGCGCCGGCGCGCGCGATCCGAGGAGCTGCTGGAGGCGCCTGTCCTCCACCATCCCGGTGAGCCCGTCGCTGGCCACGAGGAACGTATCCCCAGCCTGCGCGGCTCCGACGTAGACATCGGGCAGCACTTCGGCGCCGGCACCCACACAACGGGTGATCACGTTGCTGTACGGATGGTAGCGCGCCTGTTCGGGAGTGAGCGCACCGGCGTCCACCTGCTCCTGCACGTACGAGTGGTCCTTGGTGAGCTGCACCAGCCGGCCTTCGCGAAGCAGGTAGACGCGCGAGTCGCCTACCTGTCCGATCACATAGTGCCAGTCGTGGAGACCGAGGAGCGAAACGGTGGTGCCCATCCCGTGCTTCTCGGTTTCCGTCAGTGTGCGCCGGTATATCGCCTCGTTCGCGCGCTTCACCGCTTCGTGGATGGCGCGCGCCGCATCGTCGTCGGCGAGAGCGCTGAGGCCAGCGAGGACCTCCACCACGATGCCCACCGCCATCTCGCTCGCCACCTCGCCTGCGGCGTGCCCACCCATCCCATCGGCCACAACGAAGAGGCCCTTCTCGGGATCGGAGTAGAAGTTGTCTTCGTTCCCCGATCGAATCATTCCGGTGTTCGTACCCTGACCTACCTCGAGCTGCACAGGCGATTCGTCCGTGGGAGGGAGACACGCGTCGTCATGTGGCGGCCACGGCCTTCCGTACGAGGGAAAGTTTAACCATGTTTCCGTAGAGGCGGCCTGAATTGGCCACCCAGAGTCGCTTTCCGGCGATCTCGGCGCGAGTCCGTCACTACTGAGACGCAACGACTCGAAGCTATTTCGTGCCCGGGATGCAGGCAAGCGGCAGAGCGTGGTACGTGGGTTGCGTAATGCTCGCCCGATGGGCAAGCGGGCCGCTCGGGCGCGCGCAACGGGCTTACACACGGAGGACGTATGGGCATCATCGCATGGATCGTCCTGGGCCTCATCGCCGGAGTCATCGCCAAGGCCATAATGCCTGGCAACGACCCCGGTGGAATCATCGTGACGATCATCATTGGCATCGTCGGAGCGTTCATCGGCGGCTGGATCGGCAGCCTGATCATGGGGCGCGGCCTCAATGGATTCGGCCTCTGGAGCATCATCCTCGCCATCGTCGGCTCGATAATACTTCTCTGGATCTATCGCCTCGCCGTGCGCAAGACGCCGTAGCCGATACCGCAAGAGTGCAGAAAGCAGAAAGCAGAGAGCAGGATCCTGCTTTCTGCTTTCTGCTTTCTGCTCCCTCTCAGTCGTTCTCGCTTCTCCTCTCGCCGTCTCTCTCACGACCGTCATGCCCCTCTGGCTCCACTGGATTCTCCTCGGCCTCATCGCCGGTGCACTCGCCAAGTTTCTGGTTCCGGGTCGCGATCCCGCCGGCTGCATCATCACGATCCTCCTCGGAATGATCGGCGCGCTGCTCGGAGGGTGGATCGGATCACTCGTCGGCTGGGGAAACGTGAGTCAGAGTCGCTTCGACATCCGCTCGGTGCTGCTCGCCACCGTGGGCGCCATCCTCGTGCTCCTCATCGGCAGATTCGTCTTTCGCCGCAGGGAGTGAACGTCGAACCTGTCGGCTTTTATTCGGACCTGCCCGCGCTATCTTTAGCGAATGAAGTCCGGAATCGTCGTCCGCGGAGCGCGCCAGAATAACCTCAAGGGGTTCGATGTCGAGATCCCGCGACGCTCTCTGACTGTCGTCACCGGACCATCGGGCTCGGGGAAGTCGTCGCTGGCCTTCGACACCATCTACGCCGAAGGCCAGAGGCGCTACGTGGAATCGCTGTCGGCGTATGCCCGGCAGTTCCTCGAGCGGATGGAAAAGCCGCTGGTCGATTACATCGAGGGGCTCTCTCCCGCCGTCGCGATCGAGCAGAAGAACCCCACTCGCACCTCGCGCTCCACGGTCGGCACCGCCACCGAGATCTACGACTACCTGCGTCTGCTCTGGGCGCGCGTGGGCCGCACCTTCTGTCCGGTCTGCGGGCGCGAGATGCGTCCCGACACCGTCCAGTCGGCCGCGGATCAGGTGCTCGCACTCCCCGAGGGTACGCGCTTCTCGGCTGGCTTCCCGCTGCGCCTGAGCGACGCGGTTTCGCACGCGACCGTCGTGGAGAGTCTTCGCGAGCAGGGATTCGTACGCGTGCTCGTGGACGGCGTGGTGTACCACGTCGACGATCTCTCCGGGCCGACTCCGGACCTCACGAAGGCGGCCGAGCTCATCGTGATAGCCGACCGCCTCGCGGTGACCCCGGATGCGCGCGGCCGGCTCGCCGACGCGATCGCCACGTCGTTCGCCGAGGGCGACGGCGAATGCATCGTGTTCGGGGGCGCGGGAGACGACGCGTTCCGGCTCCGATTCACCGAGCGCTTCGAGTGTCCCTACGACGGCACGCGTGGCGTCGCGCCGACTCCACAACTCTTCTCGTTCAACAGCCCACGCGGCGCCTGCGCGACGTGCAACGGCTTCGGAGCCACTCTCGAATACGACGAGTCGCTCATCGTTCCCCACCCCGAGCGCACGCTGCGCGAGGGCGCCATCGATCCGTGGACCAAGCCGCGCTACGACAACAAGCGCCGCGCGCTCGCCGAATTCGCGCGCTCGAAGGGGATCGACATGGACACTCCATGGAGCGATCTCCCCGAAGGTGAGCGCGAGATGCTCCTGCGCGGGCGCGCGCGCGGCTACAAGGGAATCTTCCCATTCCTCCGCGATCTCGAGGAGAAGCGCTACAAGCAGTACATCCGCGTATTCCTGCGGCAGTACCAGACGGCGCTCACCTGCCCCGATTGCCACGGTACACGTCTGCAGCCGGAGTCGCTCCAGGTGCGCATCGGAGGGAAGACCATCGCGGACGTGAGCGCGCTCGCAGTGCGCGACCTCGCGCCCTGGCTCGACGACCTCGAGCTCACACAGTTCGAGCAGGAAGTCGCGGAGAGCATACTGAGCGAGGCGCGTTCGCGGACCACGTTCCTCGTGGACGTGGGGCTCGGCTACCTGTCGCTCGACCGGGCGACGCGCACGCTCTCCGGCGGCGAAGCGCAGAGGATCGCCCTCGCCAATTCGCTCGGTTCGCATCTGGTGGACACGTTGTACGTGCTCGACGAGCCTTCGATCGGCCTGCATCCGCGCGACGTCGACCGCCTTCTCGCACTCCTCCGCCGGCTGCGCGACACGGGCAATACGGTACTCGTCGTGGAGCACGACCTCGAGGCGATCCGCGCTGCCGATTTCATGGTGGAGCTCGGGCCGGCGAGCGGCGAGCGGGGCGGCGACCTCGTTTTCAGCGGCAAGGTCTCGGAGGCGGCGGAGCGGTCGCTGACCGGGCAGTACCTCACCGGTGGAAAGTCGGTGCCGCTTCCCGAGGAGCGGCGCTCGCTCGGCCCTCGCTGGCTCACGCTCACGGGCGCCAGAGAACACAACCTCCGCGGAGTGGACGTGCGCATCCCGCTCGGCGCAATGACGGCGGTGACCGGAGTATCGGGATCGGGGAAGAGCACCCTCGTGCACGACGTTCTCTATCGCGCGCTCGAGCTGCGGCTGCACGGCGACCACACCGCCAAGCGGCATCTCGGCGAACCGGTCGGCGCGTTCGATGACGTCACCGGATGGGAACCGCTCACCGACGTGGTACTGATCGACCAGAGTCCGATCGGAAAGACGCCGCGCTCGAATCCTGTAACGTACGTGAAGGCGTTCGACGAGATCCGACGCATCTTCGCTGCGCAGCCGCTCTCGAAGAAACGTCGCTACACGCCGGGTACGTTCAGCTTCAACACGCCGGGCGGGCGGTGCGAGGGGTGCGAGGGCGCGGGCCGGATCCAGGTCGAGATGGTCTTCATGGCCGACGTGTACGTGCCGTGCGACGAGTGCGGCGGGAAGCGGTTCAAGCCGGAAGTACTCGAGGTCACGGTAAACGGCCGGAACATCGACGACGTCCTGAACATGACGGTCGATGAGGCGATCCGGTTCTTCCCGCGTGAGGAGAAACTCGGTCAGTCGCTCTGGCAACTGCAGCAGGTCGGACTCGGCTATCTGCGACTCGGTCAGCCGGCGCCGACGCTTTCGGGCGGCGAGTCGCAGCGAATAAAGATCGCGCGGGAGCTGGCGCTCGCCGGGCGGAAGCAGGGGCGCAAGCTGTACGTGATGGACGAACCCACGACCGGGCTCCACCTGGATGACGTGCGCAGACTCGCGCTCGTGCTCGAACGCCTCGTGGACCACGGCCACACGCTGGTGGTGATCGAGCACAACCTGGATCTGGTGAAGCTTGCGGACTGGGTGATCGATCTGGGCCCCGAGGGCGGCGCGGGCGGTGGCACACTCGTAGCCATGGGACGGCCCGAGGAAGTTGCGAAGGTGGAAGCATCGCATACGGGCCGCTGGCTTCGCTCCGTGCTCGGCAACGGCGGTGCGCCGAAACGCGCGAGTGGCGGAGCGCGTGCGGGACGGCGAATCGCCGCGTCGTGAGACGGAGTCGTGTACCGCCTTCCGGTGCACGACTTTCTTGACACTCCCGCTCCGCTTGGCTTAGCTTTGGAGGTTCCACGAAAGAAACAGCAACTGTTCCATACCATTCGCGAGTAGCTCAGTCGGTAGAGCAACGGACTGTTAATCCGTGGGTCGTGGGTTCGAGTCCCACCTCGCGAGTTTCGGGGGGATGCTGCACAATCCTGCCTGTCTTTCAGGGAGGTCCACTCGCCGCGCGGGTGGGCCTCTCTGCATGATTCCGACCGATCCGCGAGAGTGCGCAATGGCGAGTGAGAGGGGGAACGAGGCACGCGGCGCGTCGCCGCTCGTGGGCGTCATCATGGGAAGCCGCAGCGATCTGCAGTACATGTCCGGCGCGGCCGAGTTGCTCGAGGAGCTGGGAGTGCCGCACGAGGTACGTATCGTCTCGGCGCACCGCACGCCGGACTGGATGACGCGTTACGCGAAGTCCGCCGAGGAGCGCGGTCTGCACGTGATCATAGCGGGTGCCGGGGGCGCGGCGCACCTTCCCGGCATGGTGGCCGCCAACACCGTCCTCCCCGTCCTCGGTGTTCCGGTGCCGGCGACCATGCTCAATGGACTCGACTCCCTTCTGTCGATAGTGCAGATGCCCAAAGGCGTTCCGGTTGGCACCCTCGCGATCGGGAAACCGGGCGCGCTGAACGCGGCGCTCCTCGCGGCTGCCATCGTAGCGCAGACCGATCCGGCGCTCCGCGAGCGTCTCCGCGCCTGGCGCGCGGCACGCACCCGGGAAGTGCTCGAGCAGGAAGGAGTGGAAGAGGAGGCCGCGCAGTGACGCCGATCATGCCAGGAAGCACGATCGGCATCATGGGTGGCGGCCAGCTCGGAAGGATGATGATCCTCGCCGCTCGCACGCTGGGCTACCACGTCATCGTCCTCGATCCGAACGCCGATTGCGCGGCCGCACCGATTGCGGACAGGGTCATTGCAGCTCCCTTCGACGACGTGGACGCGGCAGTGGAGCTCGCACGCGCTTCCGACGTGGTGACCGTCGAGATCGAGAAGATCGGCGTGGAGGCGATGCGCGCCGCCGCCGAGCATGCGCCGGTCCGTCCCGGCGCTCACGTGCTACACGTAGTGCAGGATCGCGCGCGGCAGAAGCGCTGGCTCACCGAAAACGAATTTCCGGTGGGCGAGTATCGCGAGGCCGTCAGCGAGGCCGAGATGATCGCTGCGGCGCACGCACTGGATGGCGACGCTTTCGTGAAGCGTTGTACGGGCGGCTACGACGGGCGCTCGCAGTTCCGCGTCACCGGCTCCGATCAGGGCGCGGAGGCGTGGCGTTCATTGGGCGGCGGAGCGTGTGTCGTGGAGCGTGCGCTGGGTCTCGAGATGGAGATATCCGTGCTCGTGGCGCGGCGCCCGGGCGGCGAGCACGTGGTGTACACACCCTCGTGGAACCAGCACGAAAACGGAGTCCTCGACTGGGCCGCTATACCCGCTCCGATACCGCCGGAGACCGCCCGCCGCGCCGCGGAAATCGGTCGCGGAATCGCCGAGCGCCTCGACGTGGTCGGACTGCTCGTGACTGAACTCTTCGTGCTGCGCGACGGCACGCTCATGGTGAACGAACTCGCGCCGCGGCCGCACAACAGCTTCCATCACACGGAGCTGTCGGTGCTCACCAGCCAGTTCGAGCAGGCGGTGCGCTCCGTATGCGACCTGCCGCTCGGCGCGCCCGATGTCGTGCGTCCGTGTGCCATCGCGAACGTGTTCGGCGATCTCTGGCTGGGCGAATCGCCGCCGCCCTGGCCCGCCGCGCTCGAGCTCCCGGGAGTGCGCATCCACCTTTACGGGAAGACCGCGCGACCGGGGCGGAAGATGGGCCACGTGGGCGCGGTGGCCGCTACGCCCGAAGAGTCCGCGGCGCTGGTGTGCGAGGCGCGCGCGCGTTTGCGGCGCGCCGTACGCTGATGGCCGCTCGGCCGGCTGGCGTGGACGGCGACGACCGCGGCGCTGGCGGTGCAGCCCTTGCAAGTACTTTTCGTATCACTCCAACCCAATTCGCCATGCGAGCACTGAATCTCACTGCCGTTCTCGCCGCAGCCGCAGTGCTGGGCTGTGCACGCGGGACCGTGGTACAGTCGCCGGCCGCCCCCGCCGTCGCCCATGCGCAGCTCTCCGATGCTTCCGGCCAGCCCGTCGGATCTGCAACCCTCACTCAGACTCCGCACGGAGTTCTGATTTCGGCGCAGCTTCACAACCTCCCGCCGGGTGTACACGCGTTCCACATCCACGCGGTAGGAGAGTGCAAGGCGCCGTTCACCTCGGCGGGCGGGCACTTCAATCCGGCAGAGCGTCAGCATGGGATCGAGAACGTCGCGGGGATGCACGCCGGCGACATGCCCAACATCAATGTTCCCGAGAGCGGCACCGCGCAGTTCCAGGTGCTGAACACCATCACGTCGCTCACCGATGGACCGAACCGGATTCTCGATGAAGACGGCGCGGCGCTGGTAGTTCACGCCACGGCCGACGACTACAAGTCCGACCCCGCAGGCAACGCGGGCGCGCGGATCGCCTGCGGCGTGATCACCCGCGGGTAGCTTCGCCGGCGGCGCGCAGCGCCGTCGCAAAGCGCTCTACGATCGCACCGGCCGGCTCCACGGAGTGGATGCCGGCCACGCTTTTCCCAGCCTGCCAGTAGTCGTCGGTCGACTCGCCGAGCGAAGCTCGCTTGAGCTGACGAAACGATCGTACCGTGTAGAACCCGCGCATCCAGTGCTTCGTACGCCGGTTGCGCAGCAGCCAGCGCGCCAAGGGTCCCGCTTTCGTGCCCACGTGCTCGATGTACGGCGTGCGTATCACGGAGACGGGCACGCCGGTGATCCGCTCCGTCAACACGATGTCGTCCTCGCCCGCCTGCACGATCGCCGCCTTGTATTCGTCGGTGGCACGGCACTCGGGGGTCGCTATGAAACGCGTACCCATCTGCACGCCTTCGTAGCCGCTACGCATCGCGTGCACGAAGTCGTCTTCGTCGCCGACGCCTCCGGCGCATATCACGGGCACGCCCAGATCTCCCAGCTCGTCCAGCAGAGTCGCGGCGCTGAGCGGGCCGGCGTGGCCGCCCGCCCTGGAGTTCACCGCCACCAACCCGTGCACGCCGCCGTCGAGCGCCTTGCGGGCCCACTTACGTTCGGTCGCGTCGTGGTACACGATGCCTCCCACCGAGCCGACGCGATCGACCACCCATCGCGGGTTGCCGAGCGAAGTGATGAAGAAGCGGACGCCCTCCTCGAGCGCGATGTCGATCCAGCGCTCCATGCGTTCGCGATACACGCGCGAAGACTGCTCGATGAGCGCGTTCATGCCGATCGGGCGCGGCGTGAGCCGCCGGATGAGCCGCAACCCTTCGCGAAAGTCGTGGCCGTGCACATAGATCATCGAGACCGGCTGCACCACTCCCAGCCCGCCCGCATCGGACACGGCGGCCACGAGCTCCGGATTGCTGCAGGGATACATGGCGCCGCAGATCAGCGGCACGCTCACTCCGGCGTGCGCGGTGAACGGCGTACTCGGATCCACGATGTCAGCTTTCCTTGCGCGGCCCCACGAGCCAGCGCGCCGTGCACTTCGCCACCACGTCGCCCGCGGCATCTCTGACCATCGACTCCACGGAGTGCTCCGCATCGATCGTCGCGTCGATCGGCGGAGCGGTGCATTCCGCTACGAGCGGGCCGCGCGCCTTTTTCACGTACTCGATCGAGAGACCGGTCACTATCGCGCGGGCGTTGGCCGGGAGGCCGACGGTCATTGCGAGCCCGCTCGTGACTTCCGCGAGGTTCGCCAGCGCGATCGCGTGGATGGAGTGCAGGTGGTTGCGTACCGCGCGCCGGTCGCGCATCGATACCCGCGCATGCCCCGGCGCGAGCTCCTGCACGCGGGGACGTACGGTACCGGTGTATGGAACGCGGAAGCCGAGCAGCACGCTGAAGATCCACTTCCCCAGCGGAAGAGGCGCCAGGCGGCGCCAGAGCCGCATCAAGTCGGTGGAATGGTGAGAATCACCTCGTCGCCCGCGGTGACGCTTATCTCCTCGCTCACCGGAAGGCGATTGCCGCCGATCGGATCGGCTATGAATCGCAACGACTGGATTCCATATCCGACGACGTACGACGGGATGGTGAACTTGCTCCTCGAGCTTCCAGTGGCCTGGCCGAGGCGAATCCGCTGCCCGCCGGAGAGGACGTACACGGTCATGTCCAGAAAACTCTGGTTGTCGACCGTCACAGTCGTCTTCGGAGGCGGTCCGCTCGTGGAGCTCGGCTTCGTGCGATGGCTGCACGCCATCACGCTCGCGCAAAGAAGTGCGGCTCCCAGGGTGCGCATGACGATTCCCACTTCCACCTCCAAGAGATCCGTGGCCGGGAGTGAATCCGGGTGCAGCGTCGTGTACGTGCAACTTCGCACGCCGCGCACCCGGCCGCCACCGATGGGCGAGAGGCGCGACCGCTAGCCGGGCTCGCCTATCGAAGTGGGCCCCCACCCGGGTGCGTCGCTCGCCGGAAAGCTCTCGCGAGAGGCCTCGTCGACGGTTCGGTCCTCAGCCGCCTGCACGAGCAGATCGACGAGCCTGGAGCAGAAGCGGCGGACATCCTCCGCCCCGCGCGCCGTGAGCAGCCGCTGATCCAGGCAGACGCCCTCATCCAGCCATTCGCCGCCGGCTTCACGGATCTCATCGGCCACGGTCCTCGATGCCGTGAGCATCCTCCCGCGCACGATGCCAGCTTCCACGAGAAGAAGCGGGGCATCATCGATCGCCGCGACAGGGCGGTCCAGCGCGGCGAAGTCGCGGATGAAACGCATCGCACCCGCGTTCGCGCGAAGCGCGCGCACGCTCGCGGCGCCGCCGGGAAGTATGAGAGCGCCATAGTGGCGCGCCACGACGTCCTCGAGCGTGCGATCCACCGAGAGCACTTCGCCCACGTCTCCGTCGTGAACCGTCTTCACTTCCCCGCCCGATGGCGTGATGACGTCGGCGCGAGCGCCCGCAACCTGCACGGCGCCAACGGGTGCTTCGAGCTCCACCTGTTCGACGCCGTCCGTCACGAGCACCGCCACGGACAGCGCCGCGAGCGGCCTCACGTCGGGGGCTTCGCTGGTCTCGCGCCGCTCGCCGAAATCCGCATGCGCATCCGGCATGTCATGCGGCGGATCAACGGTCACACGTGGTTCCTGCTCCGTCGCGCTCGCCTCACCGGCACGCGACTCCTCCATATCCGATCGTACCGCTCGCATCCACTACCTCCATCTCTCGGTGTAAGGATGAGCCCTGTCACGAAGCATGCCGCTCGCGCGCGAATGGAGCATCACCCGCTGTGAGCGCGGAGGGCGCGACTGTTGCACCATGCACAGCGTTCCGCCTGCATCGATCGGCTCGAGAGGGTGAGAGTCCGTCAGACGACGCGAGCGCGCCGCGGGCGGTTGGCGCGCGCTGCGAGTGAATGGAGGTCGACATGGCCAGGAAGAAGGAGACGCACGCATCGCCGGCTACGAAGAGCAGGCGCCGTACGAAAAAGCAGAGTGCCGCGCGCGGTGTGATGCGTGAGCCTGCACCGCCATTTCCGAAACAGGAGCAACAGCCGCACCCCGGTCTCGAGGCGGAGATGACGCCGCGCCCGCGCTACGAGGCGCCCCTCTACCGGGCGGCAGGAAAACTCGACGGAAGAACCGCACTCATAACCGGAGGCGACTCCGGCATCGGTCGCGCGGTGGCAGTGTTGTTCGCGCGCGAGGGTGCAGATGTGGCGCTGGTCTATCTCCCCGAGGAAGAGATCGATGCGTCGGAGACGCGCGCCGCCGTAGAAGCGGAGGGAAGACGCGCGCTGCTTCTCGCCGGCGATGTCACCGACCCCGACTTCTGCAACGATGCCGTGGAAAGCACGGTGCGCGAGTTCGGCAGACTCGACATCCTGGTGAACAACGCCGCCTTCCAGCAGCACCAGCAGTCGCTCGCCGACATCAGCGACGAGCAATGGGATCTCACATTCCGTACGAACGTGTACGGATACTTTTACATGGCGAAGGCCGCGCTCCGACACCTCGAACCAGGTTCCGCCATCATCAATACCGGATCCGTGACCGGCCTCGAGGGCTCGAAGCAACTCGTCGATTACTCCGCGACGAAGGGAGCTGTCCTCGCATTCACCAAGGCACTCGCACAGAACGTCGTCTCGCGAGGGATTCGGGTAAACTGCGTAGCGCCCGGACCGGTCTGGACCCCGCTCAACATCGTCGACAAGCCACCGGCCAAGGCTGCCAGGCACGGCGCCGACACTCCGATGAAGCGACCCGCTCAACCCGAGGAAGTCGCCCCTGCCTACGTCTTCCTCGCCTCCACCGCCGACTCCAGCTACATCACCGGCGAAGTCGTCACCCTCCTCGGCGGCGAAACGACGGGGGGATAGGGGAGGAAGCAGAAAGCAGAAAGCAGAAAGCAGGCGAAAAGCAACAGGCGACGGGTGGGAAGGAAACAGGGGACAGGCGCCAGGAAACAGCAACTGCCCGCCGGTCCGCATGGGTGTGCAGTTTTCTGTTTCCTGTCGCCTGTCGCCTGTCCCCTCTCCCCCGTTCCCCGCGCCCTTCTCGTCACCTTACCTTACCCCATATCCGATCCTCTGCTTTCTGCTTTCTGCTTTCTGCTGCCTGCTCTCTGCTCCCAGATCCCCCATGCCCCTCCTTCCCCTCCACGGTCACGAAGCGCTTCGAGAGCGGCTGCGCGAGTCGATCCGGAGACGGGCGTTGCCGGCGAGCCTCCTTCTTCACGGGCCACGCGGGGTGGGAAAGCAGCGACTGGCGCTCTGGCTGGGACAGCTTCTCCTTTGCCAGCACGACGATCCTGGCGAGCGACCCTGCGGGCGCTGCGAGGCGTGCCGGTTCACGCTCGAGCTCGCGCATCCCGACCTGCGCTGGTTCTTTCCGAGACCGCGACTCTCCAACACCGATGCATCGGCGGACGAAGTCATGGACGACTACGCGGACGCGATCTCGGAGCGGCTCCGCGACGGCGGTCTCTACGCGCCTCCATCGGGCACTGAAGCGATCTACGTCGCGAGCGTGCGCGCGCTCGTGCATCTCGCCTCGTACAAGCCGGCGATGGGAGCTCGCAAGATCTTCGTCGCCGGTGATGCCGAGCGAATGGTGCCGCAGGAAGGAGCGGACCAGGCCGCGAATGCATTTCTGAAACTCCTCGAGGAACCGCCCGCGGACACCACCATCATCCTCACCTCGAGCGAACCGGGCGCGCTCCTCCCCACGGTGCGTTCGCGTGTGGTCTCGATGCGAGTCGCGCCTCTTCCGGAGAGCGAGATGCGCGAGTTTCTCGCGGATTCGTCGATCGCAGCGGTGCTCGATCGAGCCGGCGTCGTGAAGGGTGTGGACGAGCGGCTCGCAGTGGCCAGTGGCGCGCCCGGCGCCCTGCTCGCTGCCGGTGCGCATGGCGACGCGCACGCCGCGGCAGCGTCGTTCCTCGCCGCGCTCGACTCGGGACGCCGCGAGAACATCGCCGCCGCCTTCGCGCTCGGCGGGTCGAAAGCACGAGGTTTCTTCTCCGACATGCTCGACGCGCTCCTGTCGCTCCTGCACCAGCGCCTGCGCGAAGCCGTTGCCAGCGGCGATCGGCGCGCGGCGCTGCGCGCCATGGAAGGCGTGGACGCCGTGGAGCGCGCGAGGACTCTCGCGACCGGGAACGTCAGCCCGCAGTTGATCGGCGCCTTGCTCGCTCGCCGACTGGGAAGGTGGGCCGCATGAGTGAGCTCAGCCATATCGGACCTGACGGAGAGGCGCGGATGGTGGACGTGTCGGACAAGGATGTCACCGACCGTATCGCGCGCGCGGCAGGATGCATCCGAATGAAGCCCGAAACGCTCGCCGCAATCGAAGAGAAGGCGATGGGCAAGGGTGACGTGATCGCTGTAGCGAAAATTGCCGGAGTGCTGGCGGCCAAGCGTACGGCCGACTTAATTCCTCTTTGCCATTCGCTGCCCCTGACGGACGTGCAGCTGGCTATCGAGCCGGATCACGAGCTTCCCGGCCTGCGGGTCGAGTCCACGGTCAAAACGACCGGGCGGACAGGCGTCGAGATGGAAGCGATAACGGCCGTAGCGATATGCCTGGTAACCATCTACGACATGGCCAAGGCTATCGATCGCGAAATGTCGATACAGGACATTTCGTTACTGGAAAAAACTGGCGGGCGCTCGGGTCATTGGCGCCGCTCATAGCGGCATGAGCGTTGCTTCAGGGACGCACGGGAGCACGACTTGACTGCTCCCGTTCTTACATCCGAGACCCTCCCCTATGGAGGCTTGTGTTGCATATCACAGATAAGCGCTACTCGCATCGCGGTGATGCAAAGCGACTGAGAGAACGCGTCGGGAAGTATGTCCTGGTCGCGTCGCTCCTCGCCGCCGTTGCGTTCATTCCACGCGAACGTCCCCGCGACGCCGAGGCGTCGACGCTGGGGACCTTCGCGTTCGCAGGTTCAGACGAGAACGCCCGTCTGCGCGCCGAGCTCGATGCGGCGAAGGGTGACCTCGCCCTCGCGCGCGCGCAGTTGCAGCGCACGAAGGCGATCATGGATTACTCCTCCGAGTACAAGGTGAACGCGAGCATCGCGGAAGCCGTGTACGACGTGGCGCTCGCCCAGGGGATCGACCCCGATCTCGGATTCCGCCTCGTGCGCGTCGAGAGCGAGTTCAATCCGCGCGCAGTGAGCTCGGTGGGTGCGGTGGGGCTCACTCAGCTCATGCCGTCCACGGCTCGGTACTTCGACAGGGACATCACGCGCGAGCAGCTCTTCGAGCCGCGCACCAACCTGCGGATCGGCTTCCGCTATCTTCGCTCGCTGATCAACGAGTACGATGGCGACGTCCGCCTCGCACTCCTGGTCTATAACCGCGGCCCCGTTGCCGTCGAGACGCTCCGCTCCCTCGGCGTCGACCCCGGCAATGGCTACGCGAAGCTGGTGATGAAGGGCTGGAAGGCGAAGAACTCGGGGGACTGATCCGAAGGAAACAGGACACAGGACACAGGAAACAGAAACTGCACACCCATTTGGACTGGTGTGCAGTTTCTGTTTCCTGTGTCCTGTGTCCTGTTTCCTCGCTATCCCACCATCAGCTCCGCACCACTATCTTCTGCCCCGTCATCAGGCGGTCGGAGGCGAGTCCGTTGAGGCGCTTCAGCTCCTTCACTGTCGTGTCGTACTTGCGTGCGATCGACCAGAGGGATTCGCCGGAGCGGACGACGTGGACGTCACTGGACGAAGCGGTCGCGGTGCTGGAGCGCGCGCTGCCGCTGATCACCAGGACCTGCCCGGGATAGATGATGCTCTTGCGCAGGCTGTTCAGCCGCATGATCGACTTGACAGTCGTGTGGTTGCGCTGCGCGATGAGGCCCAGCGACTCGCCTCGCTTCACCACGTGCGTCGACCGGCTCGAAGAACCGTAGCGCTCTATCGACGGGTCGGGCACGTTCAGCGCGGCCGCCACTACGGCCCTGCGCGGGAACATCACTGTATGACCGGCCGATACGTGCCCCGAACGCGTGACGCCGAGCTTCGGGTTGTACCAGCGCAGCTCCTTGGTGGAGACGCCGGCGCGCTTGGCCAGTCGCGTGAGCGTCTCACCCTTCTTCGTCGTGGCGCGTTCCCAGGCGGTGCGCTCGGCCTCCGGGAGCTCACTGAACAGCGAGTCGAACGAGGCGCCCGTGCCGGGCGGGATCCGTACGGTGAACGAGTCCTTCGGCGGCGTCATGCCGCGCAGCACTTCCGGGTTCAGCTCGATGATCGCCGAGACTGTCGTGTCGGCTGCTTTCGCCACGGCGGCGATGGGAGTGGCGGGTCCCACGCGCGCGCTGTCGTAGGCCAGCGCCGAGTCGTACTCGATCTCGAAGCCGTAGCGCGTCGGGTCCTTCGCGATGAGGGCGGCGGCGATGAGACGCGGTACGTAGTCACGAGTCTCGCGCCTCAGATAGTTCGTTTCCGCCAGTGCGAAGAAGGCGTCGTCGCCACTCTCGCCATCCAGCTCGTCGGCGTAGCGCGTGAGACCGCGCGACACTCTGCCCGGGCCGCCGTTGTACGCGGCCGCAGCCAGGTAGAGCGAACCGAACTGCTCGTTGAGGTACTTGAGAAACTTGATGGCGCCTTCGGTGGAGCGAACGGGGTCGCGACGTTCATCCACCCACCAGTCCACCCTGAGCCCCGTGCTCTTCGCGGTGCTCGTCATGAACTGCCACATTCCCACGGCCGCGGCGCGCGAATACGCGTTCGGATCGTAGCCGCTCTCGATGAGGGCGAGATAGGTGAGGTCCTCCGGGAGTCCGGCGTCGTGCAACTTCGCGCGTATCATCGGCTCGTACCGCCCGCCGCGCGACAGCCAGCCCGCGAAGCTCTTCCGCGCGGAGTGCTGGAAACGATCGATGAAGTATGCGACGCGCTCGTGCGTGGCGTAGGAGCGGACATCGATGTCCCACGTCGGCTCCTCGTCGGTGGGCTCCTCCGAGGCGACTCCGATCGAATCGCCGAACATCTGGAGAGCTTCACCCGTCACCTCGTGCGGTGCGACGGCAGCGCTGTCGAGAGGGGCGCTGAGCGAATCGGCAAGTCGATTCGTGCTCGCCACGTCCATGGAGACCGGAGTGGGCGGGTCCGCTGGCCGCGCTCGGTGACATGCGGCGGCCGCGATGACTGCCAGCCACCATACGCGTCGGTGGATCGGTGTTCGGCGTGGAAGGGAGAGATCCATTGGCGCTGGTGCTGGCTGATGTTCTGAACTCTGGCGGTGACACGCCGGCCGCACGCGGCCCGACTGTCTCACCTCGTGGCTATGAAATTCCCCAGTACTCGATTGGTGGCACTGAGGATTGCGACCACCGCCCCGCGGCAGGGGTCGTCCTCCACGAGACACGCTCCAAGAAGACGCCTTGGCCCCTCGCGACGGTTTCCGACGGATACGATGACCACGTTGGCGTCGAACGCGCGCACCGCCTTGGCGCCGATCAACTCGAACGCCATGGAGCCCTCGCTGAACGCCTCGATCGCTCGCAGCGCGGCCTCCGCGGCCACCCGCAAATCCACCGTAGGGCTGGACTGCCCTGCAGCGGTCCCACGCACGCGAGCGCCCTCCGTCCACTCGAGCTCCACTTCAGCGGTGCACCGACCGTCGCTGGCACGCCGAAACGAAAAATCGGTGAAGCGCAGTCTCGATCGTTGACCGTGGAGCGGTGCCGTGGCGGAGTCGTTGTCGCTTTCGCTCTGCTGCATGAGATGCCCGGGAGTGGGGATTCAGGCAACCTGAAGGCTGTCCCGATATTACGCAATACGAATCAACCCATGGAACGCAACGCGTTTCCGGCCGCCGAGGCGAGACGTATATTGCCCTCCATGCTCACCATTCTATGCCTCCTCGCAGCGGTCGCCGGCACGCCAGCCAGCGACTCTCTCGCGGCCAGCATTCGCCAGCGTGTGCAGCAGGTGCCCGGCGCCGAAGTCGGTGTTGCGTTCCGCATGGTCGGCTCGCCGTCGGACTCCCTGTACATCAACGCCGACCAGTCCATGCACGCCGCGAGCACGATGAAAGTGCCCGTCATGATCGAGCTCTTTCGCCAGGTCGATTCGCACGGCCTGTCACTCGATCAGAAGGTGCTGCTCGTCAATCAGTTCGGCTCGATCGTCGACGGCTCGCTCTACTCGCTCGACAGCGGCGACGACTCCGACAGCTCCGTCTATCGCATGGTCGGAAGCCGCGTGACGGTCCGCGATCTCATGTACCACATGATTACCCGCTCGAGCAACCTGGCGACCAACGCCCTCATCGCGCTCGTGGGAGCGAAGCGCACCACGGCAGCGATGCGCTCGCTCGGCGCTGAGAAGATCCAGGTGCTCCGCGGCGTCGAAGACGACAAGGCGTACGAGCGCGGCATGAACAACATGACCACTGCGCGCGACCTGGCGATCATCATGGAGGCGATCCAGGAGAACCGTGCGGCCTCGCCCGAGAGCTGCGAAGAGATGCGCCAGATTCTCCTGCACCAGGAGTTCAACGACGAGATTCCCGCCGGCCTCCCGCCGGGGACGCCCGTCGCGCACAAGACGGGCTCGATCACCGCGCACATGCACGACGCCGCGATCGTGTACCCGCGCGGCGCCGACCCGTACGTGCTCGTGATTCTCACGCGAGGCATCCCCGACGAACACGTCGCGAAGTCGCTGATGGCGGACATCTCGCGGCTGGTCTACGAACACGTGATGCGAGAGCACGCCGGGGCCGGGACCGGGGCCGGCGCCTGACGCGCTGCCGCGGCATCGCGGACGTCGCCGGCGATGCCGCTGTAAAATCTTTTTGCACCCCTGCAATTTTCTGTCGCAACTCGCTTCGTGGGCGACTCCGCCCGCTTGGCATAACTCGCTGACGATCAAGGGTTTAGCGGCAGCGCGCGTGTTGCGTTTTGACGTGCCGCGCGTCTGCTGGCTGTAGCGTGATGTCGCGGTGCCCGATGGCACCGTAACGAAATCGCTGCTGCGCTCCCGGCTGGTGAATGGGAGCACTCGACTACCGCGATCGCTCGAGTCATGCCGATCAAGCAACGCACCATCGACTTCGTACAGGACACGCGGCTCCTGATCGCGCGCGCTCGTGAGTATGAGCGGCGCGGCGCGGCTGCCGAGGCGCTCGTTGCGTACGACATGGCGGCCGCGCTCATCGTCGGACTTCCGCCGGGCGCGTTTCACGCCGACCTGTATCGCTGGAAGGGCGCTCTCCTCTTCGATCTCGGTGAAACCGCGGAGGCCGCCCGTCTCCTCCAGCGCAGCCTCGAGATCGCGCACTACGTCCTCTACGCGGACGGTGTCGCACAGGCGCAGAACGCGCTCGCAGGCATCTACCTGCGCCGCGGCGAGGTCGCCACCGCAAGGCAGCTCTACGCCGACGCCTCTCTCAACGCGGCTGCGGGAAGTGATCAGCGCCTCTATGCGATCATCGAACAGAACCTCGGTGCACTCGCGGAGATCCAGGGCGACAGCGAAGGGGCACGGGTGCGCTACCACATGAGCCTTCGCGCACTGCGCGCCACCGGCGACGACGAGGGCGTTAGCTGGGCGCTTCGCAGGATCGCGCTCGCGCATCTGGAGAGCGGCCGCCTGACGGAGGCCGCTCAGGCGTTCGAACAGGCAGCCGAGCTGGCCGCGGCACGTGGCGACCGACTCACCGAGGCCCGCATCGCACTCGGCCGCGCGCTTCTCCATCTCGTCGCCGGCGAAGTCGATGACGCCGAGTTGCTGCACTCCCGCGCCATCACGATTACGGAAGCGCGACAGGAGCGTCCCTTACGCACCGAAGCGCGAGTCGTGGGCGCGCGCATCCGCCGGGCGAGAGGCGAGCTCGATGAAGCCGTCGCTCTCCTCGAGGAAGCCGCGCGACTGGCGCTCGACAGCGAGGACGCACTCCAGCATGCCCGGATCATCGAGGATCTGAGCGCGATCCTGGAGGAGCGCGGAGAGCACGAGCGAGCCGGCCAACTGCGGGAAGGAGCGCTGACCGTTTTCGAGCGCCTCGGCGCTCGAAAACATGTCGAATCGCTGAAGAAGAGCAGCACTACCAGTCCGCGTGCCGAGTACGACTTCCGATCGTCTGAGTGATAATGGACAGGCCGAACCGACAAGTCATGAAGTCTCCCTTTCTCCCCGAAGGCAATGACCAGTTGCTTGGCGGAGAGCCATCCTCCACGACGCCGGCGTCGCCCGCCGGCTCGCGGCGCTACGCCCCGCCTCCGGCTCCGGCGTACGCGAGCGCATCCGGGGGGGGAGGGCCGAACCGGTTCGACCCACCGCGTGCAGAGGGCTCCGTGAAGCTCGGTCTGGCGAGCATCATCGGCGGAAGCGATGCTCTCCGGGAAGCGATCGATCGAGCGAGGAAGGTCGCGACCAGCCGCCTGACCACCGTTCTCCTCCTCGGCGAAACGGGTACCGGGAAGGAGCTCTTCGCCCGCGCGATCCACTACGAAGGCCCCGCGCGCGGCGAGGCGTTCGTGGCGGTCAACTGCGCCGCGATCCCCGAAACGCTTCTGGAGTCGGAGCTCTTCGGCCACGAGCGCGGCGCCTTCGCCGACGCACGCGCGCAGAAGCGCGGACTCATGGAGCTTGCCGGAGGGGGAACTCTCTTCCTCGATGAAGTGGCGGAGCTGCCGCCGCGCCTGCAGCCGAAGCTCCTGCGCGCTCTCGAGGATCGCCGCGTGCGGCGACTCGGCGCTCTCGACGAGATGGAGATCAATTGCAGGATCATCGCGGCCGCGAACCCTTCGCTGCACGAGGCGGTGGCGCGCCTGGAGTTCCGCGAAGATCTCTATTACCGACTGAACGTGTTCCGGATCCCCCTGCCGCCTCTGCGTGAGCGGCATGGAGACGTGACGCTGCTCGCGCGGCACTTCCTGGCCGAGTTGGCGCAGCAGCAGGAACTGTCGTCCAAGATGCTCGACGACTCGGCGATCGCCGCTCTCGAAGCGCACAACTGGCCCGGCAATGTCCGCGAGCTGAAGAACGTGATCGAGCACGCCGCGATTCTCAGCGACGACAGCGTGATACGCGCCGAGCATCTGATGCTGCAGCAGCGCACCGTGCTTCCCGCCAGCAACGGGGCCGAGCAGGTACGCGAGATCCGCATCCCCGCCGAAGGAAAGTCGCTGGAACTGATCGAGCAGGAAGCGGTGCGTCTCACGCTTCAGATCACGAACGGGAATCGCAGCGCGGCCGCGCGGATACTCGGGATCTCGCGTCCCACCCTCGGCCGCAAGATCCGCGCGGCGTTCGCCGCGGATGGCGACGTCGGCGACGACGACGAGGCGACCGGGCCGGGCGCTACCTGAGGGCGCGCACGCCCCTCACTGCGAGCGCGCCGAGGGCGGTACCACCCACGATTCCGGCGCCGGCCGGCCAGCGCCAGCCCATCTCCTCCAGGCCCGGCAGTCGTCGCGGTCGTTCGGCGATCCCCTGAAGGCCGGGCACGTCGGCGGCCCAGTCGTGCGCGTCCATCCCGCTCCGGACGGCGATCACACCGTGCACGCGCCGCACTCTGCGAAGGAGAGCATCGACTTCACGCGCAATCACCGATCCGCCCAGCGTGACCCTCCCCTGCTCCACGGTCACGGCTATGGCAGCAGGGTGCGAAACAGACCTGGCCACCACCGTGCGGACCCGCGCTGCGACCAGTTCGTCCGACGATCGGTGCCTCCCGACGCGCTGGAGCGCGCGGCGCGCCCCGCCGCGACGCTCCGCCCCGGAACGAGGGTCGCAGAAATACATCAGACCAGCACCGAGCCCGACGCCGGCGACGAGCATCAGCGCGTCCCGCCTTCCTTTCGATGTCATCGACACTTCCTCCGCTGTTCCGCTCTGCGCCATCATACTCTGAATGGCAAGTGAGGTGCCGCCAGCTCTCGTCGTCAACGAACTGATCGGTTCCTCAGAGGCGCGGGGGTGGTCCAGCGTTCGACTCTCGCGAGGAGACCGTCCACCGCCAGCGCGAGCAGCGCCGCCGGCAGTGCGCCGGACAGTATGAGCCGTGTATCCGCCAGCGCAAGGCCCGTGGCGATCGGCTCACCGAGTCCGCCAGCGCCGATGAAGGCGGCCAGGGTGGCCGTGCCGACGTCTATCACCGCCGCCGTACGTATCCCGGCCATGATGCTCGGCGCCGCCAGCGGCGTACGAACGAAGCGCAGCACCTGCATCGGTGTCATTCCGAGGGCCCGTGCGGCGTGGACGGCCGCCGGATCGGCGTCGCGTACACCCGTATAGGTATTGCGCGCGATGGGATAGAGCGAATAGAGCCAGAGCGCGACGACCGCAGGCCCGAATCCCACGCCGAAGAGAGGGATCATGAAAGCGAGCAGCGCGATGCTGGGAATCGTCTCCAGCAACCCGAGGACGCGCAGCACAGGCTCCGCCACGCCGCTGGCACGTTCGAGGAGCAACGCGAGCGGCAGCGCAAGGAGAATCGCCGCCGCGAGTGAAAAGCCAACCAGCTCGATGTGGCGGATGGCCTGGGCGGCGAGCGTCGCCCGCCGATCCCAGAGATACCTGACGAAAGACGTGCGCCCCGCGGACGCCGACACACGTGCGGCGTTTTCCGAATCGGACGTCATACCCACGAGCCGCATGGCGCGAAGCGCGTCGGACGCGACGCGTGGAATGGGCTCGTGGTCGCTCTCGACACGCTCGTTCAGAGCCCGCATCGTGGAGTCGCCGAGCATCCCGCTGAGCAGCGTCAGCACAGCGACAGCCGCGGGCTGCTCGTGCGCGAGCCTGTCCGAGATCAGCGCGGCGGCCTCGTACGGAGGAAAGAAGTGCCGGTCGTCGGCGAGAACCACGAAGCCGTAGCGGGCGATGAGGCCGTCCGTGGTGTACCCGTCCACCACGTCCACGGCGCCGGATGCGAGTGCGCGATACTTGAGCGCCTGGTCCAGCGGACGCACCGAGCGAAAGCTCAATCCGTACGCGCGCGCCAGGCCGGGAAGGCCATCGGCCCGCTGGATGAAATCGGGCGAGAGGCCGGCGGACAGTTGCGGTGCAATCCTGGCGAGATCGCTGAGCGTGGCCAGGCCGTAGCGCTCGGCCGTCTCCCTGCGCACGGAGATCGCGTAGCCGTTCTCGAAACCGAGCGGCGGGAGCCAGCGCAGGGCGAACTGCTCCTGGAAGCGACGTTGCACTTCCGCGAACACTTCGCGAGCGCCGCCGCGCGGTTCCTCGTGAAGGATCGCGAGCAGGCCCGTGCCGGTGTACTCGGGATAAACGTCGATCGAACCGGAACGAAGCGCATCGAAGGCCACGGTGGTCGCGCCCAACCCGGGGCGGCGCTCCACCGAGAATCCGCGTGACTCCAGAAGCTGCGCGAACATCTCGGCCAGAAGGTACGACTCGCCGAACGGCTTGGAGCCCACGATCACGCTTCGCCCCGATCCGATGCTCGACCGCGTCGAATCCTGCGCCGCCATGCCCGCGCACGGGAGCGTGATCACGAGCCCGAGAAGCGCGCCGGCCGCCGCGGCCCGCATGCTCGAGAAATTTCCGGAGATCATGAACGAAGGAGATCGGAGCGGGCGAGGAGCTGGGCGACGTACGACGTGGCGGGTGCGCGCTTCACGACGTGGGGCGCAGCCAACTGCTCGAGGCGTCCGTCGCGCAGCACGCCCACGCGATCCGCCAGGAAGAGCGCCTCGTGGACATCGTGCGTGACGATGACGACGGTGAGAGGACGCTTCGCGCGCAGCTCCACGATGAGATGCTGCAGGTCGTGCCGCGTGATCGCATCGAGCGCACCGAATGGTTCATCGAGCAGGAGAACCGACTGACCACCGGCGAGAGCGCGCGCGACAGCGACGCGATGCCTTTGACCTCCCGAGAGCTCGTCGGGCCAGCGCGTGCCGAACGTCCCGGGGTCGAGCCCCACCATGTCCAGAGCATCATCCGCCAGGCGACCGGCGTTGCCGGAGCCGCGCAGCCACGGCACCAGCTCGACGTTTCGTCGAACTCGCCAGTGCGGCAGAAGACCGCCCTCCTGCGGAACGTAGCCGATCGACCTTCGCAGCTCGATCGCATCCCGCGAGAGCACATCCAGATCGCCGACGCGTACGACGCCCGAATCGGGTTCGGTCAGGCGATTGATGCAGCGAAGGAGAGTGGTCTTGCCCGAACCGCTCTCGCCCACCAGGGCGAGACATTCGCCGCCGTCCACCGCGAGCGTGACGTCGTCGAGTGCGTGAACGGCGCCGTACGATTTCGAGACGTGCTCGATCGAGAGCGAAGGCGCGGACATGGTCTGGGAGGAGTGACCCGGGTGGGGATCGAACCCACGACCTACGGATTAAAAGTCCGTTGCTCTACCAACTGAGCTACCGGGTCTGCAACGTTCGCCGCGCACCATCGGAGCTGCAGGTGATGCGCGTGGCGTGTGCGTTGAAGTTACAATCGAAATCGCCTGTGCGGCAGCGTCGCTACCGAGCGCCGCGCGAGGTCGACGCCTGCCAGAATCCGGGAGTTCCGCCGCCGTTCCGCGAGATCGCGCCGGCGTAGAAGAGCGAGTTGAACACTGTGCGGAAGGTACCCGTGGACTGGCCGCGCCATTGCGGCTGGAACGCGAGCAGGATGACGTGACCGTCGCCGTGCCGCACGTCCAGCGCGGCGGCGGCACCGCGCATGTACTTCTCGCCGTTCAACCATCCCGATCGCAGGAGCGCGCCTTCCTTCGGATAGCCCGCGAGCACGGCACCCTCGAAGCCTTCCTCGGTCGCGAGCACGGGACTGCGATTCACGACGACGTCGGCCTGCTCCGGCATCCCCGTCATCACCGGATGTGCCGGGTCGGTGGTGACGCGCATGATCGAGATGCCGGTGAAGAATTCGCTGCGTGGAACGTCCGCCACCAGGTCGCGCACCGGAAGCTTCAGGTCCCGGATAGCCGCGTCCACTCCCTGGCTCCAGCTCACGATAGTGCCGCCGCCACGCACGAACTCATCCACGCCTCGAACCGCCGCCGCCTGCGCCGCGGTGTCGGGAGGCGGTCCTCCGCGTCGCCCGCGACGACCCTGATTCCCACCGAAGGGCTGGGATGCCATCACGATGACATCGAAGCGCGACGCCAGCTTTCCTCCCTGGAGATCGGCCGGCGTCACGATCGTGTACTCGTATCCGTACGAGTCGAGGAGCCACTCGGTCCACCCCTCGTCCATGATCCCCGGCGATGCCTTGAAGAGAGCGATTCGCGCGGGCACCACACTACTCGCGGAAGTGCTCTTCGTCGCGGATGCAGTCACGAAGAGCTCCGCTGCCCAGCCATCCATCGTGCGGCGGGGCACTCCCGTGGCGAGGTAGTGGCCCGACTCGCCGTCCTTGCCGGGCACGAAGCGAACTTTCCCGCCGCCGGCGATCACCCGGTTCATCAGCCTGAAGGAATTGTTCTCCGCTGCGTCGAGCACCAGCGCGTTGCCGCTTCCCTTCACGGACACAGGCTCGATGGCGATCCCCGCCGCCTCGGCGTTCGTGGTGAATGGCGCATCGGGCGCCTCACGCCAATCGACAGGAGTGCCGCGCACGGGAGTGAGTGCGGCGCGAAAATCGGCGGGGAGCGGCTCGGTGGCCGCCGCGACGTCGACGCCCATCTGGAATGGGAGCGTCCAGCCGGCGGCGTCGTACGGCTGATCGTCACCCAGGTCAGGGTAGTGCTGCACTTCGAAAAGCTCGCGTACCAGCTCGGCGTACTCCTGATTCATAGGGATCACCCACGTTCCCTTCGGATACGTGGTACCCGCGTACGACGCATGTCGTGAAAGCTCACTGATGCGTACACCCATGAACGCCAGGCGGCGGAGGAGCTCCACGGGCGCCACGCGATCGCGCTGCTCCCGCGGAATTATCCACGCATAGGGCGGCGTGTTGCCGTACTTGCGAATCACATCGCGTCCCGACTGGTACCGATTGAAGAGAACGCTCTCGCGATTGCGCGCGGCCCACGAGAGTGTGGCCCTGGATGCAGTCAGCATGTAGTCCACCGCGTCCCGCAGCCGCCACGTTCCTTCGGCCCAGGGACTGAGATACATCGGCGTCGGGCGGAGGTCGCGATAATCCTTCGGAAGATCCTCGAGCGTGGTGGTGCGAGGCACCGCACACCCGCCGCCCTGCGTCTCGGTCCACCACGAGGCGATGTTCTGATACATGGGCATGTAGTCGATGTAGCCGGCATACCACGCATCGAACCCGTCGCCCATGCTCGTGGCGCCGGGCTGCCCGTTGGCATCGAGTCGCAGCGCGATCTCCGATCCGATCACGTTCACTTCGCGCGCGGGAATCGGCGGCACGTACAGTCCTACGGGATCGGCGAACGGAGGAACCCAGATTCGCGTGGGGAACGGCGAGGACTGGTGATGGACGTAGATGATCTCCGGCTCCCAATCACGCCAGGTACGCTGCACCACGCGCGACTCCACCACGTTCAGCATGTAGCTGTCGCGGTTGTTGTCGTGCCCGATGTACTTCTGATAGAGCTCCATGGGAGGCGGGTTTTCATCGCGCTGATACTTGTCGCACCACTTCACCACGATGTCCTGGCCGTCCGGATTTATCGACGGCCAGAGTATGAAGATCACGTTGTCGAGAATCTCTCTGACTTCGGGATCGTCGGGGCGGGAGAGCAGGTCGTAGGCGAGCTGGATCGTGTGTTGGGAACCCGCGATCTCGGACGCGTGCAGTCCGCCGCTGATGTCCACGAATACGCGACCTTCAGCCGCCAGCTCGCGCGCCTGCTCCTGCGTCAGCCCCTCGGGGTGCGCCAGGCGCATGTTGATCTCGCGGAAGTGATCGAGCTTCGCGAGGTTTCCGGGCGAAGAGATGATCGCAACAGTCCACGGTCTGCCGAACGATGTCTTGCCGACCTCCATGAGCCGGATGCGGTCGCTGGCTGCGGCGAGCTTGCGGAAATAGCCGATCGACTGCTCGTAATCCACCAGGTGGTAGTCTGCGCCGACCGGGAACCCGAAGACCGACTCCGGAGTGGGGATCGCGGTCCCCGTCCCACTTCCCTGCCCCGGCATCGCCGCCGGGAAGGCGATGAGTGCAACCATCGCCGCGAACACGGCGCGGCGCGAACGCGACTTCGCTTCCCTCCCCGCGTCGCGCTCCTGCAACCGCTTCGACGGTGCGAAGCATGAGTGAAAGTGCGGCATCGAGTCTCTCTGTATGCTCTGGTGAAAGTTTCTCCGCGTGACCCGCCGCACGCGATGCGAACGGGCTCCATTCTCTTCGCTAGTGGCGTGGACTGCCGCCGCCGGCTTCCGTCGCGGCAGGACGCTTCGAGACTGATCCACGTCCCTTGCGCGCCGCGCTGTCGGCGGCGATGAGCTTCTGGCGGTCGAGATAGCTCTCGCCGCTGGTGATCCACTCCGCGG
>JBIQLU010000037.1:12487-27872 GCA_044463985.1 Gemmatimonas aurantiaca | reverse complement strand
TCACTTCATCCTGACGCCCGACGATTCGGGTTTCGCGATCGCCGCCTCATCCTCGGCGCGGTACTTGGCGACGCTGTCCGCCGCGCCGAGCGCTCCGAACTCCTCGATCAGGTCCTTTCGCGCCGCCTGGAGCCAGCTCACCGACGGGCTGGTCTGCTTCGACACGATTCCGTATCCCGCGCGACTCTCGACTACCGCCTCGTGGAAGCGTCCCTGCCGGAGCAGTGCTCGCCCCAGCTTGATTCGCGCGACTCCCGTGTTGAGGTGGTCGGGTCCCTGGCTCGCCGCGTAGATGCGCGCGCCTTCCCGAAAGAGCCGCTCGGCGCGTGCGTAGTCCTTCCTCGCGAGGTATACGCTCCCGAGATTCGACGTGGCCACGCCGAGGAGGTAGTGATCGCCGCCGTAGATCTCGCGGTAGATGTCGCGCATCCTCCTGAAATCCACCTCGGCAGAGTCCAGCTGTCCTTGCGCGAGCGCGATGGTACCGAGGTCGTTCAGCGCTGAAGCCACGCGCGGGTGAACGGGGCCGTAGACACGCTCCTGGATCGCCAGCGCGCTGTCGAGTACCTCGACGGCCTCCTCGTAGCGACCCTGGAAGTTGAGCGCGCGCCCGAGCATCGTGAGGTTCGAAGCCGTTTCGGGGTTGGCCGCACCGTACCACGATTCGTTGATGCCGAGCGCCTGGCGGTAATAGCGCTCCGCCTCGTCGTAGCGCCCCCACTGGAACTGGATCGCGCCGAGATTGATCAGATCGTCGGCTACGGAAACGTGGCGGTCGCCGTAGACTCTTCGATCGATCGCCAGTACCAGCTTGTTGAGTGAATCGGAGACGGCGTACTCGCCGGCGTAGAAGTAGCTGTTGGCGAGCGCGGTCATCGCCTCCGCCACATCCTGCTCCGGGGCGTTCGCCGCCTTTCGACGCTCTATCGCCTTCGTGAACAGCGGAATCGCGTCCGCATACCGGCCCTGATCCTCGAGAGTGCGGCCGAGGCTTATCGTGGCGGCGGCCACGTCGTCGCTCCCTCTGGGTGCCCGCGACTCCGCGATGGCAAGCCCCTCTCGAGCGAGACGCTCCGCGTCGGCATATCTGGCCTGCGCCTCGCGCACGTCACCGAGGAGAACCAGGCTGCGCCCCGAGGCGGCATCGTCGGTGCTTCCCATGGACCGACGCGCCGCGAGCGCCGCCTCGACCAGCGTGTCCGCACGCCCGAGTTTACCGAGCTGGAGGAAGATCCCGCCGAGCGTGTGGTACAGGTCGGCCTGTGCGGCGGGATCGGCGTCGAGCGATCTGGCCGTGTGTACGCCGCGCTCGAGCAGCGTGAGAACGCGCAGGCTCTCCGCCGGTGCCGCATCGTCATCGCCGCCGTTGAAAAGGCCGAGCGTGAATCGCTGGATCTGCGCGGTGCGTGCCGCTTCGCGCACCGCCTCGTTGCGTGCCGAGGCGAGTCGCACGGTGTAGAACGCCACGAGCCCCAGCACAAGCACAAGCATCCCTGAACCAACCGCCACTGCCTTGCGGTGGCGCGACACGAACTTCTCGAGGCGATAGTGCCAGCTATCGGGGCGCGCCTCCAGCGGCTCGCTCCTCAGGAAGTGGTCGATGTCGCGCAGCAGCGCGTCCACCGTGGCGTAGCGGCGTTGGGGGTCCTTGTGCATCGCCGTCAGGCACAGCACGTCCAGCTCCGCCCACGATGCGTGACTCGCCGACGAGTAGACCGAGGGTTCTCCGGTCCGTTCGGCGGTCTTCCTGGCGACCGCCGATGGTTTGACAGGATCGTGCTCCAGGATCGTCGACTCCATTCCCGCCGGAGTGCGATTCGCCAGGTCGAACGGCAGCCGGCCGGTGAGCAGCTCGTAGAGCGTCACCCCGAGCGAGTAGACATCCGTGTGGACGCCGATCCGATCGCCGCGGATCTGTTCCGGAGCGGCGTACGCCGGCGTCATCATCCGCATCCCGGTGCGAGTCCTGTCTGCCGCGACGTCGAGACTCTCCACCTGCTTCGCGATGCCGAAGTCGAGGAGTTTCACGACTCCGTCATCGCTCACGAGGATGTTGCTCGGCTTGATGTCGCGATGGATTACCGCGTGCCTGTGCGCGTGCTGTACCGCTTCGCACACCGAGCGGAAGAGCGCGATCCGTTCCGCCACGGAGCACGAGTGTCGTTCGCAGTAGCTGGTGAGCGAGACGCCGTCGACGTACTCCATGACGAACCACGGAGTGCCATCCGCGAGTGCATCTGCGTCGTAGAGTCGCGCGATGGCGGGGTGGTTGAGCTGCGCGAGCGTGCGTTGCTCGCTGGCGAAGCGCTCGCGCCGTTCCGGCGACAGCCAGGCATCGCGCAGGATCTTGATCGCGGCTACGCTCCCGAGGTCCTCGCGTTCGGCGAGATACACCATTCCCATCCCACCCTCGCCGAGGAGCTCCGTCAGGCGGTACGGCCCGAACGACTCCGGCGGGTGCGCCGTCGGCGAAGCCGAATCGAGCAGTCGTCCGGCGAGCGTCGCGACGTCACCATCCAGCAGGGAGTGCTCGCGCTCGTCCGCCTCCAGAAGTCGCAGAGCTTCGTCGAGGAGAAGCTGGTCGTCGCCGCAGCGTTGCGAGAGAAACTCGTGCCGCTCTGCCCGGGGCAGGTCGGCGGCTTCGTGAAAGATGCCCTGCAGCAGCTCCCATCTCGCTGCGCCCCGCTCGTTCTCCGATTCGCGCTGCATCGTCGGGATCCCTCGCTCAGCCGGTTCGACGGAGCTCCGCGGCCAGCCACGCCCGGGCGGCACGCCAGTCACGTAGAATGGTCGCCTCGGACACCTGCAGCAGCTCCGCTGTCTCCGCCACATCGAGCCCGCCGAAGAAACGGCTCTCGACCATCATCGCCTGGCGTGGGTGGATCTCCGCCAGCGCATCCAGCGCAGCGTCGAGCGCAATCATGTCGTCGGCTCCGGCATTCGCGATCGCGAGGGAATCGTCGAAGGTGATGGCCGCGGCGCCGCCTCCCCGCTTCTCCGACTTGCGTCGCCGCGCAGCCTCGACGAGCACCTGCCGCATCGCGCGCGCGGCGATCCGTCTGAAGTGGAGCTGCGAAGTCGAGGCGATCCCGGGCCTCCGGGCGAGCTTGAGCCACGCTTCGTTCACGAGCGCGGTCGGGTTGAGCGTGACGCTCGGGTCCCGGCGCCGAACGCTCATGGCAAGTCTGCGCAGCTCCTCGTAGCACTCGCTGAACAGTTGATCCAGCTCGGATCGCTCATTCATCTCGGGTACGAGCTCTGTCGGACGATCGTCGCGCTCCGATTGCGTGATTGGACGCTCCATGACGGTTTTTCGGCGATGGCTGCGCAATGCTGGACGAGCCACTCGAAGCATCCCTGCATCGCGGTGTCCACCGGCTTGACCAATGGGACCGGCGCCGGGGGTGTA
Source organism: Gemmatimonas aurantiaca (assembly GCA_044463985.1). Lineage (GTDB taxonomy): Bacteria > Gemmatimonadota > Gemmatimonadetes > Gemmatimonadales > Gemmatimonadaceae > JADGGM01. Next base: position 24,463 of record JBIQLU010000037.1, on the reverse strand, counting down.
ACGGTAGCACTCGACTGCGAGCCGGCGCAACTCCTCACTCACCAGGGCCGAGAGCGAAGGTGCCGCGATTGATCGGGAAGATGACGACGCAGACCGTGATCGCCTCGCTGAGAGCCACGGGTTCGACGGATCCGGTCGTGCTCGCGGCCGCGAAGGAAGAGCTGCTGACCAGCACGAAGCGCCTGAGGGTCGTGGCGCTGCTTCTGTTCGCGCTTGGCGCGGCAGCGCTTGCGTCGAGGGGAGGGACGCTGGTCGGCATACCGACGCTGCTGGCTGGTGTGTGGGCCTGGTGGAGGATGGATCGGAACTTTCGCGCGGTCGAGGTCGGCTTCGCGAAATACAGCAGCTCGCTGCCCGCGCGCATCACCCTGGTGCGTTCGTGAGGAACCTGACACCGGCCAGTGCGCCATCGATCAGGAGGACGGGGAGAATGTTCGACATTGAGAGGCGGATGCGTCGCGGCCCGCTCGGTCGTGTAGCCGGAAGTGCTGTCGCAGTCGTCGCGATTCTGCTCGCTGGATGCGGGGGCGGGGATGGAGCATCGGGCTCCGAAGCGGCGCGCGCGCCGTCGCGTGCTGGTGCCGTGTGGGAGGTGGACAGCGCGACATCGCGTGCCGCGGCGCCGGCGGTGCTCCTCGCGTACGTCAATGGACTGCACGTCGTTGTCGTGGACGGGGGCGACATCTACACCGGAATGACGCGGCGCAAGGCGGCCAGCACGCCCGATGGCGGCTGGGAGCTCCAGCTCGGGAACGGTCTCACGGCGGAACTGCGTCCCGACGGAGATGCCATGCAGCTCGCCTTCTCCAGCGGGGAGAAGATCGGGATGCACAAACGCGCCGACAAGGAAGGTGATCGATGAGCGCCGACATCATGACGAAGACTCGTCCATGGCGCGCTTCGCGTCGACCCGCGCCGGCTCTCGTACGTTCGGGGATCCTGCTCCTGGCGACGCTCGCCGTACTCACGTTGCCTGCGGCGGTCCCGGGGCAGGAGAGCGGCTTCGATGAACAGAAGGTGGCACTGGTCTATCATCGGATTTCCGGTGATCCACTCGATGTGAACGCCATCGCTGAACGCAGCGATGCCGCACGGCGCGCCTCGAACTTCGATCGCCCCGACATCGTGGCCGCCGAAGTGAAACGGCTCGGCGATGAGCTGGCCGCGGTGGACACGGCGGCGGAATTCGCCCTGACTATCAACGATCACATCTCGGAGTACGATCGCGATCGAGGGGAGTTCTCGATCCAGCTCTTTTCACCCGGCTCGTACGTTCCGATCGACGCGTTCGGTCAGCGATACCAGCTCGTCTTCGCGAACGTCGGCACGGCCGGCTCGATCCCGATGCCGCTCGAGCAGGCGCGCACCTTCGATGCGCGCCTGAACACGATAGGCCGCAGCGTCCTGAACGAGCTTCGCTTCCGCGTGATCGGCAAGGGAGATCCGGCCGGGGCGGTTACGGGGGAGCGTGTGATACGCGCCGAGCTCCTCTCCACGCGACTGCTCGACCGCGCAGGGAGAGTCGTGTTCACTCCCGACCTGAGCGTCGCATCCACCACACCGACCGCGGCGCCGGCCCCATTCGACGCGAGCACCGCCGACGTCGCCGGCTTCCGGGTCGGCGTGAAAGCCAGCGATCTGGAGTCGACTCTCCAGCGCCTGTTCGGCAGCGCGCAGCGGGAGAGCCCCGGCAAGAAGAGCTTCCCGGGATTCACCGAGGCGCTCGTAGTGAATTCGATGGGCTGTTTCAACATCCCCGGACGCCGAAACAACCCCGGTCCCGGCGCGGTCTGCGTCACCGCATTCCTCGACGGCAATGACATCGTGCGCGGAATCCGCATCGAGCGGCTCTTCGCGTGGTTCGACGGCGAACTCTTTCGGAAGGCGCTGGTGCAGAAATACGGGCCCGTGGCGGATGCGCGTAACGGGAGCAGCTTCGCGCTCGGCTGGGGAGCGGAAGTGGATCCATCGCTGGTCTACGACCAGTCCGGGCCGCATCGCGCGCTCGCTGCGTACTACACGAGCGACGAGGACTTCATGAGCCGTGGTTCGAACAGCCTCCCGCGCATCCGCGTCGTGCTGCAACTGGTGGACGCCGAGTGGGCGGCAAAGCAGGGAAAGTGACCAGCGGCGACGGTGCGCCGCACCGCCTCCCATTCCGAAACATTCTCGCAGACAACGGGGGTGCACGATGAAGCCGACACGAATGGTGCTGCTCCTCGCAGCCGCGCTTGCGATCGTACCTTCGGCGGGGCGACTCCACGCTCAACAGAGCGACCCGTGTGGTGGCGATACCCACTGCAAGGCTGTGACGAGCTTCGTGGCGAGGGTCTCCGACTTCCGAAACAGCACGAACGGGCGCACGCGCATCGTCACTGCTACCGTGCGCTTTCAGAACCGAACGAATCACCCTCTCACTCTGGCCTACGTTCAGAACTCCGGGATCGTCACCGATGACCAGGGGAATCGTTACGTGGTCTACGGTGACAACTCGGTGCGGGGGATCGGCCTGGTGAAGAGCAATACCTTCGATCCGAAGTTCACGCTGCAGGCCGGCGAGAGCAGCGACGCCCGCTTCGAGTTCGTGTGGTCGCCGAATCGCAACGACATCTTCGGCACGAAGTTCGAGGTGGAGCTTTCGGTACGCGAGATCGAACCGCTGGCGGGCAACCAGTACAGGCTCGGGCGCGAGCATGCGCTGCGCTTCGCGGGATTCGGCGATGTCACGATAGCCGCGGCGGGCGGGGAGACCTCGGTGTCCGGATCGGCGCAGGCCGCCGCCGCTCCAACGGAAGTGGCAGCGCAGGCCGCCGCTCCGGCAGCCGTTCCTCCGATGGCGAATCCGTGCGGAGACGCTCCGCACTGCTACGGGGCCGGGCCGTTCGTCGCTCAGGTGGCGCGCGTGACCGGAAGCCGTGGCGCGAACAACACCGGCGACCACATGCTGCAGGTGGTGCTGCGCATCCGGAATGTCAGCACTACGCCGATCGTGCTCGGTTACAAGGGCGCCACGAGCATCGTGATCGACAACTACGGGAATCGCTACTACTGGGGCAGGGCGGGAACGCACGACCAGAGCGCATCGGGCATCGGCATGGTTACCAGCCGCTCGGCCGATCCGCAGTTCACGCTCTCTCCCGGTGAGTCGCGCGATGCGACGTTCCAGCTTCGCCGATACGGCACCGGTCGCAACGCGATCGGGAGCGCCTTCAATTACTCCGTCGCGCTCGTGCAGCTCGAGATCCTTCCGGGCAACCAGGTGAGGTCGGTTCGTGAATTCAGCCTGACCTTCGACGATCTGGCGTCGGATGCGCCGTCTGCCGGTGCGCAGCAGGTGAACGACGAGGTCGGGAAGCTGGGTGCCAAGCTCATCGACCGACTCAAGGGAAAGCCGAAGAAGCCGTAGGCGGCACGGTATGTCCGCAGCACCTTCAGAGGGATCGGCAGCTACGAGCTGCCGGTCCCTCAGGCGATGAGCGCCCTCACCGCCTGCAGCAGCGCGCGAGGAAGCTGCTCCGGACGACGAAGCGTCACGTAGCCGGTCGGTCCGAAGATGCGCGCCAGATACTCCGGTCCCTCGGGGTCGACGTTGAGGCAGAAGGGATGGATGCCCTTCGCGCGTGACTCGTTGATCGCCTGTCGCGAGTCCTCGACGCCGTAGTCCGCCATGTAGCTGCCGAGGTCGTTTGGGCGGCCATCCGAAAGCACGAGCAGGAGCCGGTGGCGCACGCGTTCCCGCTCGAGCGCCGCCGTCGCATGGCGCAGCGCCGCCCCGAGGCGCGTGAAGCCGCCGGGGTGCAGTCCGGCTATGCGACGTCGCACGGCGTCGCCGTTGGACTCGGCGAAATCCTTCACGGTATGGACTCTCACATCGTGCGGGCCGCGGCCGGTGAAAGTGAGGATGCCGTAACGATCTCCGAGCGCCGCGAGTGCCTCGCTCGCGAGAAGGAGCGCGGTCTTCTCGATGTCTATCATCCGGCGCCCCTCTCCCACCGGCGAACCGGTCGAGCCGCTCACGTCCACCAGGAGACCGATCGCGAGCGGCTGGCGTGTCGCGCGCGTCGTGGAGTAGACTCGTTCGTCGCCGGCGTGCCCCAGCCGGCGCGCCACGAGCGAACGCACGCACGCTTCGATGTCCAGCTCCTCACCGTCGAGCTGATTGCGCAGGCGCACGCGGCGCGCGCGGAGCCGCTCGAAACGCTGGCGGATCTCGCGGATGGCGGTCGCATGCGCGTGCATCTGCGATCGAGCCCACTCCGGCGTACCGTCCGCCACGCGTCCGATCCGCACGCTCACCGCGCGCTCGATGTAGCGTGCGGTCACGTAGTCCCATTCGGGATACCGATGCGCGCCCGACGCCGGCGGCGGCGAGTGCGCCGGTGCGGCGCTGCCTCCGGCCAGCACACCATCCGCTGTACGAGGTGCCGTCGTCGCGTTGGATTCCGAAGGATGCTCGCGATCGGGTATCGGCGCATCGCCAGGCGCGGAGGGGCGTCCGTCGGCCTCTCCGCCGCCCGCCGTGCCGCCGCTGCTCTCCTCGACGCCGACGTTGCCGTCGCGCTTCTCCGTGAGCCTGGCACCATCGCCGTGGCCATCGCCGCCGTACGCCTCGATCGAAGTGAATGGCAGGGCTGGCGCCCGCCACACCAGACTGCGAAGTACCTCATCGGTCTCCGGCATCGCCATCGACGGGTCCCACACTGGTCGCGGTTCGACTCGTCCCCAGTGGTGCACCGGCGCGACCGGTTCGTATCGTCTGGCGACACCGATGCGCCGGGCGCGCTCCGCGGCCCATGCCAGCGAGTCGCGCGGCGTCGTGGCGAGAGGCACGTCTTCCGGAGTCTCTTCCGGGGCGGCGGCGAGCAGCGAGCCCACCAGTCCCTCCACCACTCGCTGAGCACGCGTGAGGTGCGGGAAGCGGCGCCGATGCGCGCGCGCCTCTTCACGTGCCGCGACCACCGCCGGCCGCATTCCGTGAATCTCCTGCGCGATGCGTGCATCGATCGCCGCCGCCTCCGATATCCGATAGAGCTCCCGCACGAGCGGATGCTCGTCCGGCCCGGGCAGCCATTCCACCGTGCCGCGCACGATTCGCTCGGCCTGCTCGAGGGCGAGGAGCTTGTAGCGTGCGATGGTAGCACGCTCGCCGGACGTGGCTTCGAGCGTGCGAGGGAGAAGCACTCTCTCGCCGTCGGTTCGCGAGAGCGCCTCGCTCACGTCGCGTTCCGCGTGTCGGCCGAGTACGTAGCGCCGCACCCAGCCGTCTTTCGGCGGCGCGTCCGCAGCTTCCACCGCGATCGGTCGACCGTAATAGGCAGTGATCAGCAGCTCCAGCCGCCTGCGAACCGAGTCGAGCTGCACGACATCGGGCCGGAGCCGCAGCAGCCAGCGATCCCACTGTTCCTCCGCGCGGTCTCGCGAGCGAAGCACCACGCGACGAGCGCGGCGCGCACCACGCGATGAGGCGAGGATGCGCGCGAGCACTCCGTCTCTGCGGCGGAGTCGCGGGCGAAGAGGGCGCGTGGACACTGTCAGCTATCGGTGAGGAGCGCGCCAGCTACAGCGTGAGATCGATGAGATCGGAGATGGCTGCGACCAGATCCGGATCGTCGGTGAGCGGACCGACGAGCGCCACCGCGCACGCCTCTTCCGGTTCCACGCCGCTGGCAATCAGGCGAGCCGTGGACACGAGCAGGCGGGTGCCGGGTGCCTCCGCGAGACCCTGGTCTCGCAGCGCGCGAATCTTCCGCGCCAGCTCGATCAGTTCCCGCGCCACTCTCGCGTCCACGCCGCTCTCGTGCATCACGATCTCCGCTTCCAGAGCCGGGGGAGGGAAGTCGAATTCCAGTGTCACGAAACGCTGGCGCGTGCTCGGCTTCAGATCCTTCGTGGCATGCTGATAGCCGGGGTTGTACGAGATCACGAGCTGAAAGCCTGGTGCGGCGCTCACCAGCTCACCCGTCTTGTCCACAGGGAGGATGCGCCTGTCATCGGTGAGCGGATGGATCACCACGACCGTGTCCTGGCGAGCTTCGACTATCTCGTCCAGATAGCAGATCGCTCCGAGCCGCGCGGCGACGGTCAGCGGCCCGTCGACCCAGACCGTCTCGCCACCGCGAATGAGGTAGCGTCCCAGGAGATCGCTGGCCGAGAGATCCTCGTGACACGCGATCGTGACGAGTGGTCTCCCGAGGCGCCATGCCATGTGCTCCACGAAGCGACTCTTTCCGCAGCCGGTCGGGCCCTTCAGCATGGCGGGAAGCCCGCGTTCATGGCAGGCGGTGAATATCTCGATCTCCCGCGCGACTGGCCGGTAGAACGGCTCGGTCTCGGGTGGAGGACGTACACCGTGCTCCGCGGCGGCGGCTGCCAGGCGATCGCGCTCCTGCGCATCCGCGATGGTGAGGGACTCGGTCATCGGGTGAGCTCAGGCTCCCTTGTGGGCGGCGCGCTTCGCTCCATGGCGGAGGAGCGGGCCTGGAAGTAGAGTAGGAGGTGATCGTCTCGCAGGAATCTAAGCGCACCGCGCTCGGAATCACCGTCCTGCTTGCGCTGGGACTATCCGCCGCGCCGGGCGTCGCGTCACGGATCGCGGCGCAATCGACAGCGCACGCGACGCCCGCCGAAGTGCGCGCCCTGGGGAGAGTGGAGCGCCCCGACCTGGTGCCGGTGCTTCTCCCTTTTCTCTCTTCCGGCTCCGCCGAGGTTCGCGCCGAGGCGGCGAATGCGCTGGCCCAGGCGCTGTACCCCCTCACGAACGACTCGCCCGGCGCGTCCGCTGACTCGCTCGTGCCGCGAGTCGCTGCCGCGCTTCGTTCGCGGCTCGCCATCGAGCGCGATCCCTCGGTTCAGGCATCGATCGCCCAGGCGCTGGGCAGGTTGCCATATCGTGACGACGCCGGGCGCGCGAGTGTGAAGCGTCTGCTCGTGCATCGGATCACCACCACGAGCGATGCAACCGTCGCAGCCGGTGCCGCCAGAGGGGTGCTCGCACTCGTGCGCGGCGAACGCACGCACGGCTCGCCGGATCCGGCGCTGGCGCCGCTCCTTGCCATCGCGGCGGATTCCGTTGGAGTTGGCGTGCCGCGTTCATGGAGCGATACCACGTTCGCGTGGCCGAGGCGACTCGTGATGCTGACGCTCCTCGCCGGCGCTTCCGCAACCGGCGGGGTTCTCGACGCGGCATCGCGCTCCGCGGATTCGCAGCTTCGCATGCTGGCCGCGCGCGGGTTCGGAACCTCGAGCGACTCGATGCTCGCCGCGCGAAGGCTGCGTGAGCTGGCGCGCGACCAATCCTCGATGGTGCGAACGGAAGTCGCGCAGGCATGGTCGCGCGACGGGAGACACGACTGCGCCGGCCTCCTTCCGCTCTCGACCGACAGCGCGCCGCAGACGTCGGTCACGGCGATAGACGCCATGGGCCGCGCGTGCGGCGGATTGGCGGGTGCGGAGGCGGAGCGCGCGCTGGAGAGACTCGTGCGGGCCGGGACTGTCGGGAGTGAGGGCGCACTGTCGGGAGCGGAGGCTCACAGAGTAGCGATGCACCGCGCCGCGCATGCGATCGTCGCGCTGGCGCGCCTGGCTCCGCCGCGGGCGACCGCGCTGCTCCCGGCCGTCGCCGCGTCGCCTGCATGGCAGGCGCGCATGTACGCCGCGCGGGCCGCGGCGATCGTCGCCGATACGTCGATGCTTCGCTCGCTCTCGAGCGATGTGGTGCCGAACGTTCGCACCGAAGCGGTGATCGGGCTGTCGGGAGTGATGGCCCACGCCGCGGATGATGCGTACGTGGATGCACTCTCGTCGTCCGACTACCAACTCGTGCGGGAGGCGGCGCGTGCGCTGGAGGGAAGTCCGCAGCGGGCCGACGCCGTGCACGCGCTGGTGCGGTCGCTGGCACGCATCACCGCCGAAAAGCGCGAGAATTCGCGCGATCCTCGCGTGGCGATCCTTCACACCGTTCACGATCTCGGATCGGCGGATCTGGCCGAGACCCTTCTCCCGTACCTGGCAGACTTCGACCCGGTCGTCGCCGACAGCGCTGCCGCGATGGTATCGGAATGGACGGGGCGTGCCTACCGAAGCTCCCCGAGGCCACTCCCTTCAGTGGACGCGCCACTCCGCGATCTCGCAGAACTGGCGTCCAGGCGAGTTCGCATCACCATGGCCGCGAGCGCTGGCGGTGGGAGCTTCGACCTGAGGCTCTTTCCGGACGATGCACCGCTCACCGTGAGCCGCTTCGTGCGGCTGGTGCGGAGCGGCTACTACGACGGTCTCACCATCCACCGCGTGGTCCCCAACTTCGTGGTGCAGGGTGGGAGCCCCGGTGCGAACGAATACGTGGGAGACGGCCCGTTCCTGCGAGATGAAGTGGGGCTTCGTTCGCACCGGCGCGGAGCAGTGGGGATTTCGACTCGCGGCCGGAACACCGGTGACGCACAGATCTTCGTCGACCTGGTGGACCTTCCCCGTCTTGATCACGAGTATACGGTGTTCGCCGATGTCGTGAGCGGGATGGCGGTGGTGGACGGAATTCTGGAAGGCGATGTGATGGAGAGCGTGCGGTTGCTGGACAACTGACCAGTCCGCCGCCGTCCGGCCGATTACGGGCAGGGTTCCTGCTATTGAACGCGGTGGCAGGCACGTTCACGACATACCGAATCGTACGACTCGCGCGAGGCCGCGATTACCATGACCCGATCCGCAGACCTTGCTGCATGGCCGGCGCTCCCACTCGATGAGTGGCGTGCCAGCTATGCCACGCTGCACCTCTACACCCAGATCGTAGGAAAGACGAGACTCGCGCTCGCGCCGATGGAGAACCATTGGTGGCAGGTGGTGCTGTATCTCACGTCGCGCGGCCTCACTACGTCGCCGATGCCTTACGGCGAGCGCGCGCTTCAGGTGGACTTCGATTTCATCGGCCACGAGCTGCGCGCGCGCACGAGCGATGGCGAGGTCGCGGCGCTCCGGCTCGTGCCACGAACGGTGGCGGACTTCTACGCCGAGTATACGGAGATGCTCGAGGCGCTCGGCGCGCCGGTGCGCATCTGGCCGATGCCGGTGGAGATAGCGGACGCGATCCCGTTCACGGAGGATCGTGAGCATGCGTCGTACGAGCCGGATGCCATCAACCGCTTCTGGCGGATACTGGTGCAGTCCGAGCGGGTGCTTCGCGAGTTTCGCGGACGGTTCATCGGAAAGGCGAGTCCAGTCCAGTTCTTCTGGGGAAGCTTCGACCTCGCCGCCACCAGGTTCTCGGGGCGCGCGGCGCCGCCGCACCCGGGTGGGGCACCGAACGTGGGCGACTGGGTGATGCGTGAGGCGTACTCGCGCGAGGTGAGCAGCGCTGGATTCTGGCCGGGCGGAGGCGCGGTCGACTTCCCGGCGTACTACTCGTATGCGTACCCGGAACCTCCGGGGTTCGCCGATGCGTTAGTCGAACCCGGGGCCGCGTACTACGATCGTACCATGGGGGAGTTCATCCTCCCGTACGATGCAGTACGAAGTTCCGCGTCGCCGGACGCGACCCTCACGGCTTTTCTTCAGAGCAGCTACGAGGCGGCGGCGAATCTCGGGAAATGGAATCGCGCCGAGCTCGAACGGACTGGCGAAGTCGACAAGGGCGAAAGCGCCGGAACCAGCAGGCGAGAGGAGATCAGGAAATGACCACGGCAGTACCACATGGGGGCAGGTCCGCGCCGTCACGCGACGATCGGCCGAACATGGATGCAGGGAGCATCGGGACGGAAGCCTCCAGCGAAAGCTACAGGAGCGTGCGGGCCTGGACGCATGCGCTGTGCGAACCATTGACCACCGAAGACTACGTGGTCAGCTCGATGCCCGATGTCAGCCCCACGAAGTGGCATCTGGCCCACACGAGCTGGTTCTTCGAGACATTCGTGCTCGGTCCGCATCTGGTGGGCTACGAGCCGCTCGATCCGCGCTACGCTTTCCTGTTCAACTCGTACTACGTGCAGGCGGGCGAGCGGCATTGCCGCGCGCAGCGCGGTCTCGTCACGCGCCCCGGGGTCGAACAGATCTACGATTATCGCGCCTGGGTGGATGAGCACGTACTGCGGCTCATCGACGCGCTCGACTCGGGAGCGCCGGGGATCGTTCATGGGGCGAGCCCCGATGAGATCCGCGCGCTGATCACACTCGGACTCAATCACGAGCAGCAGCATCAGGAGCTGATGCTCACGGATATCAAGCACGTGCTGTGGACGAATCCCCTTCGACCCACGTACGCGGAGCGTCCGCCGTCGCATCGTGAGCCCGAAGCCCGGCGCGCAGGTTCACGGTGGAAGGAAGTGCCGGAGGGCGTATACCGGATCGGCTTCGAGGGAACCGGCTTCTCGTACGACAACGAATCCCCGGCGCACCGTGTATTCCTCGAGCCTTTCGCGCTCGCTACGGAGCTCGTGACGAACGCGGAGTACCTCGCGTTCATGGAAGATGGTGGGTATGCGCGACCGGAGCTGTGGCTTTCCTCCGGATGGGATGCCGTGCGTTCGCAGGGGTGGGAAGCGCCGCTGTACTGGGAACGCGACGGGAACGACTGGACCAATTTCACGTTGCACGGTACCGAGCGCGTGAATCGATCGGAACCTGTATCGCACGTGAGCTTTTTCGAGGCGGACGCGTACGCGCGCTGGGCGGGCGCACGACTGCCTACCGAAGCGGAGTGGGAGGTGGCATGCGTGGCGGTGCCTCTCGACGGCGCCTACGCCGAGTCGCGTCTCTTCCACCCACATGCCGCTGACCCGAGCAGCGCGTTGGAAGAGCCGCGGCAATGCTACGGCGACGTGTGGCAGTGGACCGGAAGCCAGTACACGCCGTATCCGGGCTACCGGCCGGCTGCGGGTGCGATCGGCGAATACAACGGGAAGTGGATGGCCGACCAGTGGGTACTGCGCGGCGCGTCCGTGGCGACGCCGCGTTCGCACGCCCGCCTCACATACCGCAACTTCTTCCACTCGCCCACGCGCTGGCAGTTCAGCGGGATTCGTCTCGCAAGGGATAGTTGATGCGGGCGGATGCCGATCGGATGGAGGAATCCGTGCAGCCGCACGAGGGAGGCACGGCGCTCCGCAGCGAGGTCATCGCCGGCCTGCGTCAGAGCCCGCGACGGCTCCCGGCGAAGCTGTTCTACGATGCGCGCGGCGCCGCGCTCTTCGATGCGATAACGCGGCTGGATGAGTACTACCTGACGCGCACCGAGCTGGCCATCCTGCACAAACACGCAGGCGCGATCGCGGCCGGGATCGGTGCGGGTTCGGTGCTCGTGGAGTACGGGAGCGGGGAAGCGGAGAAGGTGCGCATCATACTGGACGGTATGCGCGGATCCGCGGCGCCCGCCGCATACGTGCCCATCGATGTGTCCACGGCGCAGCTCGAGCGCGTCGCGAACGAACTGCGGGCTCGCTACCCGGAAATTGCCATTCATCCGGTGGCGGCGGACTACACGACGCTCGAGGACATTCCGCTCCCGGAGCGACTCGCCGGCGCGCGGCGCGTGGCTTTCTTCCCGGGGTCCACGATCGGCAACCTCCACCCGGAAGATGCCACGCGGTTCCTCGCGCGCATCTCCGCCGCGTGTGGACCGAACGGCGCGATAATCCTTGGCGCCGATCTCAGAAAGGACCCCGTGCTGCTGCACGCCGCGTACAACGACGCCGAGGGTGTGACGGCGGACTTCAATCTGAACGTCCTCGCGAGGCTGAACCGCGAGTTCGACGCCACGTTCGACCTCGGCGCCTTCCGCCACTACGCCTTCTACGATCCCGTGGAGGGTCGGGTCGAGATGCATCTCGTGAGTCTGCGGAGGCAGCTCGTGGACGTGGCCGGCGAGTGCTTCTCGTTCGAGCGCGGCGATACCATCTGGACGGAGTCGTCGTACAAGTACACGCTCGGCGGCCTCGCCGCACTCGCTGCCGGTGCGGGGCTCGTCATCGATCAGCGGTGGATGGACCCCGC
>JBIQLU010000037.1:4299-12387 GCA_044463985.1 Gemmatimonas aurantiaca | reverse complement strand
CCGCACTCGCTGCCGGTGCGGGGCTCGTCATCGATCAGCGGTGGATGGACCCCGCCGAGCTGTTCGTGGTCGTCCGACTCGTACAGCGAAAGTAGCCGTCGCCCGGGAGACTCGAGCGCCGGGAGCGGCTACTCGATCACGACTTCCAGGGACCCAGGCACAGCCCGAAGGCACCGAGCGCGAGCAGCGAGATGAGCGCGACGCCCCCGGCGAGATGTCGCAGCGCGCTCGCGAGCCCGGCTCGCGCACGACCGATGTCGAGCCGGGGTCGACTCCGATCCAGGATGCCCCACGCGCCGGCGCCGAGCAGCACTCCACAGAGCTCGACGGCGGCCCACGGCCACGTTCGCAGAACGCCGAGCGTGATCAGACCGGCGACGCCCAGCGACGCCGCGAGCACGAGTTGATTGTCCGACGCCGCGCGGACGCGTGCGCGGAGAATCTCGAACAGTGTGAGTGAACGTCGCTCGAAGGGTGCATCCATCACGCGACCTCCTACATGACGGGCCCGCACTTGCCGCCCGCGTCGGGTACGGTTGGATAGCTGATGCCGAGCTGCTCCAGGTACGTGGAGTAGTGCGAAGGATCGAAGTAGTACTTCTTCATCTCCGGACGGTACTTCTCGAGAATCTCGGTGTTGAGGAAGGTGGCGGGCTGCTCATCGGGACGCATGAGCGGCTCGTACTTCGTGTCCTTCGTCTGCACGTTCCGGAAGTAGGACCATGCGCTGTCCACCAGTGCCGGCTTCCCGAGGATGTCCAGCATGGTGAGTGCCATGGCCTTGGCGCCCGTCGTGGCACCCTTGTGCGCGATGGGTGTGGCCGAGGCGATGGCGCTGGACCAGTGGTGTCCGGGAAGGCCGGGGATGTTGGACGGATAGTTGAGCGTGATGGTCGGCACGTTCCAGCTCACGTCGCCGATGTCGTCCGAACCACCGCCCATGTTGGGCCTGTCGCTCGGAGCTGCGCTCGTGTCGGGAGTGGTAGCCAGTCCTCGCGGCTCGGCACCCATCTCCTTCTGCACGGCCTTCGCCAGTCGCTGGTCGGCATCGCTCCACTCGGGAAGCCCAACCGCCTTGATGTTCGCCACCATCGCCTCGGCGATCGGCTTGTTGAAGTGGCGGGGCCAGGCCGAACCGAGCACCCGCTCTCCCACGAGCTTCGTCCCGGTCATGAGCGCCGCGCCGTGCGCGACGGAGTCGCCGACCGCCCAGAGGTCCTTGATGAGCGGGTAGGTGAGCTCGCGGAAGTAATACCAGACGCTCGCGGTCGTGGGCACCACGTTCGGTTGGTCACCGCCGTCCGGGATCACGTAGTGCGAGCGCTGCTGCAGGCGCAGATGCTCACGCCGATAGTTCCAGCCGACGTTCATCAACTCCACCGCGTCGAGCGCGCTGCGGCCGCGCCATGGTGCGCCGGCCGAGTGAGCGGCCGAGCCCTCGAACGAATACAGAACCGATACCAGTCCCGAGCCGCCGCCGGGGCCCCACGAAGTCGCGAGGTTGCTCCCCACGTGTGAGAAGAGCGCCACGTCCACATCCTTGAAGATGCCGGCGCGCACCAGATACGCCTTGCTGCCGAGCTGCTCTTCCGCAACTCCCGGCCAGATCTTGATGGTGCCCGGAAGCTTCTCCCGCTCCATGATGCGCTTCACCGCGAGCGCGGCGGTGATGTTCACGGGCTGCCCTGTATTGTGTCCCTCGCCATGGCCCGGCGCACCAGGCACAATCGGTTCGTGACACACCACCCCGGGTTTCTGCGATGCCTGCGGGATTCCGTCGATGTCGGAGCCGAGCGCTATAACGGGTCTTCCGCTTCCCCACGTCGCAACCCATGCGGTGGGAATGCCGGCGACACCTTCCTGCACCTCGAAGCCGTTGCTCTTCAGGAGGTCGACGATGTAGCGCGAGGTCTCCACCTCCTGGAAACCCAGCTCCCCGTAACTGAAGATCTGATCGATCATCTGCTGGGTGAAGCGAGCGCGCGACTCGACGTCCGCAACTGCTTCGCGCCCGTACGCCGCGAGTCGCTTCGCGGGAATCGGCGAACGCCGTTCGCCCTGCTGTGCCTGCGCGTCGAAGTGGGTGCTTCCCGCGAATGAAGCGGCGAGCGGAAGAGCCGCCGCCAGGGCGATCGCGGCGATACCGCCGAGGAGTAGTCGAAGCGTTGGGATGCGCACGTTCTGGACTCGGTGGTGAGAGGTGGGGGAGGGGGCCACCCGCGGCGGTGGCCCGCGGCTCACATCCGGAAAAGATAGCTCAACTTCAGGAACAAGCCATCAGACTCGCGTCGAAGGTCGCTGAAACGGAAGGCGCGCGGCTCCGAGAGTGCTGCACCGTAGCCCAGCAGCACGACGGTACCCGGCGTGGGTTTGTACGAGAAGAGCAGGTCGTTGGTGAACTCCCGCTGCGTGGAGCCCGCGGCGCCGGGCGCCAGAACCGGATCCACGTACAGCGGGATACCCGTGCGCGGATCGATCGGAGCCTGCTGCTCCTGCGCGTAGTACTGTCCCACGTAGCGCACGAACATCGATCGGGTGAGCTGGTACTCGATCTTCAGGCGGGGGATGTCGGCGGTCGCGAAGCGGCTGCCATCCCTGGCGCGCTCGAGTATCCTGTGCGTCCAGAGCGCATTGAGACGGAGTACCGTAGTTGGTCTCCAGTTCAACTCCGCCTCGATGGAGAACTCGCGCCCTTCGCCGGCCTCGGCGAAAATCGGCGCGGCACCGTACGTCACGCTGGCGTTCGCGGTGAGCGGCCGGCTGGGAGTGCTCACCTGCAGCTCACCCGACCAGAGATTGTACAATCCGTGCGGTACCACGAACGCCGTCGTGTCCGTTGCGCCGGGCACGCCATAGCCGACGTAGTCGGCGGCGTCGAAGACCTGCTGCTGGTTGTGGACGTTCGCGGAGAGCTCCCAACCGCCGCGCAGCGTCGCGCTCCAGCTATTGGAGATGTCGGTTTCGATGGTGCCGCGTCCGTCGAGGAAGTCATCGTACTTCCACAACGGATTGATGCTCACGAAGGTGGTGAGCTGCTCGAGCAGCGCGCCGGGTTCACCGTACCAACTGAAGCGGTTCATCATCCGGCCGGACACGATGCCGGTGCGATTCACGAACCCGCTGGCGGCTACGAAGTCGGGACTGATCCCGGTGAACTCGAAGTGATTGCCGTACGCGCGACCGGTGCGGTCCGCCAGCGTGAGGTCCCAGAGCGCGCCGTTGCTGGCCGAGCCGGCGGCGCGTGTGCGCGACCCCACCACCTGAAGCTGCGAATACCAGACCTTCCCCCACACGACGCGTGCGTCGCTCCCCAGCACCCTGTTGTAGTCGTTCGACTCGATGCGGTCCGTGTAGACGAGGCCCACCGTGGAGCTTGGCCCCACGTCGCCGCGGAGGCGGAGCACGTTGTACACCGGGTTGCTGCCGCTCGACTCGCTCTTCGTATCGACCGCACCGAGGTATGCGATGGTCATCGCGCCAACCTTGCCGGTCAGTTTGGCTCCGGCTACCGGTTGGGAGATGCGGCGCGTGTAGATGAGGCGGTTCGGCGTGTCGTACTGTTCGAGCGCCTCGAGAAAGAAGGGGCGCTTCTCGGGGTAGAAGAGCGCGAATCGCTCATTCGCGGTGACCTGACCGACATCCGCCTCCACCTGCGAGAAGTCCGGATGCGCCGTGGCCACGGCAGTGAGGTTCGGGGTGATCCCCCAGCGCAGCGTGCCGCCCACGTCGGCATCACTTTCGTAGTGATAGCCGTCGGCGGTGGGCGAGCCATCGAGACGCGTCGTGAACTCCGGCGTGAAGTCCATCACGAGCCCGCGGCGCATGTCCGTTAGCCCCTCCAGCGAACCCGACTGGATGAGGAAGCTCGCGTTGGCGCGAACTGCCGGCGTCCACGTGTCCTCGTAACCGGAGTGCTGGACGGTGCGGATGATCTGCAGCCCCCAGTTCTGCGGATTCGATCCCTGGTAGCGGAGGCTCTTGAACGGGATGCGCACCTCGATCTCGTAGCCATCGTCCAGCACGCGGCCCTGCGATTGATATACGTAGTCCGGGTTGAGATCGACCGAGCCATCGAAGCGCCCTCCCGAGCTCGCGCCACCGGCGCCGCCGCCGAAGCCATCGCTCCATACGCCATCCTCCTGCACACCCAGCGGGTTCACCGCGAAGACCAGCGCGCGTCGGCGGGCGTCGTACGTGTCGAGGAGAATCTGGATCTTGTCGTCCGCATCTATGTTGTCACGGTCCGCGAGCGTCGCACGCACCTTCCCGTGCGTCTCGTAGGCGCGGATGCCGAAGTAGATGGCGTCGGGCGCGTACCAGACCAGGACGTTCGTCCTCTCCTCGGCAGGTCGGCCATCGGACGGGCGATACTGCGAGAAGCCCGTGAGGAGCGCCGCGCGCTTCCACACTTCCTCGTCAAGCTGACCGTCGATGACTACGCTGGTATCCATGCGAGGAATGGCGACGTCGAGCCTTCCGGCGCGGCCATCGTATACATGTTGAGTATCGGCTGGCGCGGAGTACAGCGCGGCCGCGAGAAGGAATGCGTGGAGCAAAGATGTTCGAGGGTGGAGTTCGAGTCTGGGGATATACGTAGCGGAATGCGCGATCGCTGCGACCCGCAAATGTAAATGGCCGACGCGCCGCGGTGGCGGGGTGGCGTGGCCCGGTGCCCCGCGCCAAGTTGCATGGACAGGTCGACACCGGATGCCTCCCGGCTTCCGACCCTCCACGACGCACTCCGACCCTCACCTCCCAGACACGTGCATCCCACTCACATCGAGACCCGATTCCTGACAGCGGGAGCGCTGTTCACCGCGCTGCTGTTCTGCGGGGCGGCCGCGATTCCGATCCACGCTCAGAGCGGATCGTCCTCGAGCGCGCCGACCGCGAGCTTCGCCGACGCGCTGCAGATCGCGAAACGCTATCGCGTCGCTGGCCTCGACAGCAGGCGTTTCTCGCACGACACCTTCTGGCGCGTGATCGCTCCGTCGCTGAAGTCGCCAGCGCTTCGCACCGAGCAACTGGGGAAGTCGATGCAGGGGCGGTCGATCAGCAGCGTGTCGTTCGGCGAGGGGAAGACGAAGGTTCTGATGTGGTCGCAGATGCATGGGGACGAGTCCACGGCGACGATGGCGCTGGCCGACATCTTCAACTACCTCGCCGCTCCCGGGAGCGATCCGCTCCGCGACCGTCTGAAGAAGAACGTGACCGTCGTCTTCATTCCCATGCTGAACCCCGACGGCGCGCAGCTCTTCCAGCGGAGGAACGCCGCCGCCATCGACATCAACCGCGATGCCCGGCGTCTCTCCACTCCGGAAGCGCGGATACTGAAGGCCGAGCAGGAGAGCTTCCGCCCCGACTTCGGTTTCAATCTGCACGACCAGAATGCGCGCACGCGGGTGGGTCCCGAGGGGAAGCAGGCGGGAATCGCTCTCGAGGTTCCGGCATACTCCGACGAAGGCACCTACAACGATGTGAGAACTCGCGGCCGCCTCGTGGCCTCGACGCTCGCCGACATGTTCCAGTCGCAGATCCCGGGACGCGTGGCGAAGTACGACGAGACTTTCAACCCGCGCGCCTTCGGTGACCTCATGCAGAAGTGGGGAGTGAGCACTGTGCTGATAGAGAGCGGCGCGCTCCCCGACGATCCTGAAAAGCAGAAGCTGAGGATGCTCAACGCAGCCGCGATTCTCAGCGTGCTCGACGCGATCGGCAGCGGCGCGTATGCCAACGCCGACCCGAAGTCCTACGAATCGCTGGAGACCAACCACGGTGGCGCGCACAACATCCTCGTGCTCGGCGGGAAGCTCGTGCTGCCGGGAGAGGAGCCGATGGTCGTCGATCTCGCGATCGACTACGACGACGCCGTGGCGCACCGCGGTCCGCGGCTTCGTGACTCCGGCGATCTCGCCGAGCTGGTCTCCATCGATACGGTGAACGCGAACGGTCTCTTCATCCATCCGACCGGCCCGTCGCTCGCGCGCGACGCGGGAGGAGCCCGGCTGGTGCTCGGCGCCCCCGCATCGATCGACATCAGGCGCGGTGCCGCACCGTCGAGCGAACTGGTGCGTCACATCGGAAGCACGGCCTCCGGCGCTGGAGGGAGGCGGCGGTGAAGCTGGTGCAGTGGACGGCGCTGCAACGCTTCTACGCAACAGTCGGAAGCAGCGTCGTCGTTCTGCTGTTCGCAGCACTCACCTACGCCGGGATGACCCGGCAGCAGGAGATCCAGCGGCGAGCGGACAGGTCCGGACGGATCATCCGGAACCTCGAGCTCACGCTCTCACGCATGGCCGACGGAGAAACCGGGCAGCGCGGTTTTCTTCTCACGGGGGACGAGAAATACCTCGCCCCGTACGGCGCCGCCGAACGGGACGTGCAGCGCTACCTGTCAGTGCTCGATACGCTGACCCGCGGCGACGAACACCAGCGCGCACGCCTCGATACGCTCGCGATGCTGTCGAGGGCGAAGTTCGAGGAGCTGGACCGGTCGCTGGCGGTGCGCCGCACTTCGGGTCTGGATGCCGCGCTCGCGGTCGTGGCGACGGACAGTGGCAGAGTCCTGATGGATGAGGCGCGGCGCGTGACCAACGACCTCGAACAGGCGGAGAGCGGCCTCCTTCAGGATCGTCTCGACCGCGAGACGCAGTACGCGCGCGAAGTCAGGATCATCCTCGTGGTGGGCACCGTTCTGGCCGTGGCCGCGGCGCTCCTCACCAACGTTCTCCTCGGCAGGTACGCCCGCGAACGCGAGATCGCCGCGCGCGAGCTCGACAGGCACAACGCCAGGCTCCGCGAGCAATCGGAGGAGCTCGAGCTGCAGAACCGCCAGCTCCACGAACAGGCGCTGGAGATGGAGCTGCAGCAGCAGCAGCTTCAGGAGCAGACCGGCGAGATGGAGCTACAGACGGAGCAGCTCGAGCAGGCCAACGATGCGCTGCAGAGCGCGGTGAGTGATCTCGAGCGGGAGCGGAGCGCTGCGATGGCCGCGCGCGCGCAGGCCGAAGCTGCCAACACCGCGAAGAGCGAATTCCTGGCGACCATGAGTCACGAGCTGCGCACTCCACTCAACGCCATTTCCGGCTACGTGGACATCCTCTCGATGGGGATCCGCGGCCCCGTCACCGATCAGCAGGTCGAGGACCTCGATCGTGTCCGGAAGAACGGCCGCTATCTGCTGGCGCTGATCAACGACATACTCAACTTCGCCAGGCTCGAGGCGGGTCAGGTCGAATTCACGCCGGCGGACGTGGAAGTTCGCGACATTCTGTTGGGTCTGGAGCCGATCGTGGCGCCGCAGATGGCCGCTGCTGGCGTGCGCTATTCCTGCGATGTCGGAGCGCCCGGCGTACGCGTTCACGCGGATTACGAACGGGTGCGGCAGATCCTCCTCAACCTCGTGACGAACGCCATCAAGTTCACACCCGAAGGCGGCAGTGTGACCGTGTCGTGCGGATGCTCGGAAGAGTCGGTGACGCTGAGCGTAGTCGATACCGGCCGTGGAATCGCGCAGGAAAAGCTCGAGCGAATCTTCGAACCGTTCGTGCAGGTCGATCGGCACCTCACCAGCGTCAGTCAACAGGGGGTTGGCCTCGGCCTCGCGATTTCGCGCGATCTCGCCCGCCGGATGGGCGGCGACATCACGGCGGAGAGCGAAGCAGGGAAGGGCTCGTGCTTCAGGCTCACTCTGCCAGGCGCGGTCGCCTCGCGCGGTGCAGTGGCTCCCCGCAACTCGAGCGTCGATGCAGTGGCCGAAGACGTGCATACATCGGGTCGAACGAGGTAGAGCACAGTCCACCCGAACGCCCGGAGTCGGCCGATGCGGGATGCCTTTCGGAAGTTCGCTGCCAGCACGTCACGCGTGGTGGGCTCACCGTGGATCTTCGTGCTGGCGGTACTGCTGATTCTCGGATGGGGGCTCAGCGGGCCGCTCTTCCGTTATTCGGATACCTGGCAACTGGTCATAAACACGACGACCACCATAGTCACTTTCCTCATGGTGTTCCTGATCCAGAACACCCAGAATCGTGACTCCGAAGCCATGCACCTCAAGCTGGACGAGTTGATCCGCGCAATGGAGAACGC
>JBIQLU010000037.1:0-4199 GCA_044463985.1 Gemmatimonas aurantiaca | reverse complement strand
TCCGTTTTCGATCCTACCAGGTGGGTCGCGTACGCAGCATCGCCGTCATCGCGTCCGCGTCGAGCGGTGCGGAGAAGAGATAGCCCTGCGCATACCGGCAGCCGAGCGATCGGAGCCTGCGCATCTGCTCCATCGTGGTGACCCCTTCAGCGATGGCGTCCAGACCGAGGTTCGCGCTCATCTGCAGAATGGTCTGGACGAGCTGCGCCGCCCGCTCCGAGCTCTCGAGCTGACTCACGAAGGAGCGGTCTATCTTCAGCGCATCCAGCGGAAGCTGATGCAGATAGCTGAGCGATGAGTAGCCCGTGCCGAAATCGTCGAGGAAGATCCTCACGCCCAGTTCCTTGATCTCCTGGAGCATGCGGACCACCGGCTCGGGCTTGTCGAGGATGGCGCTCTCGGTGATCTCGAGGTGCAGCCGGGCGGGGTTCACACAGTTCCGTGAGAGCGTTCGCTCGATGGTTCGCCGCAGATCCGGCTGCACGAGCTGGCGTCCGGCTACGTTGATCGCCACCGACAGCTTCTGCTCTCCGGGGTCGTCCCTCGCGACGCCTCCGGGCGGAGTATTGCGTGCGCCGTTCGACTGCGCGGCGTGCATCTCGTCCCAGGCGCGGAGCTGACGGCACGCCTCGTCCAGCACCCAGTTGCCGATCGGTATGATGAGCCCCGTCTCTTCCGCTTCGGCAATGAAGGCCGACGGCTGGATCATCCCGCGCTGCGGATGCCGCCAGCGAGCCAGCGCTTCCACGCAGGTGATCTTTCCCGACGACAGCTCCACCATTGGCTGGTAGTGCAGCTCGAACTCGCCCCTGTCCACGGCGCGACGCAGGTCGGTTTCGAGCTGCAACCGGATCAGCGCGGCGGCGTGCATGGCCGGGTCGAAGATCTCGAACCGCGCCCTGCCGCTCATCTTCGCGCGATACATCGCCATGTCGGCGCTGCGGAGCAGATGCTCGGGCTGCTCGTGCGCGGAGGACGAGAGGACGATGCCGAGGCTCGCCGTCGTGAACAGGTCGTAGCCGCCTACGTTCACCGGTGCGGCGAGGGAGGCCTGGATCCGTTCGGCGACGTGCGCGGCGTCGTTGGCATCTTCCACGCGTTCCAGCAGCAGCGCGAACTCGTCGCCGCCAAGACGCGCGACCATGTCTCCTCCGCGCAGACACCCCTCGAGACGGCGCGCCACGGCCACGAGCAGCTCGTCCCCCGCGTGGTGGCCCACGCTGTCGTTCACCACCTTGAAGTGGTCGAGGTCGAGAAAGATCAGGGCAAAGAGATAATCCTGCCCGCCGCGCGCCCGCGATACCGCCTGCGCGAGCCGTTCGGTGAAGAAGCTGCGATTGGGGAGGCCCGTCAGCGGATCGTGGCGGGATGCGTGGCGAAGCTGCCGCTCCACCCGCTCTCGCTGGATGATCCGATGGCGCAACGAGAGCTCGGTCGAAGCTCCGCCGGCGAGGTCGTCCAGTATGGCAATCTCTCGAGCTCCCCATGCGCGGGGTATGACGTCCGTGACGCAGAAGACTCCGAGCGTCTCGCCATCGTCGCTGAGGAGCGGAGCGCCCATGTAGCTGGCTATCCCGAGTCGCTCGGCGATCTCCGCCTCGTGCCAGCTCCCGTTGTGCCGGACTGGCGAGCGGCCGCGCGCGTCCGTCACGCTGACCACATCCGTCGACTCGGCGATGCGAAGACCGAGTCCCGATCGGATGAGAACTCCGGGGTCGTGAAAGAACCAGCTCGGAAGGTCGGTGCCGCCGCCGAAACAGCGTCGGTCGGAACCTACGAGGGCGACGAAGGCTGCCGGTGCCTGGAGGACGGTGGCGGCGAGTCGCGCCGTGCGCTCGAGGGAGGCAGCGAGCGTCCCGTCGAGGGCCGTTCCCTCGTCGGAGCCCGTCTGGCGGTCGGTGGTTGATGTGGCCTGCTTGCTGCCGTTGCGCGCGGTGGATGCCATACTGCAAGGACGTATCGCATCCCCTTCGGTCACATGCCGCACGTGCGGAAGGAGCCGGGGCTTGCGAGGCCCCTCCTGGTGGCGCTACCTCGCCGTGCCGGCCAGCCGAACCAACGCTTCGCCGCACGCATCCAGGCAGGCGCGCAGGGTCGTGCTGTCGTGGTCCCCCATATGTCCGACTCTCACGCTGCCGTCGCGTAACCGACCGTAGCCGCCTCCGATGGTGAAACCGCGTTCGGCCACCGCCGCTACCACCTGGGGACCGCGCAGAAAGCCGGGCAGCACGACGGTGGAAACCGTCGGCGACCGGTGTCCCGCGGGTGCAAGGATGGAGAGCCGCACTCCATGCCGCGACTCGAACGACTCCGCCCATTCCCAGCACTCGCGCGCCATGGTCGCATGCCGTTCCCAGCGCCGCTCCACGCCTTCGCGCGCGATCGCACGAAGCTGCTCGTCGAGCGCATAGAGGAGCGAGATCGCCGGCGTGTTGGGGGTCTGGTTGCGCGCGGCGTAGTGCGCGAACTCCGTCACGTCGAAGTACCGCCCGCGCGAGGCCGCGCGCCCGGCCGCTTCCATGTACGACTGCGACGCCACTCCGAAGGCGAGTCCCGGAGGAAGCGCGAGCGCCTTCTGCGAGCCCGTGAGGACGAAATCGAGCTCCCATTCGTCGGCATGCAGCGGGGCGCCTCCCGCACCGGAGACGCTGTCCACGAGGCAGAGAGCGCCGTGGCGGTGCGCCAACGCCGCCACGGCACGAACGTCGGTCAGTGCACCGGTCGAAGTCTCGGAATGCACTACCGTCACGGCGGCGTAGCGCCTCGACGCGAGGCTACGCTCTACCTCGGCCAGGTCGACGACGCTCCCCCACTCGGCCTCGATGCTGTCGGTCTCGTGTCCGCATGCGCGAGAGATGTCCGCGAAGCGCTCCGAGAACGCGCCGTTCACGAGCGAGAGAACGGCGCCGGCCGGCACGCAACGAACCGCCGCCTCCATGAGCCCCGTGGCGGAAGAGCTGCTCACGAACACCGCGCGCTCGGTGTCGAACACGGTGCGCAACCCGCTCTGCAAACGCGCGAAGAGATCCTCGAAATCCTTCCCGCGGTGCGGCATCATCGGGCGCAGCATCGCCGCCAGTACTTCGCTGCGCACTTCGGTGGGACCCGGTAGAAAGAAGTGGCCGAAGCCGACGTCCGATGTCATGCCAGCACCATCTCGCGGAGATCGTAAAAGGAGCGAAGCTCGTGCTGCGCGGCGGCCACCACGGCGTCGCGCCGGACGAACTCGGTGAACGCAGCGAAGGCGTCGACCGCCGGCTTCATCGCGGCGTCGGTCGAACCATCGCCCACGGCGAGTGTCGGACGCGGGAGTGCCAGAGCGCTCACGACCGCCGCCTTTCCATTCTGGGTGATGAGTGGCGAAGTGGCGTCGAACCCGGTGTAGGCACCCTCGGCGTCGAAGCGGATGGCAACGGCGTGCACATCGCAGTCGGCGAAGCCGAGCGAGCGCGCGGCCGGGAGTATCGCTTCGCGTATTCCGCCGCTCACGATCGCGAGCCGGATTCCGGCATCACGCATTTCCACCATGACCTCCCGCGCGCCGGGCGCGAGCGACTCTTCGTACACGTTCGCCAGCCCGGCAACTTCGCGAGCGTCCGGCCGGATGAGAGCGAGGCGCTCGCCGTAGACGCTGTCGAGCTCGATCGTGCCATCCATTGCCCGGGCGGTGAGTGCTTCGATTTCGCGCGCCACCCTGGCGTCGCGCAGCTTCGCGAGCCAGTCGATTCCCTCCACCGATACGATGGTGGAATCCATGTCGAGCACCACCGCCGCGAAAGCGCTCACGGAAGCACGTTTCCCGGCGCGAGGATGCCGAGCGGGTCGAGCTCGGCCTTCAGGGCACGCATCGCGCCGATCTGTAGCTCGCTCATCTGCAGCGGGAGCCAGCGGCGCTTGAGCTTCCCGATCCCATGCTCCGCCGCAACGGTTCCACCAGCCGCGAGAACGGTCTTCAACGTCTCGGACACGGCGCGCTCCACCGCGGCGAGTTCGTCGGCGTTGCGAGCGATGAAGTTCTCGTGCGGGTGTCCGTTGCCGGCGTGCCCGTAGATCACCGGTTGAGCGATACGCTGCCGTCCGGCGGCAGCGCGCGCTGCCACCACCGTTTCGTGCAGCGTCCGAAAGGGGACTGCCCAATCGGTAGATACCTTTCTCCCACCTTCCGCCCGGAACTTCGATCCGCGTTCGTTCATGCACGC
>JBIQLU010000036.1:15115-28011 GCA_044463985.1 Gemmatimonas aurantiaca | reverse complement strand
TCCGCGGCTCCGCGTTGAAGGCGCTGGAGAGTGGGGATCCGTCGAGCGAGTGGGGTAAGCACATCGGCGAGCTTCTGGACGCTCTGGACAGCTACATCCCCGAGCCGAAGCGGGAGATCGACAAGCCGTTCCTGATGCCCGTGGAGGACGTGTTCTCGATCACGGGCCGTGGAACTGTGGCGACGGGCAGGATCGAGCGCGGGATAGTGAAGGTACAGGACGAGGTCGAGATGGTGGGCTTCGGCACGGACAAGAAGACGGTGGTGACGGGCGTCGAGATGTTCCGGAAGCTGCTGGACGAGGGTCGTGCGGGAGACAACGTGGGTCTGTTGCTCCGTGGCGTGGCGAAGGAGGACATCGAGCGCGGTATGGTGCTCTCGAAGCCCGGAGCGATCACGCCTCACACGCACTATCTGGCCGAGGTGTACGTGTTGACGAAGGAGGAGGGCGGTCGGCACACGCCGTTCTTCAACGGTTATCGTCCGCAGTTCTACTTCCGTACGACGGACGTGACGGGCACGGTGAAGCTGCCGGAGGGAACGGAGATGGTGATGCCAGGAGACAACGTGCAGATGGAGATCGAGCTGATAACGCCGATCGCCATGGACGAGGGTCTCCGGTTCGCCATCCGCGAAGGCGGCCGCACGGTGGGCGCCGGCGTCGTAACCAAGATCATCAAGTAACGATCACATAGATGCCACGCGACAAGATCATTCTCGCATGTAGCGATTGCAAAAATCGGAACTACTTCACCACGAAGAACAAGCGCGCTCATCCCGAGCGCGTGGAGTGGAAGAAGTATTGCCCGCGTTGCAACTGCCACACGCTGCACAAGGAAACGAAGTAACCCGATGCCGGCGATCGTCGCTCAGACAGTGGACTTCCTCCAGGAAGTCCGCAACGAGATGCGCAAGATCACCTGGCCGGATCGCGCACAGCTCCGCCAGGCCACCATCGCGATCATCGTGTTCGTGCTGGTGATCGCGGGCTTCATCGCGATTCTCGACGTGATCCTGCAGGCCGTGCTCGTGCGCGGTATTCCCGCTCTCTTCGGCAAGTGACGATGGACGAGCACCGCTGGTACGCCATTCAGACGACGGCCGGGCACGAGAACAAGGTTCGGTCGCTCATCCAGCGGCGCATCGACCAGGATCCGCGCGAGGCCGAGCAGCGGCCGGTGCGCCAGGCTCTCGTTCCCACCCAGGAAGTGGTGGAGATCAAGAACGGGAAGAAGGTCAACGTGGAACGGAAGATCTACCCGGGCTACGTACTGGTCGAGATGCTGATGAGTCAGGAGGGGATCCACATCGTCAACAGCATCCAGGGTGTGATCAAGTTCGTGGGTCAGGAGCGTGCTCCGCAGCCGCTGCGCCCCGATGAAGTGAACCGCCTCCTCGGAATTGCCGACGAGCAGGACGAGGAGGAGCCGAAGGAAGAAATTCCCTTCATGGTCGGCCAGGCGGTGGAGATCACCGAAGGGCCTTTCAGCGACTTCAGCGGAACCGTGGAGGAAGTCTTCCCCGACAAGGGGAAGGTGCGGGTGTCGGTCAGTCTTTTCGGCCGCCCCACGAGCGTGGAACTGGACTATCTGGATCTGCGCGGATACTGAGCGGCACCGTCGCCGACCACAGCGACGTAAAAGTGTTGGCGGTCGTTCCGGCCGCGAACTCGTGTGGGAGAACGGCGCGCTCGTGCGCGCCCTCGATACCGAGGATTGTTGAATGGCAAAGAAGGCAACTGGTTTCGTAAAGCTGCAGATACCGGCGGGCCAGGCGACGCCCGCTCCACCCGTGGGTACCGCGCTCGGTCCGCACGGTGTCAACATCATGGGGTTCGTGAAGGAGTTCAACGCGAGGACGCAGTCCCAGATGGGGACGATCCTCCCGGTCGAGCTCACGATCTACTCCGACAAGTCGTTCACCTTCATCACGAAGACCCCGCCCGCGGCCATCCTGATCAAGAAGGAGCTGGGGCTCGATAAGGGCTCGGGGCAGCCGAACCGGAACAAGGTCGGAAAGCTCACGAAGGACCAGGTGCGGAAGATCGCCGAGGTGAAGCTCCCCGATCTCAACTGCGACAGCATCGAGTCGGCCATGCAGATGGTGGCTGGCGCCGCGCGGTCGATGGGCGTGGAGGTCGCCGACTGATGCCCGATCACGGAAAGAAGTACCGCGACGCGGCGAAGAAGGTCGAGGAGACCGCCCGCTATCAGCCATCGCAGGCGATCGAGCTGGTCAAGGGCGCGGCGTACGCGAAGTTCGACGAGACGGTCGAGGTCGCGGTGCGTCTGGGTGTCGACCCGAGGCACGCCGACCAGGTGGTGCGCGGCACGGTGGTTCTCCCGGCCGGCACTGGTAAGTCGGTGCGCGTGGCCGTGATCGCCGTTGGCGAGAAGGCACGCGAGGCCGAGGGTGCCGGCGCTGACGCCGTCGGCGTCGAGCTCGTGCAGCGCATCAAGGACGGCTGGCTCGATTTCGACGTCCTGGTGGCCACTCCCGACCAGATGGGTCAGGTTGGTCAGCTCGGACGCGTGCTCGGCCCGCGCGGACTCATGCCGAACCCGAAGGCCGGAACGGTGACCTTCGACGTGGCCCGCGCCGTGCGCGAGGTCAAGGCGGGGAAGATCGAGTTCCGCGTGGACAAGGGCGGCAACGTTCACGCCCCGATCGGGAAGGTCTCGTTCAGCGTCAGCGCTCTGAACGACAACTTCACCGCTTTCATGGACCAGATCGTTCGCGCCAAGCCGGCAGCGGCGAAGGGCGTGTACGTCAGGAACGTCGCGATCTCGAGCACGATGGGACCGGGCGTCGCTATCGACACCACTCCCTACAGGTAATCGACGATGAAGCGTACCGAGAAGGAGCAACTCGTCGACGACCTGTCGGCGAAGATGAAGGGCGCCACGGCGCTCTACTACACGGATTTCACGGGACTCAACGTGAAGCGCATGACGGAGCTCCGTCGCCGCCTTCGCAAGGCTGGCGTGGAGTACGTCGTGATAAAGAACACCCTCGCCCTGCGCGCGACGAACCAGAGCGGTTTGCCGAGCGGAGTGCTGAGGGGGCCCACCGGCGTGGTGATCGGCCCCGATCCGGTGGCCGCGGCGAAGGTCCTCAGTGACTTCGCCAAGGAGAACGAGCAGAAGCCCGAAGTGAAGGGTGGACTGCTCGATGGACGTCCGATCGACACCGCGCAGGTCAAGCAGCTTGCTTCGCTTCCTTCACGCGAGCAGATGCTCTCCGAGCTGGGTGCCGGGCTGCAGTCACCGATGGCCGCCTTCGTGGGCGCGCTGAACGGACTGCTCTACATGTTCGCAGGAGCGTTGGAGTCGCTGCGCCAGCAGCGCGAGAGCGCCTGAGGAGTTGCTAGCAGCTAGCAACGACGCTAGCGACTGGCCATCGAAAGATCATTACGGAGACTAGGAACAATGGCAAACGCGACGCTGAGCAAGGACGAGATCCTCGACGCCATCGGCAACATGTCGGTGCTCGAGCTCGCCGAGCTGATCGATGCCTTCAAGGCGAAGTTCAACGTGACCATCGCTGCTGCGGCCCCGGCCGCGGCTCCGGCCGCTGGTGGTGCAGCGGCTGCGCCCGCCGCCGAGGAGCAGACGGAGTTTTCCGTCGTCCTCAAGGAGGCCGGCGCCAAGAAGATTCAGGTCATCAAGGTCGTGCGTGAGATCACGGGCCTCGGCCTCAAGGAGGCGAAGGATCTCGTTGATGGCGCGCCGTCCGAGGTGAAGGGTGGCGTCTCGAAGGAAGAGGCGGCCCAGATCAAGACCAAGCTGGAGGAGCAGGGCGCGTCCGTCGACGTCAAGTAGCGGCCGCGGTACCCCGGCGGCGGTGCTCGTCACCCCGCCGGGGAACTTCCGTGCGCCTTGCCGGTATAATATCGGCTGCAGGCGCCGGTCGTACCCCTGGTCCGGGCGCGAATGGTTTCGAAGCCAGCAAGGCAAGTCAAAATAAACGGTATCCTGGTGCTTCACCCCGCGGTTCGTTTTCGCGAATCAGACGGGGTTGGGGCGGTTTTTCGTCTGCGCGCGGGTGATCCATGCCAGAAACTCTGAAGCAAATTTCGTTCAGCAAGCTCGAGCAGGGGATGGAAATGCCCCATCTCCTCGACATCCAGACGCGCGCCTTCGAGGCGCTGCTCCAACTGGATGCCGCAGCTCACGACCGCGAGGACGTGGGGCTCGAGCGCGTATTCAAGGACCTCTTCCCGATCGCCGACGTCCACGAGAACTACTCACTGGAGTTCGTCCGCTACAACCTGGGCGAGCCAAAGTACTCCGTGGAAGAGTGCATCGAGCGCGACATGACGTATTCCGCCCCCCTCAAGGCGACGCTGCAGCTCGTCGTCAACGAGGAGGTCAACGGCGAGAAGCGCCCGCGGAACATCATCGAAAAGGAAGTCTACCTCGGTGAGCTCCCGCTCCTCACCTCGCTCGGCACGTTCGTGATCAACGGCGCCGAGCGCGTGATCGTGAGCCAGCTCCACCGCTCCCCGGGCGTGGTGTTCGAGGAGTCCACCCACCCGAACGGGCAGCGGCTGATCTCGGCGCGCATCATCCCGTTCCGTGGATCGTGGGTGGAGTTCACCGTCGACATCCACGACGTCATCTACGTCCATATCGACAAGAAGAAGAAGTTCCCCGCCACGGCGCTCCTACGCGCGCTGGGCTACGGAACCAATTCCGACATCCTCCGCCTCTTCTTCGCTGTTCGTGAGCTCGATCTCACCAAGAAGCTCGAGAGTCGCGGCGACCAGCGCGAGGTGATCGGCGCGATCATCGCCGAGGACATCACGCTCGCCGGTGAGGAGGCCGCCGAGCCGCCCGCTACTGGCGCCAAGCCGAAGAAGGAGACGAAGAAGGCGAAGGCCGAGCGCGAGCGCGCCGAGGCCGAGATGCTCGTCAAGGAAGGCGACGAGCTCACGGTCGAGGTCTACAACCGCCTCCGCCGGCTCGACATCGATTCGGTGAAGGTCTTCGCGTCGTACCTCACGGTCGACGTGCGCGACGAGATGGACGCCGTGGAGCGCGGCGAGCGCCCCACGCGCCGCGTGCTCGCGCTCGATGCGGTGAACCCGGAGACCGGCGAGGTCGTGGCCGACGCCGGCCAGGCGCTCACCGACGCGCTCATGAAGAAGCTGCGCAAGAACGAGATCAACAAGGTGCAGGTCTTCGTCGCATCGGGCCGCGCCGAGTCGATGCTGATCAAGAACACGCTGGCCAAGGATCCCACGAAGAGCGAGCGCGAGGCACTCTCGCAGATCTACTCGCTCCTCCGTCCGGGTGAGGCGCCGAACCTCGAGACCGCGCGTGTCGCGCTCGAGCGGCTCTTCTTCAGCCCGAAGCGCTACGATCTCGGTCGCGTGGGGCGCTACAAGATCAACCAGCGCCTCAACCTGAAGACGCCCGCGTCGCGCACGGTGCTCACGAAGGATGACTTCGTGGCCATCGTTCGCTACCTCGTGGAACTGCACGAGGGGCACGGCCACACCGACGACATCGACCACCTCGGCAACCGCCGCATCCGGAGCGTGGGCGAGCTGATCGCGAACCAGTTCTCCGTGGGTCTCTCGCGCATGGCGCGACTGGTCAAGGAGCGGATGTCGATCAACACCGACCCGGAGAAGATCACGCTGGACGATCTCGTGAACGCGCGTACGGTGAGCGCGGTCATCCAGGCGTTCTTCGGCTCGTCGCAGCTCTCGCAGTTCATGGACCAGACCAACCCGCTCGCCGAGCTGACGCACAAGCGCCGGCTCTCGGCGCTCGGACCTGGCGGTCTCACGAGAGAGCGCGCCGGCTTCGAGGTGCGCGACGTGCACTACTCGCAGTACGGCCGCATGTGCCCGATCGAGACGCCTGAAGGTCCGAACATCGGTCTCATCACCTCGCTCGCCTGCTACGCGCAGGTGAACGATCTCGGCTTCGTGGAGACGCCGTACCGCGTGGTGAAGAACGGGAAGGTGACCGGAGCGCTCGAGTGGCTCGACGCCAACCGCGAGGAAGACGTCATCATCGCGCAGGCGAACGCGAAGCTGCGCGAAGACGGAACGTTCGTGGACGATCTGGTGCTCTGCCGGCAGCGCGGCGACGTGCCGCTCGTGCCGCCCGATCGCATCGACTACATGGACGTGGCGCCGGAGCAGCTCGTGTCGATCGCCGCGGCGCTCATCCCGTTCCTCGAGCACGACGACGCCAACCGCGCGCTGATGGGCTCGAACATGCAGCGGCAGGCCGTGCCTCTTCTCAACCCGCGCACGCCGGTGGTGGGCACTGGGCTCGAGGAGAAGGTGGCCCGCGATTCCGGCGCGGTGGTGATCGCGCGGCGTTCGGGCGTGGTCACGCGCGTCACGGCCGACGAGATCGTGGTGGATGCCGGGCCGGCGGAGCGCGTTCGCAGCGATGAACGGCGCGCGAACGACCGTCCGCTCGCACGGCTCACGCAGCATGACCGCTACCGCCTCAAGAAGTACTGGCGCACCAACCAGGACACGGCCATCAACCAGCGTCCGCTCGTCCGACTCGGTCAGAGAGTGAAGGCGGGTGAAGCGCTGGCCGACGGTGCCGCGACGGAGCAGGGGCAGCTCGCCCTCGGTTCCAACGTGACGGTGGCGTTCATGCCCTGGTACGGACACAACTTCGAGGACGCCATCGTGCTCTCCGAGCGCCTGGTGAAGGACGACGTCTACTCGTCGATCCACATCCAGGAGCTGGAGCTCCACGTCCGCGACACCAAGCGCGGTCAGGAGGAGATCACGCGCGAGATCCCGAACGTGGCCGAGGAGTCGCTCGTCGATCTCGACGAGCGCGGAATCGTACGCATCGGCGCGCACGTGAATCCGGGCGACATCCTGGTGGGCAAGATCACGCCGAAGGGCGAGACCGAGCTCTCACCGGAAGAGAAGCTCCTAACGGCGATCTTCGGCGAGAAGGCGAAGGACGTGAAGGACTCGTCGCTGAAGGTGCCGCCGGGAATGGAAGGCGTGGTGATCGACGTCAAGATCTTCTCGCGCATCGATGACCAGGTGATCGAGAAGGATCGCGGCGAGCGTATCGGTGAAGTGCGTCGTCTCGAGGGCGAGGAGAAGATCCGCGTCAACGAGGTGCGCGACTCCGAGCTGATGGAGATGCTCGAGGGTCAGACCGTCACACTCGCGCTGAAGGCCGGCACCGTGGAAGAGGCGATCCCGGCGGGCACGAAGCTCAGCGGCGACGCGCTGCGCGAGCTGCGCATCCCGGCGCTCGACCTCAAGACCTTCCGCGTGGAGAACAAGAAGGTCAACGAGCGGATCCGCGAGGTGATCGACGCTGCCAACGCGGAGAAGGCGCGGATCGAGGAGAAGGCGGAGGAGCGGATCGACAAGATCCTGCAGCCCGACGAGCTCCCGCCGGGAGTCATCCAGCTCGTGAAGGTCTACCTGGCCGAGAAGCGCAAGGTCTCGGTGGGTGACAAGATGGCCGGACGCCACGGCAACAAGGGTATCGTTGCCCGCATCGTGCCGGAGGAGGACATGCCGTTCCTGCCGGACGGACGGCCGGTGGACATCGTACTCAACCCGCTCGGCGTGCCGAGCCGCATGAACGTGGGGCAGATCCTCGAGACTCATCTCGGATGGATCGCTCGCAACCTCGGCTTCCTCGCGAAGACGCCGGTATTCCAGGGCGCGAACGAGCGGGAGATCGGGTTGCTGCTCAAGCTGAGCGGTGTGCAGTGGGGAATGCGCGCACTCGGGCTCCGCACTCCGGTGCCGGCTCTGGGTGAGGCGGACGTGCGCTCTGTAGTGGCGGACGTGAAGCCGCCGCGCGAGGAGGGCGAGGTTCACGTCAACATGGAAGACGCAACGCTCAACGATCTCGGATCGCGTACGGTGTCGCAGCAGACCCGCGACATCTACCACTCGTTCCGCGATGCGCTCAGCGCGGCCGCACGTGAGCTCGCCGATCGGGAGGCGGAGGAGTTGCGCCACCAGATCGAGCTGCACGCGTCGATCGCCGATGACGAGGCGCGCTCGAAGGAGGAGCGGGCCGAGGCGAAGAACGCCGTGAAACAGCTCGAGAAGCTCGCGGCGCGCGACGCGGCCGATGTGCTGCAGTCGCAGGAGCTGCGTTCGCTCGCGCTCACGCTCGGTCCGAAGGCGGACATAGACGTGGATGCGGCGGCGGTGGAGCTGATGCGACTCGCCGGTCTGACGCCGGGTGGAAAGGTGTGGCTGCGCGACGGACGCTCCGGCGACCGCTTCGCGAGCCCGGTCACGGTGGGCGAGATCTACATGCTGAAGCTCTCGCACCTGGTCGACGACAAGATCCACGCGCGGAGCATCGGACCGTACTCGCTGGTCACGCAGCAGCCGCTGGCTGGCAAGGCGCAGTTCGGTGGGCAGCGCTTCGGAGAGATGGAGGTGTGGGCGCTCGAGGCGTACGGCGCGGCGCACACGCTGCAGGAGATACTCACCGTCAAGTCCGACGACGTCAACGGACGGAGCCGGGTGTACGAGGCGATCGTGAAGGGCCAGAACCTTCCCGATCCCGGAATCCCGGAATCGTTCAACGTGCTAGTGAAGGAGTTGCAGGCGCTGGGCATCTGGGTCAAGCTCGGCGCCGCCGATGGCGACGGACTGGATGGCAACGGCAACGGAGAGGAGTAGGACATGATTGACTTCCGTAGCGTGCGCGAGCAGCGCAGCTCGAGTTTCGACTTCATTCAGATCCGCATCGCGTCGCCCGAGGAGATCCGTGGGCCGAAGGATCCCAAGGAGCGCGAGCGGCTGGAAATGTCCGGTCTCCGGACCTGGTGGTCGTGGGGCGAGGTAACCAAGCCCGAGACCATCAACTACCGCTCGTTCAAGCCCGAGAAGGACGGTCTCTTCTGCGAGCGGATCTTCGGTCCCGTGAAGGACTGGGAGTGCCATTGCGGGAAGTACAAGCGGATCCGCTATCGCGGCGTGATCTGCGACCGCTGCGGCGTGGAGGTTACGCTTTCGCGCGTCCGCCGCGAGCGGATGGGGCACATCGAGCTCGCCGTGCCCGTGGCTCACATCTGGTTCTTCAAGACGCTTCCGAGCCCGATGGGGAACCTGCTGGACATCACGCTGCGCGACCTCGAGAAGATCATCTACTACTCGAACTACGTGGTGATCGAGCCGGGGCAGCAGGAGGTTCGCGCGAACCAGCTCCTGGATGAGGACGAGTATCTGGAGCTCCGCGACAAGGCGCGCGAGGCCGGCGACACCGAGTTCAAGGCGGACATCGGAGCGCCCGCGGTGCGCGAGCTGCTGCGTCGTCTGGACATCGACAAGATCTCCGACGAGCTCCGCGCGGCGGTTGCCGTGGAGACGTCGCAGCATCGCAAGAAGCAGATGCTCAAGCGGCTCAAGATCATCGACGCATTCCGCGGGTCGGGAGATGCGGGCGGTACGCGCAACAAGGCGGAGTGGATGATCATGGACGTGATCCCCGTGATCCCGCCCGATCTTCGCCCGCTCGTTCCGCTCGATGGCGGCCGCTTCGCCACGAGCGATCTGAACGATCTCTATCGCAGAGTGATCAACCGGAACAACCGGCTGCAGAAGCTGATACTGCATCGGGCGCCCGAGGTCATCCTGCGCAACGAGAAGCGCATGCTGCAGGAAGCGGTCGACGCGCTCTTCGACAACGGCCGCCGCTCCAAGGCGATCCGCGGTCGCGGGAAGCGTCCGTTGAAGTCG
The DNA here is from genome assembly GCA_044463985.1 of Gemmatimonas aurantiaca. Taxonomy (GTDB): domain Bacteria; phylum Gemmatimonadota; class Gemmatimonadetes; order Gemmatimonadales; family Gemmatimonadaceae; genus JADGGM01. The sequence goes on along the minus strand of JBIQLU010000036.1, from coordinate 18,297 downwards.
CTCTCCGACATGCTCAAGGGCAAGCAGGGCCGCTTCCGTCAGAACCTGCTCGGCAAGCGCGTGGACTACTCCGGTCGTTCGGTGATCGTGGTGGGCCCGGAGCTCAAGCTGCACCAGTGCGGTCTGCCGAAGGCGATGGCGCTCGAGCTCTTCAAGCCGTTCATCATCCACAAGCTGGTGGACAAGGGGATCGCCGAGACGGTGAAGCGCGCCAAGAAGATCGTGGAGCGCGAGAGCCCCGAGGTGTACGAGATCCTCGAAGACATAATTCGCGACCACCCGGTGCTGCTGAACCGCGCGCCGACGCTCCACCGTCTGGGCATCCAGGCGTTCGAGCCGGTGCTCGTGGAAGGGAAGGCCATCCGTATCCACCCGCTCGTCTGCGCGGCGTTCAACGCCGACTTCGACGGCGACCAGATGGCCGTGCACGTGCCGCTCTCGTTCGAGGCGCAGCTCGAGTGCCGCCTGCTCATGCTCTCGAGCAACAACGTCCTCAAGCCGTCCGACGGCCGCCCGGTGGCGGAGCCGAGCCAGGACATCGTGCTCGGCTGCTACTTCCTCACGAAGCAGCCGCAGGAGTTCGCGAAGGAGCTGGAGAAGGCGCCGCGTTTCGCGACGCTCGCCGAGGTGGAGATGGCGCTCGCCCTCGGGCGGGTGAGCTTCCACACGCCGGTGCACTTCCTGGTGGACGACATCCACGGCAAGCGCTGGGAGGCGACCACCACGGGACGCGTGCTGTTCAACAGCATCGTGCCGCCGTCGCTGGGCTACCAGAATCGCGAGATGAAGAAGCGCGCACTCTCGGAGCTGGTGTTCGACGCGTACCGTACGGACGGCCTCGCGGCCACCGTGCAGTTCCTCGACCGGCTCAAGGAGTTCGGCTTCCGCTACGCCACCATGGGCGGCGTGTCCATCGGCATCGAGGATCTCGAGATCCCGGCCGACAAGGTCACCCTGCTCGGCGACGCGGATGCACGAGTGGAGCGCTTCCAGCGCGCGTACCAGACGGGCAACATCACGAACGGTGAGCGCTACAACAAGGTGATCGACACCTGGACGCACGCCAACAACGACGTAGCCGACGCCATGGTGAAGGCGCTGCGCGAGTCGAAGGGCGGGCTGAACCCGGTGTTCATGATGTTCGATTCAGGCTCGCGTGGTTCGCGCGATCAGATCCGGCAGCTCGCCGGAATGCGCGGCCTGATGGCGAAGCCGCAGAAGAAGCTCACCGGCGGCATCGGCGAGATCATCGAAAGCCCGATCAAGTCGAACTTCCGCGAAGGGCTGTCGGTGCTCGAGTACTTCATCTCGACGCACGGCGCGCGAAAGGGTCTGGCCGACACGGCGCTCAAGACGGCCGACGCCGGCTACCTCACGCGTCGTCTGGTGGACGTGGCGCAGGACGTGACGATCACGGAAGAGGATTGCGGCACCATTCTCGGTCTCGAGGTCGGCGCGCTGAAGGAAGGCGAGGATGTGATCGAGCCGCTCGGCGAGCGCATCGTGGGTACGGTGGCCGCCGAGGACGTGGAGGATCCGCACGAGATCGACGAATCGGGTCGCCGCCTTCTGCTGGTGGAGGCCGGGGAACTGATCGACGAGGAGACTGCGCGCGCGATCGAGGACGCGGGAATCGAGACCGTGCGGATTCGCTCGGTGCTCACCTGCGAGGCGAAGCGTGGACTCTGCCGGATGTGCTACGGCCGCAACCTGGCCACCATGCAGATGGTGGATCTGGGCGAGGCGGTGGGAATTCTGGCGGCGCAGTCGATCGGCGAGCCGGGTACGCAGCTCACGCTCCGTACCTTCCACATCGGCGGCACGGCGGCACGCATCGCCGAGCAGACGGCGCGCAAGTCGAAGGTGGGCGGCGTGATCGAGTTCGGTGAGCGGCTGATCTACGTGACCAATGCCGAGGGACAGAAGATCGTCACCTCGTACGAGGGAGAGATCATCATCCGCGCGTCGAAGGACGAGAACGCGGCCGTGCTCTCGCGCTTCCAGGTGCCGCTCGGCGCGTTCCTGATGGTGGAGAACGGGAGCGAGGTGAAGCGCGACGCCGTGGTGTTCACATGGGACCCGTACACCACGCCGATCATAGCGGACGTGGAGGGCACGGTACGCTTCGTGGACATCATCGAGGACGAGTCGGTGTCCGAGGAGCTCGACGAGCTCACCGGTCTCCGTCAGCGCGTGATCATCGAGGACCGCGAGAAGCGCCTGCACCCGCACATCGAGATCGTGCAGGAGAAGAGCGGGAAGGAGAAGCGAGTTCGCGACTTCGTGATCCCGGTCGGCGCTCAGCTCATCATCGAGGACGGCGAGCAGGTGGGCGCCGGCACGGTGCTGGCCAAGATCAGCCGCGAGGCGTACAAGACGAGAGACATCACGGGCGGTCTGCCGCGCGTGGCGGAGCTCTTCGAGGCGCGTCGCCCGAAGGATCCGGCCACGATCTCGGAGATCGACGGCGTGGTGCGCTTCGGCGACATCAAGCGCGGCAAGCGGGAGATCTTCGTGCAGCCGCTGCGGATCCTGGACGACGGGACGACGGTGGTGGACGACACGCAGCCGGCGCAGCTCTACGAGGTGCCGGCGGGCAAGCACCTTCGCGTGCACGAGGGCGACCGGGTGAGGGCGGGCGACCGTCTCTCCGAGGGTCCGGTGAACCCGCACGACATTCTGAGGATCAAGGGCCCGAGGGCGGTGCAGGAGTACCTGCTGAACGAGGTTCAGGAGGTGTACCGACTGCAGGGTGTGAAGATCAACGACAAGCACATCGGCGTGATCGTGCGCCAGATGCTGCAGAAGGTGAGGATCCTGGAGCCCGGCGACACGGAGCTGCTCGAGGGCGAGCACGTGGACAAGGGGACCTTCCGCGAGACCAACGATCGGGCGATGAAGAAGGGCCAGCCGGCCACTTCGGAGCCGCTCCTTCTCGGAATCACGAAGGCGAGTCTCACGACGCAGTCGTTCATCTCGGCGGCCTCGTTCCAGGAGACCACGCGAGTACTTACCGACGCAGCGATACGCGGATCGCGCGACGACCTGCTCGGTCTGAAGGAGAACATCATCATCGGTCACCTGATCCCGGCTGGAACGGGGCAGTATCGCTACAGCCAGGTGGAGATCGAGGGGATGGAGGTGCCGGCTCCCGCAGAGGAGCCGCTCCTCCCGCCCGCCGA
>JBIQLU010000036.1:0-15015 GCA_044463985.1 Gemmatimonas aurantiaca | reverse complement strand
TTCCTGCTGTCTGCTCTCTGCTTCCTGCCCTCTCATCTTGACCCTCCCTCCCGTCTCAACTAAGTTCAACTTTCTATGCCCACGATAAACCAGCTCGTCCGGCGCAGTCGCCAGGACGTAGAGAAGAAAGAGAAGGCGCCGGCGCTGAAGGGGAATCCGCAGAAGCGCGGAGTGTGCACGCGCGTGTACACCACGACACCCAAGAAGCCGAATTCCGCGCTTCGAAAGGTCGCGCGTGTGCGACTCACGAACGGCTTCGAGGTATCCGCATACATCCCCGGCGAGGGGCATAATCTGCAGGAGCACTCGATCGTTCTCATTCGCGGCGGCCGTGTGAAGGATCTCCCCGGCGTTCGCTACCACATCGTTCGCGGAACGCTCGATGCTTCGGGCGTCAACGGACGGAACCAGAGCCGTTCCAAATACGGCGCCAAGCGGCCCAAGGCCGGCGCCGGAGGTAAGAAGTGAGCCGCCGTCAAAAGTCCATCAAGCGTCCCGTTCTACCCGACGCTCGCTACGACAGCCAGACCGTCTCCAAGTTCATCAACACGCTGATGATCCAGGGGAAGAAGTCGATCGCCGAGCGAATCTTCTACGGGGCGATGGACATCGTGGAGTCGCGCACCGGGCAGCCGGGCGTGAACATCTTCAAGCAGGGCCTCCAGAACATCAAGCCGGTGGTCGAGGTCAAGAGCCGCCGCGTGGGTGGTGCGACGTACCAGGTACCGGTCGAAGTTCGCCCCGAGCGCCGCACGGCGCTGGCCATGCGCTGGCTCATGAGCTACTCGCGCGCTCGCAGCGAGAAGTCGATGGCCGAGAAGCTGGCCGCCGAGATCATTGCCGCGTCGAAGGGCGAGGGCAACGCCATCAAGAAGAAGGACGACACGCACCGTATGGCCGAGGCCAACAAGGCATTCGCGCACTATCGCTGGTAGTCCGTCCTGCTGTACGAGTGTCCCCGTCGGGTGCATGGCGCCCGGCGGGGATTTCTTCTCCGGGGGCCAGACGCTCCAGTCTGGCCGGGTTGCGTGGTCGTCCCGCGGTACCCATCATGAATGCAGGAGTATGGGCTACGGCAGAGTCCCCTACGCACGCTACTTGCTCAATGACGGCTGTCAGTCAACGGGGCCGTTCGTTCTCCCCCTCCGGAAGCTCTCCGGCGGCGGGAACCGCGAGGTAATGTTGCGGTAGCGCTTGCTGTGTTGCGGGGGTGCTACGAGCGGTCACCGGTGTATGATTCAGGACGTCGTGGTCGTGGCCGTATGCGGGCCGCGCGTGGCTGAATCGGGTGGTCGTCCCGCCGTTCTGGCGGAGTGGAGGTATGGCATGGACGATGCTCGCACGGTAGGGCGTACCGTACCCTCGTTTCGGAGCGGCAGTTACTTCGAGGCACTCGGCGCTGAAGGAGGCGCATTGGTGGATGTGGAAGTCCAGTCCGGGCCACCGTTTCCATTCGATGGGGATCGAATGCTACCGGTCGTGAATCCCAAGGTGATCTTCAAGGCGCTGTCCGACGGTGCCGTGCTCTTCTCCACCGAAGATGAGGTCTATTTCGGGTTGAACGAGGTGGGCGCTCTCGTGTGGCAGCTCCTGCCGCCAAAGCTTTCTACTCTGGACGAATTGTGCAGGGCGGTAGCCGAGCGCTATCCGGATGTGGATTCGGACGTCATCCGTCAGGATGTGACGGAGCTCATAGCCGAACTCACTTCCAACCGCCTAGTCTTCCCGCGTAATGCGGAACCAAGCGATGACAGCAGTCTCGAGAACCCATCTCAGGAAACTGACCAGGCTGAGTCCGCGCGAGTGGGCTGACCTCATCGAGGCGCAGCTCGCGTTACTCGTCGCACAGTTCCGGGTATGGACTCGCCCCACCGGGCGGCTGGTCGCGCACTCGTCCGACGCGGCCAGTGAGTCCGTCGAGCCGGTGCCGGCGGTCCCGCCGCGCGCGGAAGCGCTCGCGCTGGCGGTGGGGCGCGCCGCGGAGTTCGGCGTCTTTCGCCCGCTCTGCCTCGTGCGCGCGGTCGCGCTGAATCGCGTTCTCGAGCGGCACGGGATCTCCGGGAGCCGCGTCCGTGTCGGCGTCCGGATGCGGAACGGCCGCTTTGCCGCGCACGCGTGGGTGGAGTATGGCGACCGCGTGCTCGGCGACAACGAAGCGCATGTGGGGTCGTTCGTCGAGCTCTCGGAAGTGCGTCTGGTAGACGCGCGATGAGCGGCATCGTGGGAGTCTTCGCACCGGCGCGCGCCGGGGGTGCACCGCCACATGAAGTGGGGGAGCGGATCCTCGCGGCGATGCGGAAGCGCGGCGCCGACCACTCCGAGATATGGCGCGACGAGGACGGCGCGCTCCTCGCCGTAGCACGCTACGACTGGGAGCTCGAGAACTGCTGGCCCGACCGGACGCTGGTACTCGCGGAAGACGACGTCGTGGTCGCGGCGGACGCGGCGATCTACTACCGCGATGATCTCAGGCGCGCGCTCGAGCGCGAGCGAATCGTCCCCGCCGGGGACGGTGCCAGTCACATGATACTGGCTGCGTATCGCGCGTGGGGGAAGAATTGCGCGGCGCACATCGAGGGCGACTTCGCCTTCATCGTGTGGGATCGTCGAACGCAGCGGATCTCGGCGGCGCGCGATTTCGGCGGGAAGCGCACGCTCTTCTTCGCGACAGTCGATGGCGCGCTGGTCATCGCATCCTCGATGAGCGGGGTGCTCGCCTATCCGGGGTGCTCGCACGAGGTGAACGCAGCGGAAGTACTCGCGGCGGCAGGTGGGCTGTTCGGAGCCGAGCTGCCCACCGCCTACACCGCGGTCTCCACGCTCCCGGCGGGGATGACGCTGAGCGCGGAGCGCTCCGCCAGGCCCGAGCTGGAGCGTCACTGGAGCCCGCCGTACCCGGCCAGCGGATCCGCCATCCCATCGTTCGAGGAAGCCGCGCGCGAACTGCGCGCCCGGCTGGAACGCGCGGCCCTCGAGCGCGTCCCGGCGCGGGGCGACATGAGCGTCTGGCTGAGCGGTGGGTGGGACTCGCCGGCGGTCTTTGCTACAGGTGAGAACGCACTTCGCCAGGCGGGGGAGACCCGCCGGCTTCTTCCCGTGTCGATCAGCTACCCGGAAGGTGACGCAGGGCGGGAGGACGAGCTCATAGAGGCGATCGCCGCGCGCTGGGATGCACCGATCCACTGGCTGGACATCCGCGACATCCCGCTCTTCGACCGGCCCGCGGAACGCGCCGCGGAGCGCGACGACCCGTTCGGCCACGCCTTCGAGATGTGGCATCGGTCGCTCGCTCGCGGCAGCAGATCGGTGGGTGCGCGCGTAGCTTTCGACGGGGTGGGGGGCGATCAGCTCTTCAAGGTATCCGAGGCATATTTCGCCGACCTGCTGCGCGGCGGGCATCTGCTCGAGTTGCGCCGCGAATGGAAGGCGAAGGGGATGACCGGGACCGGCTTCCGCTCCTTCTTCCGACACGCGGTGCAGCCGCTCATGACGGAGCGGTCACACAGGCTCGCCACCGCGATGCGCAACGGGCGCTCGCTTCAGGGGTATCTGGAGCGGCGTGCGCCGAGCTGGCTTCGGCCGGAGCTGGTGCGCGCGGCCGGCCTGGATGCCAGGGAGCGGCGGGCGGCGTTGCCGCGACCCCGCATCACTTGTGTTCGGCATGAAACAGATTGGTATCTTATGTACCCCTACTTTCCCCGAGTCTTCGGTGTGGCTTCGGCCATGGCGCTCGAGGAAGGGGTGGAGCTGAGATCGCCCCTGTACGACGCACGTGTGATCGAACTGGCGCTTGCCAGGCCGCGCTGGGAGCGTTCTTCGGGGGCCGAAACCAAATTGCTTCTTCGGAAGGCGGTGGAGGGCCTGCTCCCGGAGCATGTTCTGGCACCGCGGCCGGCGAAGACGGGCACTACGGGAGCTTATTTCGGAAGGTCCATGCGGGAGGGCTTCCCGTCGCTATGTGAAGAATTTTTGCGAAGTTCGGAGCTGGAATCCGCTGGAATGATCGATGCAGATGAGCTCCGACGATCGACCACGGCGTACTTGCGTGGGGCGGCTGGAGGGCAGACCGGAGTCAACCTCTTCTTCACCTTGCAGGCGGAGTTGTGGTTGAGGGCGCGAAAGCGCTCGGTCGAGTTGCCCGAAGGCGAGGTTCCTTGCGAACCTCTGGAATCGGTGGTTGGGTAGCGGTGGCGCTGGTCGATGCAAGATGTACCATCTCACGGCCATGGGGGCCGTGGTTCCGCCGGGCGAGTGGTCCGGTCACACACGACACGGGAGGCGTCGCGTGTATCAGAAGCCAAAAGTGGAGCGGTTTGGTACGTTCCGCGAGTTGACGCAGATCGGGTTTCAGGGTTCTTCGGATGGCTACACGATTTGTGGAGACACTCCGGGAACCGGCAACGATGTCTGCGGCACGGAGGGTAACCCCTGTCCTTCGAGGGGCTCCGTCGCTTAACGCTCCACTGGAAGGAGGCCACCGGCTCCGCCGGTGGCCTCCTTCCACTTTTTCCCCTCCCTGAATGCCCGATTACTCGATCTATGGCGGCTGTCTGCGTTCGGACATCGCCTTCCCCGAGCTCCGGGAACTGTCCTCCGAAACCGCCAACTGGACGTTGCATTCGGTGGACACCATCGAGGAGATGCAGCACGCGGTCCTGCTCAGTGAGTCGGAGCTGAATCCGGAGCTGCGCATGCGGCTCTACGAGCACGCCGCTGGTCTTCGCTTCGTTTACGACGACACGGGCGTCTACGACATTTCCGCTGACGGTTCGAGCATACGGTGGCTCGCCGGCCCACACCCCGCGCCGGAGGGCGTCCGGGCGGACGTGACCGGACGCGTGCTCGCCACGGCGCTGCACGCCGGCGGCCGGCTCTGTCTGCACGGGAGCGCGGTTGCCACTTCCAACGGCGGGTCGCTCGCGTTCGTCGCACCCAAGTACCACGGCAAGTCGACGCTCGCCCTCGCGCTCACGCGCGGCGGCTATCGCTTGATGACCGACGACGTGATTCCCGTGGACCCGGGCCCGCCGGCGCGCGCGATTCCAGGCGTCCACCAGGTGAAGCTCTGGGATGACACGGCGCAGCTCTTCGATGTGAGCCGCGGCGCGCGCGCCCCTGGCGATAAGCATCTGGTACACGAGATCCCGGAGGAGTCGCTGATGTTCGACGCGGCGCCGCTTTCCGTGGTGTATCTCCTCAGCCCCTTGACCGGCGGCGAGCGCAGGGACGATGCGGCGCGTCGCATCCCGCTCCCATCGGTGACCGCGGCGCTGGCGCTCGTGCGACACGCCGCGCTCAGCACGATGCTCGGGAGCTCACAGGCAGCGCGGATTTTCGACCAGGCGGCTACATTGGCTTCCACGGTGCCCGTGTATCGACTCGAGACGGTCGCCGGTCTCGAACGGCTCAACGACGTGGTGGCTCAGCTACAGGAATGGCACGGAGCGGCGAGAGCCCCCCTCCCGCCGGTGGCGGCGGGCGAGGGTACGTGAGGGAGAGCGTCATCCAGACACCCGGCCTCGAGCGGGCACGCCAGGCCGAAGCGGCGCCGGCTGTCGTGCTCGATGGCCTCTCGAAAAGCTTCCCGACGAGACGCGGCTGGATGGAGACCATCCGTCACCCGCTCGGCACGCAGTATCAGCGCGTGCTGCAAGGGGTGAGTTGCGAGGTTCGCGAGGGCGAGTTCTTCGGACTCCTCGGCCCCAACGGCGCTGGCAAGACGACGCTCTTCAAGATCCTCGCGACGCTGGTCCTCCCCGATTCGGGAACCGCGACCATCGCGGGCCTGGACGTGGTCCAGGACGCGCGCCAGGTGCGACGCGTACTCGCGCCGGTGATCGCGGACGAACGCAGTCTTTACTGGCGGCTCTCGGCTCGGGAGAATCTGGAGCTGTATGGCGTGCTCCAGGGGCTGGACCGTCGCGCGGCGCGCAGCCGCGCAGGCCAACTGCTCGAGGTCGTGGAGCTCGACGACACCGGCAGCAAGCTGGCCGGGTCGTTCTCTTCGGGAATGAAGCAGCGACTGCTCATCGCGAGGGCGCTCATCGCCTCACCGCGCGTGCTCCTGCTGGATGAGCCGACGCGAAGTCTCGACCCGGTCTCGGCGCGGCGCTTCCGCGCATTTCTGAGAGAGGAGATCATCGGCCGGCAGAAGTGCACCGTGCTGCTGGCGACGCACAACGCCGAAGAGGCGCTCGACCTGTGCGATCGCGTGGCGGTGCTCAACCGCGGCGAGCTGCTCGCGGCCGGTACCGCGCAGAGCATCGCCAGCGAGATGGGGAACGACCGCTACCGCCTCTGGACGAGCGCGCCGCGCCACCCTGGGATCGCGGCGCTCGCCGAGCGCGGCGTGGTGGAGTCGGTGGCGGAAGTGGAGAGCGATGCGCCGGGATGGGCGGTGGTCGAGATGGACATACCGGGTGGACTCGAGCGCGCCGCGCAGGTAGTGGCATTTCTCACGGAGCAGGGCGCGCGGATCGCGCGCTTCGAGTACGTGGAGCTGTCGCTGGCGGATCTCATCGAACGAGTGGTGGAGCAAAGGGGAGGACAGGGACGAGGAGGAGAGCGAGAAAGAAGAGGCGGTACGAGCATGGAACCGATCATCGATGGAGGCAACGCCGATGCGTGAGGTATTCGCGCTGGTCAGGGCGAGCTTCCGAACGGCGCTCAGCTACCGCCTTTCGATGGTGCTCTCGCTCGGTTCACTGCTGTTCACGGTGGTGCCGCTCTTCTTCGTCGCGCGCGCGTTGCAACCGACGATGGCGAAGTCGATCTCGACGGAAGGGGGTGTGTACTTCGCATTTCTTCTGATCGGGATGATCGCCTACACCTACATCTCGGTAGCGGTGAACGCGATTCCCAACGTGGTGTCGTCGGGTGTGGGGACGGGCACGCTCGAGGCGCTGCTGGCCACGCGCGCGCCGCTCCCCTCGCTTCTACTGGGGCTGACGGGTTACAATCTCCTCTGGACGACAGTGCGCGCCGTGGTGCTTCTCATAGCGGGGATGTTCTTCGGGATCCACCTCGCGTGGAGCCAGATCGGCGGCGCCTTCGTGGTCCTGGTTCTGATAGTGCTCGCGTATCTTCCCTTCGGCCTGATCGGCGCGGCGCTCATGCTCGCCTTCCGCACGTCCGGTCCGCTGGCGTCCGTGGTGCTCATTCTCTCGGGGCTGCTGGGCGGCGTGTATTATCCCACCAGTGTGATTCCCAAGGGGATACAGGAGCTCTCGGCCGCGGTGCCGCTGACCTACGGACTGCGCGCGCTGCGACGGACGCTGCTGGAAGGGATGCCGTTCTCCGCGGTGGCGCCGGACGTCATCACCCTGATCGGGTTCGTAGTCCTTCTCACCGCCATCGGTCTTCTCGCGCTTACCGAGGCACTGCACTACGCGCGGCGTGCCGGCACGCTGGCGCAGTACTGAATCGCGATGTCCACTTCACTCTCCGTGCTTTCACCCGAGGCGGAACTCCTCCTCCTCACCGCCGGCAGCGCGAGCGTCGGTGGCGGAGGCGGTGCTGCCAACGGTGCGGGTCCGGCCCGCAGCCAGGGGAGGGGAAGCGAGCGTATCCGCGAGCTGCTTCGCGGGCCGCTCGACTGGGAAAAGCTCGGTTGGCTCGCGGAGCGCGAGCGCGCTGCGCCAGTGCTCTGGGGGCTGCTGCAGGGAATCCAGGGAGGCCAAGGAAAGCTGCCGGAGGAAGCGGCGCATCTGCAGCGGCTCGCCATGGTCTCCGAGTTCCGGATGATGCACCTCGAGCAGCGCCTCGCCGTCTCGCTCGATGCGCTCTCGGCGGCAGGGATCGACGTCATGCTTCTCAAGGGAGCAGCGCTCGCGATCACGGTGTACGGGTCGTTCGCACGCCGGCCGATGGTGGACGTCGACATTCTCGTGCACGAGGACGAGGCGTTTCGCGCGCGCGAGGTGCTGCTCCGCGAAGGTTGGATCTCCACGGAGACGGAGGAGCTGGAGAGCTTCTATCGTCGTCACCATCACCTCCCCACGCTGGTGGATGGCCGGGGGATGGAAACGGAGCTCGAGCTGCACACCGGCCTGTTCTTCGAGGGCAATCCCTTCGACTTCCCGATGTCCGATCTCTGGAAGCGCGCGGTGCCGGTCAGCAGTCGTGGGAGCCGTGTATTCGTGCCCAGCCAGCAGGACCAGCTCCTGCACCTCTGTCTGCACTTCGCGTGGTCGCACATGATGGCGAGCGGGGCGTGGCGAACGTTCCGCGACCTGCGCGCCCTGATCGCCACGCGCGAGCCGGACTGGGATGCCTTCGTCGCGCTCGCGAAGAAGAGCAGGGGAGCGAGCTGCTGCTACTGGACGCTCCGGCTCGCGCACGACCTCGTGGATGTACGGGTACCCGAAGAGGTACTGCGCGCCCTGCGGCCACCGCTCTCCGCCGCGATGCTCGATCGTGTGGAACGGCACTTCGCGTACACGCTCCTCCCCTTCGAGGTACCGTGTCCATCCGTGTTCGTGGCGCGGACGATGTGGCGCACGGGTGTGCAGCCGCGCTGGAGCGGCCACGGATCGGTGCGTCCGTGGGAGCGCAACGAGGATCTGCTACTCGGCGGCAATCGCCCGGATTCCTTCGGTCGCCGTACGCTGAACCAGCTTCGCAACACGAAGGCCTGGTGGCGCTACGCGCGTTCGGTGCTGCTCTACCGCGGCCAGAGGTAGACGTCCACTTTCACGTCGCTGGCCTGCCCCGCGAGATACGACCAGCCAGACGCGTACGACGAACCCGAAGGCGGAGCCGCCTCGACGATGTAGTAGCCCGCCGCGAGCCCGCTCACCGAATACGCGCCATCGCCGTCCGACACCGTCTCCGCTGCCAGCTCCTGCGTGGCCGCGCCGTTCACCAATACGTTCCGCACGATCCGTATCGCCGCGCCCGCGAGGGGCTCGAAACTCAGCGTATCACCGCCCGCGGTGGGCTGCGTCGCCGCGCTCACGCCGAGGATGCGGCCATGCACCGTGAAGTCGCCGGCAAAGTAGTGCGAGGTGTCGCCGGGGGTCGGGTTCGCGCTCTCCTTCGCGAGAGGAGCGGTGGGCCCGCCAGTGGTCTGATCCGAGCACGCGGCCACTGTCGCGAGTGCGATGGCAGCGAGGGCGCAACTGTATCTTCGCATCGTTCGTCCTCCAGCATTTCGAGATACCCGGGCTCCAACGAACCCGGCTGACCGTGATACTCTCCGGTGCGTCGTGGAGTCACACCCGTGGTCGCGCGCGCTACGGGATGCGCCGGCGCGGCGAATCGCGTGGCACGTCGCGCCTGCCGGTGAGCTCGGGGTTCGCGAGGATTCGCCGGGTCCACTCCTGCGCAGCCGCGCCGGGCGCGTCCCCCGCGGAGATGTCCCGCTCGATCCCGACGCGCAACTGGAGGAACTCGCTGTCGGCCACGTGCCGGTCGAGCAGTGCGTCCACCGAAGCAGTTGCGGCATCCGCCGGCACTCCGCGCGTGATGAGATCCGCCAGCACGGTAAGCGGTACTGCCAGCGAACCGGCGGCGTCTCGAGGCTGGCGGGCGTGCATGCGCCGCAGCTCCCGGGCGGTGAGTCCTGCGTGGAGCGCGCTCGCGCCCGCAACGAGCTCCGCCGGGTCGGCGCCGGCACCGAGCGCCGCGTGCGCGCCGCGGAGCTCTCCGGCCAGCGAGCGAACGGCCCGCACGATGCGCTCGTCGCTCGCCTGCTTGAGCACTCCCTCGGCCGCCTTCGAGTAGAGCGGTGAGTCGGGGATGCCGTCGGCGCGCAGCGAGTCCGCCAGCAGCTCGATGATCGAGCGCGCCGCCGGCGCGATGCTTTCCGGAAGCTGTGCGTGTGGTGGCTGGCTGCCGCTCTGTTGAGCGCGCGCCGCGAGCGGGCTCGAGATCGCGAGCGCTGCAGCGATGAACGCCGCTGCTATCAGCGCCGCTGCGTCACGCCTCGTGACGACTCGAGCGCGGCGCGTCCGAAATTGTTGCATCAGTTCGAGACCGCGACTAGCGCGACCGAGTTGGGGAAGCCGAAGTCGTCGTCGGCGGCGCGCGGCGCCGAAGGATCGGCGACGAGCTTTCCATCCACGACGAACGCGTAGACGTGCCGGCCTGGCGGAAGGGCGAGACGAACTCCCCAGCTCTCTCCATCGCCCAGGCGACTGAGAGGCGTGGCACCTGCCTGCCACCGGTTGAAGTCTCCCACGAGCGAAACGCGCGCCGCACCGGGTGCGGCTATGCTGAAATACTCGTTGACGGTTGCCGGTGATGGCGGTACCGCGGCTCGCGTCCGTGTGCCACGCTCCGAAGTGCCGTAGCGGATCACGCCTGCGGCGATCAGAACGGCCGCTGCGACCGCCCCCCCCCCCAGCACGAGGCGTCCTCTCCGCGGGCGGCCCGCATGAAGTTGTCGTGCGCTCCGCGGAGGAGTGCGCGCATCGACCCCGAGCACGCGCGGCGTGGTGGAACGTCGCGGAGTGGGAAGCGACTCCACTTCGCGCAGCACGCGCGCGCGCCAGGCGTCGCTCACCTCGACGTCCGTGCGCAGCGAGTGGATCGTGTCGCCCAACGAGATCGTTTCGCCGGCGTCCATGTCATGGTCGGACATCGGGATCCTCCTCGAGCAGTTTTCTGAGCTTCTCGCACGAGCGCCTCACCCGCATCTTGAGCGCGGAGACACCGGCACCAGTGGCAGCGGCCATCTCCTCGTAGCTGAGCTGCTCGACATGCTTCATCAGAAATGCCTCTCGCTGTGCGGTATCCAGTCGCATGAGCGCGCGCTGGATGGCGTCGCGCTCCTCCGTGCCGTCGCTACCGGCTGTGGCGGGGGCACGTGCGACAGTCGCGCCATCCACCACCAGCCATCGGTCGCGCCGACTGCGGCGCAACAGCGCGGTGCGACAGCAGTTGATCAGGATGGCGAAGAGCCACGTGCGGAAAGCGTTGTCGGCGTCATAGCGGCCGAGCGCGCGATACGCGCGCACCAGCGCCTCCTGCGTAGCGTCCTCCGCATCTTCGCGCGAGCCGAGCATCCGCGTGGCGAAGCGGATGCACACGCGTTCGTGGCGTCGCACCAGCAGCGCGAACGCGCGGCCATCGCCCGCGAGGACGCGCTCGACCAGCGCGGAATCGGGTTCGTCATCGGCCCCCCCGGCCATGGCTGGTTCATCCTCCGGGTCGTCGACCGGGAGAGTGGCGACCGGGCGCGCCGGAGTCACGTTACCGTACCACCACGAGGCCGACGATCCCGGAGAATTCATCGCGTACCTGCGGCAGGCCGGGAGGAGCGTTCCATTCACCGCCGTTCACTCTGAGGCTCACGTGGTAGGTGCCGGGCTCGATCGGCAGCGTCACGCTCCAGCTATCGAGCGCGTCGTGCCGGAGTGATACCGGACGCCAGGCGGTGAAGTCACCGCTCAGCTCGACCGTGCGCGCGCCGGGCACTCGTACCTGGATTCTCGCGTGCCGCGCATCGGCGCGGTGTACCCGGAAGGCAGCCGCTGCTGGCTCGATCGCGGGGAGCGCGCTGTTCCGGAGGGGCGCGCGCGTCCAGCGGAGCCCCATCGTGAACTGCCGGCGATCGGGAGCGAGAAACGCCAGCCGGGCCGGCGCGAGGCCGGCACCCATCACGACTGCGAGCCGCTCGCCGAGCATCATGCTGGCATCCAGTCGCGTCCAGGCGCCGCCGGTTTCGCTGCCGGTCACCGGGGCGCCGAAGGCGGCATCCAGCGACCAGCGGCCGCGCGACCAGTAGACCCCCGCCTCGGCCTCCGACCAGCGGTCCAGCGTCGGCTGCACTACCGTGTCTACCACGTAGCTCCCGGAACGCGGATCGTAATGGAGCGGGCCGATCGCGACGGAGCGCGGCGAGCCGGCACGTGCGGAGAGGGAGCGTGCGCGCGTGGTGAGCCCCACGCGGATCAGTGCACCGCCCAACTGTCTCCATGCCCCGACCTCGCTGCTCCATCCCGCTGGGAGGAGAGGCGCGGCGGAAGCTGTGGCATCGTCCCAGGGCGCGCCGCCGAGGCGCGCGGCCCCCCATCCGCCGCCCGCCCAGAGGCCCCATCCGTCGTGCGCGTACGCCAGTCGCACCACGCTCTGGCTCTCGAGCGCAGTACCGTACCCGGGCGCCTCCTGCCTCGCAGCGGCGAGCGAGAGCGAAGGTCGCAGCCCATGCCAGGACGGCGCGAAGAGCGTGGCGTCGAGGATGCCGCCGAAGGCCCACGGCGAGCGACCCTGGCCCGCGACGGCACCGGCGGCTGTGGCGCTGAGCCAGGGGCGGTCGAGATGCAGCCATGCCACGGCGTCGGAAGCGGTGCGCCAGTCGGGACCGGCGCCATCGTCCACTGCGCCAGTGGAGAGCTGCATGCCGGGCGAGAGCTGGGCTTCCAGCGTGCCGGCCGAGAGCGCGAGGGAGAGCGCCACGGCGAGCAGGGCGGCGAGGCGTCCGCGGTGCGACGTCGAGATCGGGCGGAGGTTCATCGCGCTGCGCGGCACCGGGTGACGGAGTGGGGAGTGGGTGGGGGTGGGCGGGCTTCAGGATCGCCGCTGTGATACCCTCGGAACGGGCGCGGAGTCACAGCGCGCGGCGGAGATCGAAACGTCACACCGCAGGCATTGACACGATGCTTTCTCGACTTACTTTTAACAGGCTAAGCCGCGCCAGTAGTGCAGTTCGTGGCGCGGTGGACAACGTAACTGCCGGGTGAGTTCGAACGGCCCGGCGCGCCCTTGGGTCCCCGTTCGTGCTGCAGTGGCGATCGCACCCGGCGGCAGCGGATGAATACCGGCTCCACGAGGAGCGCCCGGTTCATCCGCATTTTTGCTGGCATTTACACGTCGGATCCCCGCTGCGAAAGCTGAATACATATGGCACGCAAAACACCGCTAGCGCACTATCGCAACATCGGCATCATGGCACACATCGATGCCGGGAAGACCACCACCACCGAGCGCATCCTCTACTACACGGGGAAGAGCTACAAGATCGGTGAGGTGCACGATGGTGCTGCGACGATGGACTGGATGGAGCAGGAACAGGAGCGCGGCATCACGATCACGTCCGCCGCGACCACCTGCTTCTGGCCGCGCAATGGCACCGAGTATCGCATCAACATCATCGATACCCCGGGCCACGTGGACTTCACGGTCGAGGTCGAGCGTTCGCTGCGCGTGCTCGACGGCGCCGTGACGCTGCTCGACTCGGTGGCCGGCGTGGAGCCGCAGACCGAGACGGTCTGGCGCCAGGCCGATCGCTACCACGTTCCGCGCATCATCTTCGCGAACAAGATGGACCGCGTCGGCGCCGACTTCGATCGTTGCGTGCGGATGATCCGTGACCGGCTCGCGTCCAAGGCGTACCCGCTGCAGCTTCCCATCGGTTCCGGCGAGCTCTTCGTCGGCCACATCGACGTGCTGCGCAACGTTGCCGTGGTGTTCGACGAGAGCACGCTCGGCAAGACGTTCACCGAGGAGCCGGTTCCCGAGTCGTACGTGCAGGCCGTGGAAGAAGCCCGTCACGCCGCCATCGAGGCGGCGGTGGAGCACGACGAGGAGCTGCTCGAGAAGTATCTCAACGGCGATGAGCTCACGTTCGACGAGATCCAGCGCGCCATCCGCAAGGCCACGATCGCCGGTCAGTTCGTGCCGGTGCTCTGCGGCGCGTCGTTCAAGAACAAGGGCGTTCAGGCGCTGCTCGATGCGGTGATCGATTATCTCCCGTCGCCCACCGAGGTGCCGGCCATCAAGGGTCACCTCCCGCTCAACGACGAGACCTTCGAGGAGCGCGAGGTATCGGACACCGCGCCCTTCGCTGCGCTGGCGTTCAAGATCGCCACCGATCCGTTCGTGGGTAAGCTCACGTTCTTCCGTGTGTACTCGGGCGTGCTCGAGGCCGGATCGTACGTGTACAACGCCACGAAGGACAAGCGCGAGCGCGTCGGCCGTCTGCTGCAGATGCACTCGAACAAGCGCGAGGAGATCGAAGAGGTGCACGCCGGCGACATCGCCGCCGCGATCGGCCTCAAGGACACGCGCACGGGCGACACGCTCGCCGACGAGGACAAGCCGATCATCCTCGAGGCGATGAAGTTCCCGGCACCGGTCATCGACGTCGCCATCGAGCCGAAGACCAAGGCCGACCAGGACAAGCTCTCGATCGCGCTCGCGAAGCTCGCCGAAGAGGATCCGACCTTCCGCGTGCACTCCGATGCGGAAACCGGTCAGACGATCATCTCCGGCATGGGCGAGCTGCACCTCGAGATCATCGTCGACCGCATGCAGCGCGAGTTCAAGGTGGACGCGAACATCGGCCGCCCGCAGGTGGCCTATCGCGAGACCATCCGCGACCGCGTCGAGAAGGTGGAAGGGAAGTTCGTCCGCCAGTCAGGTGGTAAGGGTCAGTACGGACACGTGGTCATCAACATGGAGCCCTCGGGCCCCGGCAACGGCTTCGTGTTCGAGGACAAGATCGTGGGCGGCGTGATCCCCCGCGAGTACATCGGACCGGTGGAGCAGGGGATCAAGGAAGCGATGGAGAACGGCGTGCTCGCCGGCTATCCGGTGGTCGACATCAAGGTGCAGCTCGTGTACGGCTCGTACCACGATGTGGACTCGAGCGAGATGGCGTTCAAGATCGCCGGCTCGATGGCGTTCAAGGAGGCGGCCAAGAGGGCGAAGCCGGTGCTCCTGGAGCCCATCATGAACGTCGAGGTGGTCTGCCCGGCCGACTACATGGGCGACATACTCGGCGACCTCTCCTCGCGCCGCGGCAAGATCGGCGGGATGACGCAGCGCGGCGAGGCGCAGGTGATCGGCGCGAGCGTGCCGCTCGCCGAGATGTTCGGCTACTCCACCACGCTGCGCTCGCAGTCGCAGGGGCGCGCGGTGTACTCGATGGAGTTCAGCCACTACGAGGAAGTTCCGAAGAGCAAGGCCGAAGAGATCATCAACAAGGTCAAGGCGTAACTCCTAACCTGGGAAGCTTGTCTTATGGCGAAGGCAAAGTTCGAGCGTACGAAGCCGCACGTGAACGTGGGAACG
>JBIQLU010000035.1:24671-28030 GCA_044463985.1 Gemmatimonas aurantiaca | reverse complement strand
TCACGTCGTCGAGCGACACGTCGGAGCAGGTGCGATGCTCTCCTCGCGCGCGATCGGCCGAACGTCGAGATGCTGCACGCCGGCGGGTATCGTGGGCGCCAGCGTGATGGACACGACCAGGTCGCCCTTCGCGCAGCGCATGCGCCACCGGCCGCGCAGCGCGTTCGCAGCGACGAAGGGACCTTCCGCCTGGCAGCTTCCGCCCGCGGCATCGCGAACCTTCTCGATCGCGGCGCGACGGCGATCCTTCGTCTCGTCGAGATACAGGTTCATCGCGGCGATGCTGTCGGCGAGCGCGTCGTCCCAGCTCGACACGAGTCGCGTGACCTGATCGCGGCGCTCCGTGAGAATCGGCGCGGGCGTGGGCGCGCGCGGCTCGAGTGCGCCGGTGCGCGCGAGCGCGTCGAGTGCCTGATCGACCGGTGCGCGCCAGCTCGTGTAGGTGACATTGCCGAGCCCCACGATCCCCACGCCGTAGTCGGGGAGCCAGAGCATGATAGAGCCGAAGCCGGGGAGTCCGCCGGTGTGCGAGACGACGATGTGGAACAGGCAGCTCTCACGCACGCCGAGTCCGTAGCCGTAGCCGCCGGCGCTCAGTGTGATGGCGCCCGTCTTCGCGTCGCGTACCGCGCTCGCGCCCTGGTAGCGGATCACCTGCTGCATCTCGCGCCGCGAAGCGCGGCTCAGCGGGTCACCGGCACCGCCGTCGCGCGGCGGCCACGCGTCGAGCATGAAGCCTACCCAGCGCGACAGATCGGCGATCGATGTGAGCATCCCTCCCATCGGGCCGAACGAGCCGTCGGGCAGCTGCTCCTCTTCGAGCCACTGACCATCCTGCCAGCGATAGCCATGCGCCAGACGTGCGGGATCCACTTCCGCGCTCTGCAGCGTGGTGGAGCTCATGCCGAGTGGCTGCAGCACGTGCTCGCTGATGTATTTCGGATACGGCATCCCCGATACTTTCGTGACGATGCGGCCGAGGATGGCGAAGGCGTAGTTCGAGTACTCGTAGTTCGTTCCGGGCGCAGTGGAGAATGGAATCCCGCTGCGGATCATCTCGGCCATCTGCTCGTCGGTGTCAGCGAGCTGCCGGTCGCCCCACGGATTGTCTTCCGGGAAGCCTGTCGAGTGCGAGAGGAGATGCCGGATCGTGATCTTCGGCGAGTCGGTGGTGGGGTAGTGCAGGCCGGCCAGCTCCGGCACGTAACGCTCGGCGGGGTCCTCGAGCGAGAGCTTCCCCGCGTCGCGGAGCTGCAGGATGGCCACCGCGGTGAAGCTCTTCGTCATGGATGCGATGCGGAACACCGTTCCCGTGTCCACCGGCGACTTCGACGAGAGCTCGCGGAAGCCCGACGTGCCGACGTGGGCGAGCTTCCCATCCACGATCACGCCGTAGGCGATCCCCGGCACGTTGGTGCGCGCGGCGAACGCACGCATGATGGAATCGATCGCGGGAAACGCGGTGCCGAGCTTCGCGACGCGGTCCGGATCGGTGGGCGACGCCATCGCGTTGTCGCCCTCGGTGCCGCCGCCGGCTGGTTGCGTCGCGCTGGACGACGCGCCGCCGGACGGCTTCGTGCAGCCGGCTGCGGGTACGATCGCGAGCGCGAGAGCGATCGCGAGGGTGCGTGAGGTGAGTCGGTTCGGCATCGGCGATCTCTGGGGAAGAAGGGATGCGTGGAGCGCTCTCGATGAGCGCCGGGCCCGGTACATGCTAATCGACGTTCCGCTTCCGCGCGCGCTCCTACGCGAAATGCCGGAAGGTGGAGCGGATCCGGGTGATCCATTCGCCATCGAGGTCGGCGGCCCGCGCCTCCGGCTCCCAGAGACCGAGCGCGCCCTCCACTTCGTCGAGAATGCGCGCGCCGCCGGCATGCACGTCGAACATGCGCCCCACGGCGAGCAGGTCGTCACGCGTGAAATCGTCGCCCCTGCCACGCGCCGTCATCTGGTGCGTCCTGGACCAGGTGCCGCCGTACGCCCACGTCACGTCGAACGCGGGGGCGAGGCGCCACTTTCCGTCGGGCGCCATCAGGAACGCGAGATTCTTCACGTGGTCGTCCTGGTTGCGCGCGGCAATGTTGAAGACCATCCGGCGAAACGCCTGCTCCACGGCGGTCTGTCCCATGCCGAGCAGACGGATGGTGCGGAAGTAGTCCTCGTACGAGAGGATCTGTCTGACCGCATAGTCAGCGTGCAGCAGGCCGCCGAGGCTGTGCATGTGGGAGCGGCGATCGCCGTCGCGGTCGAAGCGTTTCGTCATGAAGTGCGCGAGCTCGCGTTCGCGCAGGAGATGCGTTTCAGTCATCTCGATGCCGGCGGCGCTCGCCATGAGCGAGTAGACGTATTCGATCCGGCCGAAGGGACCCGGCGTGAACTGCTTCACCGCGACGTGGCCGCCGGCGCCGCCCGTGACGCCGTCGAACTTGATGAGCCACTGCTCGTCTCCGGAGTCGCGCGGCGCGAACGCCGACTTCATGCGACCCGCGGCACGATTCCAGAGGATGAGCGCCTTGGCGCGCGCGCCGCCCGCGGACGCGCCGACCTGCATCATCTCCGGAACAGCGACCTCGGTGTCGCCTTCGATGATGCGTCTGGCCTCTTCCACCAGGTGGGCAATCTGCAGCGCTTCCCCCGTTCTGCCGTCCATTCGATCGAGCGCCGGCCGGAACTCGAGTGCGCCCATTGCCCGGTCGCCGATGTAGAGGAGCTTCTGCACGGGACTCAGCGCGGCTGTCGGCGTACCTGCCCGCTCGAAGTAGCGCCGGATCACTGCATTTCCGAACGCGTCGGGAAGGGAGTCGGCGAGGATGCCGGGGAGCCCCTGGAACGACTCGCTTCGTTGCAGCTCGGGGAAGGAGATCGGCCCTCGACGTGCGAGGGGGAGGTGGACGGGCGAGAGCTCGAGTCCCGATGTCCGGAAGTCGTCGGAGTACTCGAAGACAATCTGGCCCAGTCTATCCTCGACCACGGCGCCAACGTCGCGACCCCAGATGCTGATCCGGGCGAAGGTGTAGGCGTCGTGCGGCGACTCAGGCGTCATCGTCACGTTCGACGCGCCGGCTCCTCGGCGTTCGTGCGCGGCGTGGCTCGCGGCCGCGCCGTTTCGCGACTTCGAGAGGCGATACGAGCGGCGTTGGGAGGAAGTTTTCGAGCGCATCCAGTCGTCCGAGAGCGCGCAGGAGCCGGACGACGGTCGCCATTGTGGGGTTGTGGCCCGCCTCGGCGCGCTGGGCGGTGATGGGAGCCACACCGGCTTCTGTCGCGACGTTGTCGAGAGTGCGATTCTGTTGCAAGCGGTAGCGCCGGATGCGCGCGCCCAGCTCCGCGAGAATCTCCTCGGTGGTGGCGGTGGGGCC
>JBIQLU010000035.1:20469-24571 GCA_044463985.1 Gemmatimonas aurantiaca | reverse complement strand
CGGACGTGCGGCGCTGCCAGGCGGGGCGGTAGTCGTTCGCGCGCCAGGCGCGCCACGCCCTCACCGCACCACGGCCAGCCAGCACGGAGATCGCGGCTATGACGACCCAGCGCACGCGGGAGCCGCGAGCGATGGTCATCAGTGCCTCGAGCGCGTAGATGGCACACGTCGACGTGTACGCGATCACGCGGATGCGCGCCCATGATCGCCCCGGCCTGCGCATCGCAACGAGCGAGACGATCGGCGGCGCGAGTACGAACGCCAGCACTACCAGTATGTAGATGTCGACGGGGCTCATGCCCATCTGACCTTGCCAGATGGCTGCACGTCACCAGCCTGCCGCGATGACCTCCTCCGCCGCCCGCTCGCCGGAACCGAGCGCGCCCGCCACCGTCGTCGCATCCACGCTCTCGTCCGTGGCTTCGCCCGCGAAGTAGAGCGCGCCGGCTACCGGCGCCGCGAGCGCTCCTCTCGCGCGGGCGCCTCCCACGTTCACGTAGCTGTACGAGCCGCGCGCGAACCTGTCGCTCGTCCAGTCGTGGAACCACGCTTTCTCGAGTTCCGCGCGCACGTCCACCCCGCCGCCGAAGAGCGCGACGGCGCTATCCACCGCCTGCGCGATGATGGCGTCGTGCGTGCCGTCACGCTCCTCCATCGCGAGCGCGGCCGGTCCGCCCAGCCACGCGACCAGCAGCGGCTTCCGCTCCGGCAGTTGCGTCCAGAACGTTCTGAAGGGGAGCGTGGACGTCATGAAGAAGCTCGCGTTCCGCATCCTGGCGCCGTCCAGCTTCTCCCAGAACGCATCCCGGAAGCGCAGCACCACTCTGTGCGTGTGCCCCATGCCGAGCCCCGCCAGCGCGTCGCGCTTCATGTCGAGCGGCGGATCGAAGCGCACCGCGGCCGGATCTCCCGCCGGCGCCTGGAGCACGCCGAGCGGGAGCGTCACGATCGCGCGGCGCACCCGGTAGGTCGTCCGCGTGCCGCGTTCCTCCGCCTCGATCTCGACTCCGCGTTCTCCCCAGCGCACCGCCCTCACCACACTCCCGAACCGCAACTCCACTCGCGCGCGATCGAGCGTGCGCACCATGTAATCGATCAGCGCGCCGTAGCCGCCGCGCGGACGGCTGCTGCCATGGAGACCCGTGTCGCCCTCCCACTCGGATGCCAGCGACTTCATGCTCGCGCGTGCAGGGTCGACCGCGTCGTAGCCCTCGGCCATCCCCCGGATGCGCGCGGCTGCCGCACCCAATGACGGATCGTCGCGAACCGCTTCGTCGAGAAAGGCGGCGACCGACTCGTCTCCTTCGATGTGCGCCACCCGCTCGAGCAGCGCCTCGATCTCGTGCTCGATTCCATCGCCCGAGCGCTGCAGCTCGCCGTCGCGCAGCAGCCACCGCTCGCCCGTCACATCGAGTGTCTCGATTCCCGACTCACGCAGGAGCGAGAGTGTCGACCGTGGATGTCCGTGCACGAACTCCGCACCGAGCTCGATGTCTTGATTCACGCGCCATATCCGTCCGCCTACTCGGTCGCGCGCCTCGAGCAGCAGCACCGGGTGCCCCGCGTCCGCCAGCTTTCTGCTCGCGGCGAGACCCGCCGCACCAGCGCCGATCACCGCGACGTCGGCAGTCGCGTCATCCCCGGTAACACCGGCGTCTCTCACGGTCATCCGGCTCCTCCGTCGGTGCGCTCGGCTCTCAGCACGCTCTCCGCGGCGAGTTCGGCCCAATCGAGCTCCTCCTCCACCATGTGGAAGGCGTCGTCGCCGATGGTGCCGTCGGCGCGCAGCGCGGAGAGTCGGTGGCGCTCGGCCGCCATCGCGGCGCGCAGCGTGTCCGCGTCGCCCGCGAGCTCGCCCGATGCGCGCGAGTCATCGGCCGGAGATGCGCCGTGCAGTTCACCTTCCGCGTGGCGGAGTCGAAGCTCGAATCTGCGACGCAACAGCTCCACCGTTTCGACTTCCGGTGCCGTCGCGAGAACTCCCACGGCGGCGCGCAGCGTCTCCACACGCGCGAGCCGAACCTCGCGATCCACAGCGCCGTCGTCGGAGAGGTGCAGCCGCGCCATGAGTGGACGCAGCGTCATTCCCTGAAGAACGAGCGTGCCGAGCACCACGGAGAACGCTGTGAAGAGGATGAGATCGCGGTAGGGGAACGGCGGCACGCCGTCGCGCAGTGTGGGGAGCGCGAGCGCTGCCGCGAGCGTGACGGTTCCGCGCATACCGCACCACGCCACCAGCGCTGCTCCGCGCGGCGAGAGCGCCACGGCGTCGCTGGGGCCGGGCGTGCCGTCGGTGCGCGGGCGACAGCGCCATCTGCTGAACGCCGCAGCGCCGGTGACCCACGCGATGCGCGCCGCTATCACCACGATGATCACCGTCACGGCCACCACGCTGTACTCGAGCCACGTCGCGCGATCGAGCCGCGCTACGATCGGCTTGAGCTGCAGCCCCACCAGAATGAACGCCAGCACGTTGAGCACGAAGACCGCCACTTCCCACACGGCGTACGACGGAATGCGCAGCCGCGCGGGCATCCGGTCGGGTGCCACGCGCGCCACCGCCATCGCGAACACCACCATCGTGATGATGGGCGAGAGCGCGAGCCGCTCCGCGATGAGCCACACCGCGAAGGTGCCGACGAACTGCACGATCACAGCCGTCGCGACGTCGTGGATGAACCTGTTGACCACGAGAATCACGCGCGAGAGCACGAGGCCGAGCACGATACTCCCTACCGTGACCACCAGAAGAGTGGGGACGATGCTCCATCCCGAGAGTGCGCCCACGGCTGCGGAACCGACGGCGAGACGGTAGATGATGAGCGCACTCGCGTCGTTGAAGAGACTTTCGCCCTCGAGGATCACGAGCGTGCGGTGCGGCGGTCGGAGCTGCCGGAGCACCGCCGTGGCGGCCGCGGCGTCGGGCGGTGCGACGATTGCGCCGAGTGCGATCGCCGCGGCCCAGGGGATCCCGGGCACGAGCGCGCGCGTCACGACCGCCACCGTGATCACGGTGAGCACCACCGCGCCGAGCGCGAGACTCACGACGGGTCGCCAGTTGGCGCGCAGGTCGCGCGGCGAAGCATCGAACGCTGCGTCGAGCAGAACCGGCGCCACGAACAGTGCGAGTGCCAGCTCGGGATCGAGCGTGACGGTTGGTGTGCCTGGTACCAGCGCGAGTGCTGCGCCGGCGAGCGCGACGAGCGCGGGGTAGGGAGTGCCGATCCTCCGGGCGATCGCGGCGAGCACCGCGCCCAGAAGGAGGAGCGCTACTGCGACTTCGAAGACGAGCATGCTCTCATGAAGCAGAGTGGAGCGAGCGGGGTTCCAGACCGAGTGCCGGAGTCGGCCGTGCCCCCCGGCTCCGTTCGCCTATCGTCGTTCTTCCAGAAGCCGCGCGCATTCCGCGGCGAGGACCCCGGCAGTGATGGCTGGCGGCGCACGTCGCGGGAACGATGCAGCATCGGTGAGGAGTGGGAAAGGGCCAGTGGCACCGCCGAGCGATCCGGCTCGCACACCGTACACGACCCGCGTGATGCGCGACTGCCGGGTGGCGTATGCGCAGAGGATGCACGGCTCGACGGTGGTGTAGAGCGTGCACCCGGAAAGGTCGAGGGTGCCGAGCGCCTCGCACGCGGCACGGAGTGCCACGACTTCAGCATGTGCCGCGGGATCGAGGTCGGCGTGCATGCGCTCCCACCCTTCGCCGACCACCTGATCGCCACGCACGACGATCGCGCCTACCGGCACGTCGCCGGCATCGAGCGCCCGCCCGGCGAGCTCGATGCAGCGGCGCATGTGATGTTCATCCGATGTCGGGTCGATCGTTTCTGCGGGATTCATCGTGGTTGCCGCCTCCCGCGGCCGTGAGGGCGCCCGTGGTCCGGGCGGTCGGCGCTCACGGATCCCGGCGGCTACCCGACGGTGGCCTCCACCATCCTCGCCTCACCGCGATCGTGGCGTCTCGCCACGATGTAGCCGCCGAGCGCGCCGAGCGCCGGGCTGAGTGGAAGAAAGACTATGTGCTGCCAGAGGGGAATGGTTCCACCTGCTCCCGTCACCATCGCGTAGATGCCCGAGCCGATGCACAGGTACGCCGACA
>JBIQLU010000035.1:16275-20369 GCA_044463985.1 Gemmatimonas aurantiaca | reverse complement strand
ACGCCGACAATGGAGATCTTCCGCATCGTACCCGCCTGTGGTTCGAGGATCGTCGAACGACTACGCGGCTTCGCCACGGACGATGCGGTCCGCTCCGCCATCAGCGCAAGCATCGACGTCGTTCGTGCCGCTCGTCGCGCCGTCGGCATCCGCGCCCACCGTGCGCATGAACGCGTCGTACACGTCGGGGCGCCACCAGTGCTTCGACTCGTGCATCCGGCGCAGCGCCTCGCTCTTGTCGAGCGCCTTGCGATAGCTGCGCGTGGTGGTGAGTGCATCGTAGACGTCGACGATGCAGATGACCTGTGCGTTCACGGGGATCTCATCGCCGCGCAGCCTGTCGGGATACCCGGAGCCATCGTACTTCTCGTGATGCCACCGGATGATCGGCTTGATGTCCCAGGGGAACTCCACGCTCTCGAGCAGCTCGATTCCCCACACGGGATGCATCTGCATCACCTCGAACTCCTCGCGCGTGAGCGAGCCGGGCTTGTTGAGCACCTCGTGCGGCACCTTCACCTTGCCCAGGTCGTGCAGGTAAGCGCCGAGCCGGATGGTGGTGAGCGCCGCCTCATCGAAGCCGAGCTCGCGCGCGACGTCGAGCGCATAGCCGGCGACTCGCTCGCAGTGTCCGTGCGTATAGCTGTCCGCCGATTCGATCGACTGACCCCAGTTGCGGACGATGGCGAGATAGGTGTCCTCGAGCCTGGCCCGTTTCGCGAGCACGTCGAACATGTCGACGCGCGCATCGAGATGCTCGAAGAGCGAGTGCGCGGTGTTCAGGAGGGTGAGCGCCTCCTGGTTGCGGCCCATCGCCTGATACAGTCGTGCGAGCTCGCGGGTGGCCTCGGCCTGGCTCAGCACCGAGCCGGTGCTCACTGCGAGGTCGATGGCAGCAGTCAGTCGCGACTCGGCGAGCGCGTGACGGCCGGTGTCGCGATAGACGACGCCGAGCACCTTGTACGCGTCGGCCTTGTCGAGCCGCGCATCGAGGCGGTCGAAGATCGCCAGCGCGTCCTCGGCGCTCTGCTTCGCGAGGTCGTAGTGCTGGCGTGCGAGGTGGACTTCGCAGTGGTTGAGGAGGCAGAGTCCTTCGAGCCGCACGTCGCCATTGCGGCGTGCGATCTTCGCGCTCGAAGTGAAGTAGCCGTCGGCGTCGTCCCAGAGCTGCTGGTCGGCACTGATCATACCGAGGTTGTGGTATGCGATGGCGCATCCGCGCTCGTCGCCCACGCTGCGACATGCGTCGAGCGAGCGTTGATAATGCTGCAGCGCTTCGGGGAGGTCGCCCTGGATGTTGGAGAGGATGCCGAGGTTCTGCTCGATTCTGGCGCGGAGCTCGAGATTGGAGCCGCCGAGCGCCAGCGCGCGCTGGTAGATCTCGCGTGCGGCGGGGATTGCACCCGCCTCGAACTCGATGATGCCCAGAATGTTGAGCGCTTCCGCCGCGAGCGGGTAGTGACCTGCATCCGAAGCGACCTCATAGCTGCGCTGACAAAGCTGGCGCGCGGTCGCCTGATCATCCCTGTTGTGCCGAACGACACCGAGGCGTCGCAGCGACTCGGCGAGCACAGAGCTCTCGCCGTTTTCGTCCGCGAGCTCTATTGCAAGCTCGTAAGCCTGGGTGGCCTCATCGGGATTCCCCTCGCGTTCGCGCTTGCGCGCAAGCGCGAGGAGGTCACCCGCACGCCGACGCCGGGAATCCGGGACCAGCGCCAAACGTACGGGCTTCCCACCGCGATGCGTGGGTGAGGAATCGGTCGACATCGTCGGTCGCGGCATCGGCCTGCTCTCAGTACGCCACCGCGTACCGCGAGAAGTGCTCGATGTCCGCGCTGACCTGATGCTTGAAGAGATTGTCGACCGACTTCAGAAGATCGAGGATGTTGAGCCGCTCGTCCGTGTACGCGATCCGCTTGGGAAGGAGGTTCCGCACCAGCCCGCAGTCGCTGTAGTCGAGCGTGAGCACCGGCTCGTGGCGGCGGTCGAAGTGCAGACCTTCGGGCGCGAAGCGCACGGACACGGTGTTGCCGGCGGGCGCCTCGGCGGTGATGCGCACATTTCTCTGAAGCGCGCCGGCCGGCACCTCGAAAGTGTGCTTCCCGATGCGCAGCGTGCCGCCGCGCGGCCCGATCACCTTGCTGTCGGAGGCGTAGCGCTGCGGCCTACACGTGAGAAGCTGACCGAGCGATCCCGTCCTCTTGCCCACTCCATCGAGAATCCCCTCGATGGGAAGACCGAGGAGCTGATCGGTCTGCGGCTGGACCGCGGGGCCTGAAGGCGCGGTGGGAAGCGCGTCGGAAGAACAGCTCGCGGTGAACGCCGCGAGAGTCGCGGCGAGCGCGAACGCCGTGATTCGAGTGAGGAAAGTGGAACGCGAGCGAGTCATCGTCGACCCCTGTGAAAGTGATCCCCGCGACATCGCGGAGGCCAGCGCCCGAAGCCCGTGCCCTGGACGGCACCAGGGGAAGGCAACGCGCATACCGGCCGGGACCACGCCGCGCCGCTCGATTGCTTGTAACGTTTTGTTGCACGAAGGGAGGCGCGCAAATCCAATTGCCGCGCCCGGTTGGAGGAAGGGGCGAAATACGCTGGAACGTTTTCATCCACGCATCGAAAAGTTCCTGATCACCCCAGACAGCGCCGACCACTCCCCGCACTCGACCGCGGGTTGCGGCGGTGCCGCATCACTCTGGTGGTGTGGGCAACACGCCCAGCGTCCGTGCCAGTTCGGCCGGCTCCACTATGAGGGCTTCCACGCCGGGCGGGAGCGCGCGGGCGAAGTACGGGTCCACCAGCGCCTCGACTCCCACCCCTACCGCCTTCGCGAGGACGAGCCGCCGGGCACCCACCTCGCCGGCCACCCACGCCGCGATGCTGTCGGAGGTCACGTCCCAGGAGTGTGGGAGTGCCGGCGGATCCACTCGGCGCAGCCACGAGAATGGCGCCATGATCGGAAGTCGGCCTGCCGCAATGGTTTGGTACGCCTCGCGCTCGGTGCGAACTATTTCGGAGCCGGATATCCGGGAGGCGAGGAGCTCGGCGTATTGATCCAGTGCCAGGATCGCCATCCAATGTGCGGCGTCACCCGGGACGCCGAACTCGGCGTCTATTCCACGCACCACATCGGCAAACGGTCCCCCGCCTGGGACGATCAGCACCGGATCGCCACGTTCCGCCACTCGACGCAGCGTCTCCACTACAATAGGTAGCGCCCCCTCGCGCCCGAGCAGTGCACCGCCGACTTTCACCACCGTAGCGATAACCCGCGCCGGCGAAACGGGCGGTGGAATGATGAGGGGTGACGAAGCTCCGGCGTCGTCGCGCCGCCCATCGAGCAGGAGTGCCACGGCGGCCGCTGGAGTGAAGCCGGCGCCGAGCTCGGTGGCGGTGAGGGATTTTTGCGTTACGAGCCCCGCAGCGCGCCGCGCGATGAAGCTTCCGGCTCCTGCCGTAACCACCGTGGAGATGGAAGGATGACGGCCGATGACCCGCTCGAGCGATTGTGCCACTCGTTCCGCCTGCACCCGCGCTGCGTGCCGTGCGATTCGGTCGATCGCGTCATCATCCACCATCTCGTCGTCGGCGCAGACGACCCGTGCCAGTCGGGCGCGGGCGCCTCTCCGATCAGCCGCGCGCCCGTCCGGGGTCGGCACGGTGTAGCCACTTTCGTCGAGCTCGCCGAGCCACGTGTAGACGTCGGCGGCGATGGCGAACGACTCCGCGGACACGCCGGTTGGCTCGTCGCCGTCGGGCCCGCCGAACGGGACCTGGTTCACAATCGCTTCGATGGGAGTCCGCAGCGCGCCGAGGTAGAGGAGCTCGCCGGATCGGAGCCTTTCGGGGTCAGTCCGGCCGAGCGCGACGACTTCACCATCCAGGATCGGGATGATGTCCGTCGTGGTACTGCCTACGTCGATGAGCACTGCGTCGGGCCATTTACTGGCCACCAGCGCGCCAGTAGCGGTCCAATTGGATGCAGCGACGAGGAGAGGCTCCGAGCGCGATCTGGCGATGTCGTGGAAGGCGCAATCGGTGCCGAAGACGTGGATGTGGGCGCCAGGGAAGGCGTGCTCGAACGCAGCGAGGACGAA
>JBIQLU010000035.1:11197-16175 GCA_044463985.1 Gemmatimonas aurantiaca | reverse complement strand
GGGCGTGCTCCGTGCGGCGTGACAGGCGGCGCTTGATGGTGCGCGGATTCGCGCCAACCTGCAGTCTTCCCGCATTCAGACGATGCGCATAATTCCGGTTCTGGACGTTTTCGATGGCGAGGCTGTCCACGCGCGTGCGGGAAATCGCGCCAGCTACGCGCCACTCACGTCGCAGTTGGCGCCAGACGCTCCCGGCGACGCGATCGTAATAGCCCGCGCGCTTCGTCGGCGCCTTGCTGCGCGCGAGCTCTATCTGGCCGATCTGGACGCGATCATGGGCGGAAAGCCACAACGAGAACTTCGTAGCGAGATCGTCAGCGCATTCGCTGCATCCCCCAGCGTGGGCAGCGACGTCTGGGTCGACGCCGGCGTGGCGACCATCGAAGGAGTGCGCGAGGTAGCGGAAGACGGCGCTACCAGGATCATTATCGCGCTCGAGAGCATCCCGCCGCGAAACGATCCGAGCAGAACGCTCCGCGAGCTCGCGGTAGCTATTGGACCGGTCAGTCCCAAAATTAGCGGCGGGTCGGAGCCTGGTCGCCGATCTGATCGCCGTACCGCTTTCTCCCTCGATCTCCGGGCCGGCGCACCACTCACTTCCCACCCCGCGCTCCGCGAGCTCCGGCCGCTGGCCATCGCTGAGCTCGCGGCGGAGTGCGGCATGGAAACGATCGTCGCCCTCGACCTGGCCCGCGTCGGGATGAATTCCGGGCCGCCCGTCGATTTGATGCGGGAGCTCCGGCGCGCTCTCCCCGGGGTGGAGCTGGTGGCTGGCGGCGGGGTTCGGCACGCCGCTGACCTCCAGGCACTCGCCGACGCGGGCGCCGATGCCGCCCTGGTCGGGAGTGCGCTCCACCTCGGGCCGGTGGGTCAGGGGTCGGTCCTGGACCTGCTCGCCGTGTCGCTGCTCGATGTCACTTCGCCGTCCGCGGACGAGGTCTGAACACCGCCGGTGGGGAGCGATGCGATGTCCTTCCTCACCAGCGGGTCGTTGGGATCGAGCGTCGGCCACTTGCGCACGTCGTCCGGCACCACGGCTCCGTTGATGTGCGCCATCCCTCCATCCTTCACGGTCGTATCGCTGGGGTTGTCGTACGCGCTCACAACGCGGTAGTGGTGCCCGGCCACGAGATGCAGCGCGTCGGTGTTGTAGCCGAAGACGAAACGACCCACTCCTTCCACGCGACCCTGCTTGTCGCGCTTCGCCTTCAGCTTCACCAGCACCTTCCCCGTCTCGGCGTCCTCGAGACTCACGCTCTCGCCGTAGTCGTGCATGTGACCACCCACCGCCAGTACGCGCACGCTGGTCGGCACCTCGAACTCGAAGCTGTGCGTCGATTTCCCCGGCGGAACGTCGAACGTGGTGGTACCGCCGATGACATTGTTCACGTCGATGTACAGAGGGAGCACCGCCCTGGGATGCTTGCCATTGCTGGTCGACGCGTACGGAATCGTGACACGCAGATACGCGTCGACATCCTTGCCGGTCTCGTTGTCGAACATCGCGTACATCCCCAGATGCTCGCCGTCGCTCAGCGGAACCGCGAGTCCCGATGGAAGCTCCACCGGATCCGTCTCCGAGCCCCAGCCGAAGAGTCGCTCCACCGCATGGTACACGAGCTGGCGCCGGTCCAGGTTCACTCCTATGAGATGGTGCAGCAGCTTGCCGGGGAGTGGCTTGCCATGCGCATCGGTCATGTCCACGCGGAAGCCGCGCAGCCAGCCGTCGACGGGCCAGTCGAAGCGCATGAAATGCGACATGGTGTGATGCTCCATCCCCTCCATCCCTTCCATCTGATGCTGACCATGCATGTGCATACCCTGCATACCCTGCATCCCGGCGGGCTGCGCGGGGAGGTGGAACGGGCCGGTGCTCACCACGATCTGCGACCTGGCGCTGTCGACGGTGATGCGCATTCGCGCTTCGGGAAACCCGGTGGCGGAGTCGCCGACCGAACTCGCGACCGCAGTACTGCTCGATGCCGTGTCACCAGTCGTCCATAGCGGCGCGCGCGGCGCCGGCGTCGTCGATGCGATGTATACCGCCGCGGCCGCGGCGAGCAGGGGAGAAAAAACTGGCATTACCTGACCTCTCGATCACTCAGACGTCCAATCCAATCACTTGAGTAGCTCCCTGTAGGTGGCGGACTGGCCGAAATTCTCCTCCACCTCGAGCTCCAATCCCGTAAGGTTCTTCAGCCCGTGCTCCGCGAGCTCGCCGCGTACGCGGTGAGCGAGATAGCGCGCCAGCATCTCCACAGTGGTGTTGGGGATGGGTAGCAGTGCGCAGTCGGAGCGGGGGAATACGTAGCGCGGGTTTCCCTGGTAGGCGACGTGCACGAAGTCGTCGCGCTCCTCCACCTGCACCTTCGGATTCTGCAGCGGAAGGAGCACCTTGTGGTCGATCTCATCGCAGTAGCGCCGCATTATCCGCTTCACCTCGGAAAAATCGAGCACGTACCAGCTCTGCTCGTCCAGGTGCCCTTCGATGGTGATGCCGACTCTGTAGTTGTGTCCATGCAGCGACTCACAGCGGTGGCCCGCGAACGTGATGAAATGCGCCGATGCGAAGACCAGATAGTCTTTCG
Source organism: Gemmatimonas aurantiaca (assembly GCA_044463985.1). Lineage (GTDB taxonomy): Bacteria > Gemmatimonadota > Gemmatimonadetes > Gemmatimonadales > Gemmatimonadaceae > JADGGM01. The sequence continues at coordinate 13,587 of JBIQLU010000035.1, read as the reverse complement.
TGACGCTCACTCTGAACTCGCGATCCATGCTCATCGGTTCCATGTCCTCAGCGATTCCCATCGTGGCTCGGTTCGTGTCGCTCCTCCAGCAGTACGGCGTAGATCGCCGCCGCCGTGAGGTCTGCGGTGGTTCCGGGGTTGCGACTGTTGCGTGAATCGCGCAACTGTCGGTCCAGCAGCGCGATACTGTCGCGTCCTGCGGTCGTGCGAACGCCACCCGCCTCGACTACGGCGCGCGCTCTCTCCGTTACATCAACGGCTGCGTCGCCCCCAAGTTTCCGGGCGATGTGCGTGTCCGGCGCCGCGGCCAGTAGTTGCAGGTAGCACTCCACCACGGCATCACCCCACTCGAGTCCATCGCGCCGTGCGCGCGCGAGTGCCGGAGCGCCGACCTCGAAGGTGACGGCGAAGTCGGTGGCGTACTCGCGCGCGACTCCGTCGCGTTCCGCGGCGAGTGCCATCGCCTCGCGCAGCGCCACGCTCGGCGCCGACGCCACGTCCTCGTCCTCCACGCTTCCGAGACCGGCCGGGCTCGCGATGCGGATCGCCTCGTACACATCGGCCGCATCGCGCACTGTCGTGGAGCGGAGCACGCGCGCCACCGCCTCGCGGATGGTGGAGCGGGCGCGGCGGGCCCCGTGCGCAGCGTGCGCCAGTGGTGCGAGCAGGAGCACGATGCCGAGGTTCGTGTTGGAGCGCGTCCAGCACGCCGTCGCGCGGATGGACTCGAGGATCGTCGCGCCGAGCGTGGCATCGCCCGCGCCGGCGAACGCCGGGCCGATGGCCGCAGCGCTGGCGAGGAAGTCCTCGTAGCGAGTGTCGTGAAAGTCGCGGCCCGGTGACACGTTGCCGGGCTTCGGTGCGCTCGCCTCCAGCAGACACGCGAGCTGGGCTGCCGTGGCGACGTCGTCCGCGTGGGTCACGCCCTGGACGGGATGATGCCGAGCAGATGATCCACGATCGCCGCAGCCACGTCGATCGACGTCGCCGTCTGGAAACCGCGCCAGCCGGGGATCCCGTTCACCTCGAGCACGTACACGCCGCCGTCGTTCGCGGGGAGCAGGTCCACTCCGGCGTACTCGGCGCCCACCGCGCGCGCGGCGCGCAGCGCCATCGCGCACCAATCGCTCGGCAGCTCGAACGGGTGAGCCGTGCCGCCGCGCGCGACGTTCGTGCGCCATCCGCCGGTCGGCGCCCGCCGCTCGATGGCGCCGAGCACGCGGTCGCCAACGACGAAGGCTCGCACGTCGCGCGCGTCTCCATCACCAGCGCGACCCACCGCGCGCTGAAGATAGTAGACGCCGCGGATCGCCTCGACGGCGCGGAACACGCGCCATGCGCTCTCCTCGTCGCCAACGCGCACCATGCCGAGTCCCATGGAGCCGAAGAGCGGTTTGACGATCACGTCGCCCATGGCGCGATACGCATCCATGGCCTGATCGAACGAATCGCACACCACCGTCTCCGGTGTGGGGAGCCCTGCGCGCTGCAGGATCGCCGAAGTGTAGAACTTGTCCACGGTGCGCTCGATGCAGCGTGGAGAATTCATCACCGTCACGCCTGCATCCTCGAGCCAGTGCAGCGCGTCGACTCTGTAGATGATCTGTTCGAGCGAGCCGTTGGGTACGATGCGCGCGAGCAGCGCGGGCGCATCCATCAGAGCTTCGGATCCGGAGTCGAGCTCGTGCCGGCTGCCGAGTCTGGCCACGAGCGCTTCGTACGTGAGCGTCACTCCCTCGTGGCCGCGCTCCGCGAGCGCCCGCAGCAGCTCGCCGGTATGCCATCCGGTTCGGGAGGAAAGGATCGGAACTTTCATCGTTCGGCTCGCCGCGCGGGCTGGCCCGTCAGCCGAGCAGCGATTTCCTCAGCACGGCAGGGCCGAGCTTTCCCCCGTGGAACGTCCGACCCGAAGTAGCGCTGGTGATCCATACCTCGGCAGGGCTGAAGAGCAGTCTGTCGATCGCGTAGAAGTCGCCGCCGTAGCGCTGGAAGATATCGAGGAAAGGGGTGCCGTAGTCAGCCGAAGACGATGCCGGGAGCCGGCGCGCGAGGTCCTGCAGCTCGTCATCGCTCGCGTCGATGGTGAAACGCGCTTCGCCGCCGTAGAGGATGCAGTCGTTCGTGCGGCCGATGGCGTGCAGGTCATCCTTCGCAACGGGCGGAATCGGGGCCGCACCCATCCCGCTCACGACGCGCCGCACGTCGAAGCCGAGAGTTTCCAGTTTGTGGAGTCCGGTCTCGAGCGAGCGCGCTACCACCTGGATGCCGCCCGCCAGCGACGCGGTAGGAGCGATCGCGAAGGTGATCGCCGCAGGATCGATGTCGGCCTTCCCGGCCACGTACTTCGCGACGGCATCGTCCGGCAGCTTGCGACCCTCGAGCACGAGCAC
>JBIQLU010000035.1:4396-11097 GCA_044463985.1 Gemmatimonas aurantiaca | reverse complement strand
CCACGTACTTCGCGACGGCATCGTCCGGCAGCTTGCGACCCTCGAGCACGAGCACGCCGCGATCGGCCCGTTCCTTGTAACCGAGCTTGTCGAAGAGCTCGGTCTCCACGCGCGCCACTGCACGCAGCGGGCCGGAAGCCATCGCGAAGTACTTCTCTACCTGGAGCGCCCACCCCGCGTACTGCGATGCCATGCATGCGACGGTGGGGTGATCGCTCCACACGCGGATCCCCGCGTACGGCGTGTCGCCAATTAGTAGCGAAGTGGTACTAATATCCCCCAAGCCGGACATGCAGAGGCGCGCGAGGCCGATGCCGGCGCCGATTCCGCCCGGCGCGTTCACGCCGGCATCCAGCACTCGGGCGCCGGAAGGGAGGCGTGTGACGGCGATGCGCAGCTCGGCGGCGCGCGATTCGAGCTCGTCAGCGATGACGCAGGCGCGCTCGTTGAGGTGGAGATCGTCGTACGCGGCCGGCTGCTTCATAGCGGTGTCCGATGATGCTGCGGAGGATGCGTGATCGGTCATGCGGTGCCCGCCCACTGAAGTATCTCGCCACCCGCGCCAGCGAGCGTCGAGAGGTCGCCGGAGTATCGGCCATAGAGACCGCCCACGCACTCGTCGGCGATCTCGATTCCGTGCGCGGAGCGCAGGTAGCGCAGCGTGAGCGCGACGTGGGGCGGCCGATACGTGCACGCGAAGCCGTAGCTGGTCGGGATTCCAGCCTTGCCGAGCACCACGATGCTTCCGCGCTTGTTGTAGCGGCCGGTTTCGTTTCCGGTGTCTCCCAGCACGATGACGCTGCCGGCGATCATCGCTTCGCCGGTGCGGTCGCCCGCGCCGGAGCATACGATCATGCCGCGGCGCATCCGTGTCCCCGCTTCCGCGCCGACCTTTCCGCCTACCAGGATCTCGCCACCGAGCATCCCCTTCGACGCGCCGAGTCGGGCGGCCCCCACGCGATCGCCGGCATCACCGGCTATCTCTATTCGACCGCCAGACATCTCGAGACCGACGCCATCACCGGCGCTCCCCTCGATGCGCAACACCCCGCCGCTCATGCGTGAGCCGGCGTAGCGGCCCACGTTCCCCGTCACAGTGAGCTCGCCACCGGACATCGCGGCGCCGAGCGCGTCCACGCGGGAGAGGTCGCCCTCGAGTTGCACGCTTGCCGAGCGCTCGCCGTGGACCTCGAAGAGGTCGCCGAGCGCGATCTGCTCGCGGCCGCTCCAGAGCGGGAGGCGTGCGATGTCCGCAGTGGAGAGAGTCGCGAACCGGTCGGGCACGATCGAATCGGCTTCGACGATCGCGTCTGGCGCGGAGCGGAGTGTGAGGGTGATGGAGTCGCTCATGTATGTAAACGAGTCGGGCAAGGATCGCGCCCTCGAAGCTGAAATCATAGCGCTCCGAAAAGTGCAGGGCCAGAAGACCGTTCCGAATCGTCCTTGATTCCACGCTCCTGCCCGGATAGCGTACGTGACCGCGTCGCGCTTCGTGCGTCTCAGTGCGCATCGATGCTCCGCCGATTCCCCCCGCAATTGAATTCCCAGTGAAGCTTCTGCATGTAGTGGGTGCGCGCCCCAATTTCCCCAAGCTCGCGCCCGTGCACCGCGCCGCGCGCGCCATCGGCCTCGATCAGGTGGTGGTGCACACGGGGCAGCACTACGACGAATCGCTCTCCGAAGCCTTCTTCCGGGACCTCGGCATCCCCGCACCCGACATCAACCTCGGTGTGGGGAGCGCGAGCCACGCGGTGCAGACGGCGCGCGTGATGACGGGGATCGAGCCGGTGCTCGTCGAACAGAAGCCCGACTGGCTCGTGGTGTACGGCGACGTGAACTCCACCATGGCGGCGGCGATCGTCGCTTCCAAGCTCGGAGTGAAGGTCGCGCACGTGGAGGCGGGGCTGCGCAGCAACGATCGTACGATGCCGGAAGAGATCAACCGGATCGTGACCGACCGGCTGGCGGATCTGCTGCTCACGCCTTCTCGCGACGCCGACGCCACGCTTCGCGCCGAGGGCGAGCCCGAGAACGAGATCGTGTTCGTGGGGAACGTCATGATCGACACTCTCTTCTATTCGCTCGACGCGGCGAAGCGCAGCGGCTTCCGCGACCGGCTCGGCGTCGCCGAGAGCGAGGCGGTGGCGGTGACGCTGCACAGGCCGAGCAACGTCGATGTGCCCGAGCGGCTGCGCGCGATAGCGGGCGCGCTGGCGGAAGTGGCGAGCGAGCGGCGCGTGATATTTCCCGTGCATCCGCGCACGCGACAGCGGTTGAACGACCTCGCGCTCGACATGGGCGGCGTGGAGCTGCTCGAGCCGCTCGCGTATCCGGAGATGCTCGATCTCGTGAGCGGCGCGCACGTGGTGGTCACGGATTCCGGCGGGCTGCAGGAAGAGACGACGGCGCTCGGCGTTCCCTGTCTGACGCTGCGACCGAACACCGAGCGGCCGATCACGATCACGGAAGGCACGAACCGCCTGGTGCAGGATCCCGACACGCTCCCGGCGCTGGTGCGCGCTGCGGCGCGGACGAACGGTGCGCGGCGGCCGGAGGGATGGGACGGACGCGCGGGCGAGCGAGTGGCAGCGGCTCTCGCGGGACCGACGGGGTCAGGCACCTGATGTAGAGGTCCCGGCTGCAACGCAGCCGGGACCTCTACATCAGGTGCCTGACCCCGCCGGTCCCATGATCTCGTGCAGGTGGAAGTGGTGCGGGCCGAGCTTGCCGCCGTAGTTGCCCGCGGTGATGCGCAGTACGCCGGCGGTGCACGCCGCGTCGATTCCCGTGCGCATCGCGTCGGCGATGGACTTCGCGTCCACGCCATCGAGCACTATCTCGAACACGGAGTTCACACCCTCGGGAAGCTCGCTCTTCGTCACGGCGCGCAGCGTGGGTGAAAACGCGTCGTTCGTCGTCGCGATCATTCCCTTGTAGCGCTTCGATCCCACCTTGCTCCCGCTGCGCACGATTCCACCGGGGAAGGGGAGGATCACGCCGGGTGAGCCGCGCATCGCTTCCACCGCGCGCTCCGCCGCCGCGAGCGCCGCGCTCTCGCTCTCGGCCAGGATGAGAAAGTTGCCGCCGCCCACGCCCTTCACCTTGCCGAACTCCTCCTGCACGAGGAACTCGCCCTCCATCACGGGGATGCGCCAGTAGCGCACGCCCGCTATCACCTTGCTCGCCTGGAAGCCGTCGCCGAATGTACGCAGCGGCCGTCCCACGCTCATCCGTTCGGGCGCGTCTGGGAGTCCGTCGAAGCACGCGGTGGTGGGACACGTCAGCACGGTCTGACCGATGCGCTCGATGAGGCGCTTCACCAGGCTCGCCGAGTCCATGGTGAAGAGGAGCGTGCTGATGCCGGGGCGCCCGTCGGGAGTCTCGTCGGGCGCGAGGTCGCGCTCGATTCCCGCCTCGACCTTGCACGCGATCACCGATGTGGCGAAGCCGGTGAGCTCGAGCGCGGCGGTGCGCGCCCACTTTTCCGTGGCCGCGGTGATGATCACGCGCGCACCGCGCATCCCGAACGCCTCGGCGAACGTATCGTCTATGGTGACGCCGCGGATCTCCACGTTCAGCGCTCCGGCGTTGGCCGTACTGCTCCGGCGACGGGATAGTTCGCGAAGGAAATCGACGCGTACCGCTCGAACCAGCGCTCCAGGTCGCGCGTCACGGCGTCGTCGTACTCGGGCTGTACCTGCAGTCGCTTCCCCTCCGGCGCGCGGCGGAGCTGTCCCTCGTCCACCACGAGAGTGCCGCTCTTGAACACGTATCTCGGCGTGCTGAACATCTCGGCGAAGTTCTCCGAGCGCGAGTAGATGGTGATGTCGGCGTCAGCACCGGCACCGAGGTGGCCCTTGTTCACGAGACCGAGCTGCCGCGCTGGTCCGGCGCGCGTGATGATCGCGATCTCCTCGAGGGTGTACTCGCGATCGAGACCATCGAGGAGCGCGCTCCCTGTGAGCAGCTTCTGATTGACGCGAGACAGCCGGTCTTTGCGATACGCGCTGTCCATGAGAAGCCGGATCAGCTCCGGATAGCTCATGAACGAGCCGCCGTTCGGATGATCGGTGGAGAGGACCAGGCGCCACGGATCGCTCGACAGCAGGAAGAGCTCGAGCCCCACCGCCCACTGCAGCGCCGAAACCGCGAGCTTGTCGCGGTACTCGTACGGCACTACGCCGCAGCCGGTCTCCACCTCGATGTCGGAGTTCACCCACTTGCGGCCGCTGCTCGCGTGCAGCAGATACTCCACCGCTCCGTCGGCGGTGAGCGTGGTGGCCGGTCCGAACATCACCTGTCCCACATCGCCGGTGACTTCGGGGTGCGACGCCATATAGTCGGCGATACGCCGTGCACCCGACGACCACGGCTTTCCCTCGCCGCCGTCGTACGCGTGGAACTGCAGATGCGTGAAGTGCGCACGGCGTCCACCGAGCGCCTCCATGCTCTCGAGCGTCGTGGCCACGTTGCCGGGAACGCCGAGGTTGTTGCAGTGGATGTGGACGGGGTGTGGGAGATGCAGCTCGTTCGCGGCGTCGGCGAGCGTTTCGAGGATCGCGCGCGGCGTGAGTCCTTCACCCAGCGTCGCGTCGTCGATTCCGTTCACCACTCGCACGTTGCGCTTCCAGAGCTCGACGCCTGCCGGGTTCACCACCTTGATGGCGTAGCCGCCAGTCGCGCGCAGCAGCCAGGCCGCGTAGTCGCGTGCACGCTCGCGCTCTCCGGCCGCGATCTGGCGGAGCAGGTAGTCGTCGTTCCCCATCAGGACGAAGAAGCCGGCATCGATGATCGGAGTGTCATCGAGCTGCGCGTGGGTGTCGCGCGCGGCCACGGCCGCCACTGCGGCGTCGAAAACCGTGGTGTAGCCCAGTCCCGCGTAGCGGTAGCCGGTGGTGAAAGTGCTGGGAATCGTGCCGCCGCTGCCGGAGCGGCCGGTGCCGTCGACCAGATCGGGCGCGCGCACCGGGTCGGATGTGTGAGTTTCGGGGAGCAGTCTGCGACCGAGATTCACGCTGCTCGCGGCGATGTGCGCGTGGATGTCGATACCGCCCGGCATCACTACCATCCCGCGCGCATCGAGGCGCGGCGCATCGTCGGGGAGCGACTCGACGATGCTGCCGCCATCGATGCAGATGTCGCGCACCGCTCCGCCGACGCCGTTGGCGGGGTCGTAGACCTCGCCGCCCGTGATGCGAAGCGCCATCAGCGCAGCACCTCCGCTGCGCGCGCGCATATCCTCGCGTCGAGCGCGGCTACTATGGCTGCACTGTCCGGCCAGGGCGACTCACCGGGAAAGACGGGCCGGAGTGGCAACGGGATGTCGTCCATCCTGAAGGCCATTCCTCCCTCGTGAATTCCCGCGACCCCGGTATCGATCGCTATCTCCGCTGCGGGCTCCGCGCCGCTCGCCCACGGTCCTATCGACACGCGCGGTACGCCATCCATGGGTGGAATTCCCTCGGCGCGCACGTTGCCGACCACCACGATTGCATCCACTGCGCCGCGCGCGATGAGCGATGCACTCGGCTCGTCGGGCCGGTAGCGCGGTACGCCGCGCGAGAAGTCGACGGTCATCGGATAGCCCGTCTGCCACGTGAGAACGGCCTCGGCGCCATTGCGATTTCCACCGGCACGAAGCGGCACGAGCGAGCAGCGGATACGCGCGTTGAGCTGCTGCGCCAGGAGCACGATCGCCTCGGCGCGCCACGAACGATCGGCCGTGCTCACGGCGCCCGAAGGCACGGGAGGCTCGGCGTCGTACACGATAGCGGCGTAGCGCGCCGAGTCGAAGCGCGGAGAGAGCGCGGCGAGCGCGCCGCCGACTTCCGCCGCGCCGTTCGAGCCGGCGAGCGTTGCCGCGCTGAGCCGCGCCAGTTCCGATTGCTCGACATCCGGATCGATTGCGATTCGCACGTCGGCATCCGCCGGTCCGCGCTCGTCGCCGATGTCGATGGCGATCACGGTGCGATCGCGCCTTCCACCGGGCACGTAGATCCCTTCCGGCTCGGGCGCGTAGCGCGAGAAGAACCTCGGGTAGCGCACCGCAGGATCGACTCCCCAGAACACGAGCAGGTCGGCGCGGTTGCGGATCTCGCCGAGCGACGCCGTGGGTCGCCCGCGCCGCTGCGCCGCGAGCACGCCGCCGGCGGCGGTGGATGAGGTGATGTCGTCCACCACGCCGTGCAGATGATCGGCGAGCGCCACGGCCGCGCGTTGCGCCTCGCACGTCGAATCGGGCGCGAGATATACCAGAACACGCTTCGCCGCGCCGAGCAACTCCGCGGCAGCGTCGAGTGCCTCATCGATCGAGGCGTCCTCTCCGTGCACGCGTATCTCACTGCTCACCACACCATCCCCGAACCACGCACGCCCCAACTCGCACGCGTTCCGCGCCTCCACGATGCGCAGCACTCCTTCCTCCTCGCGCACCACGACACGGATGTCGTCGCACGCGCAGCCGCAGCCGAGGCAGGTGGAGAAGGGGAGGGTCAAGGTCGGGTGTGGGATAGGGGGGGGACGACAGGCGGCAGACAGCAGGCGGCAGACGGCAGGAACGGCGAGAGCCCGCGAATGGAAGTGGCGGAGTGCAGTGCGCAGTTCCTGCCGTCTGCCCTCTGCTCTCTGCCGCCTGTCTTCCGCATCACATCATACATCGCCGCCGCCTTCCTCACGAGCATCATATGACACGAGGGGTCATC
>JBIQLU010000035.1:0-4296 GCA_044463985.1 Gemmatimonas aurantiaca | reverse complement strand
CATCATACATCGCCGCCGCCTTCCTCACGAGCATCATATGACACGAGGGGTCATCCCCCGCCGTGGCGAAGATGGTGCACACTGGGTGCCCGCGCGGAATGGTTTCGCCGGTGTGCGGGACGTCGCGCACGTCGGGATCGGCGAGCCATGGTTCGGTATCGGGCATCTTCAGGTCGGAGGGGGCGAAGAGGATGGCCTTTCCGATGGCACCGGACGAGCGGAGCGCGAGAGCGAGGTCGAGCGAAGGAAGTGCCGGAGCGGCGGCTCCGGACAGGGCTGCAGTGCAGACGAGAGCGTGCGCCGCGAAGACCGGGTAGCCGAAGGCGCGCTCGGCCAGCTCCATGGACGCGGAGTAGCGCGGGTTGAGCTCGATGGCATGTGGGACCCCGTCAGCCGTCTGTACGAAGTCCAGCGCCGCGACGCCGGCGAGCGCGAATTCCTCGGCCAGGATTTGCGCGGTATCGGTGGCGATGTCGATCACCGACCTCGGAAGTGCCGACATGATGCTGCCGCAGTACTGGAAGCCCGAGGCGCCGAAGTGCGCCTCGCCTACGAGCTGCCGCGAGATCGCAAATGGGTGGGCGCGCCCACCGTGCGCCACGAAGGCGATGGAGCCGGGCGTGCCGCGGATGCGCTCCTGCAGAATGTGAGTGCGCGGGAGCACGGCGCCGCTCCGCCACTCGGAGATCCCGTGGCCGCCCCCCGAAGCGCGCGGCTTCATGAGCCAGTCCCGCGACGAGTCCGCCGCGCTCGCGCGCGCTAGCGCGCCGATGCCGAGTCGCTTGCGAAGGAGCCGGGAGAGCGCGACTGCGTTCCGCGCGCGCCGCAGCACATGCGGAGGATTTCCCCAGAGCGGAGCGCGCGATGCGAGGAGCGACACGGCATCCGGGTGGTTCTCCATGCCGGAGCCGTAGCACACGGCGTCGCAGCCAGAGTCGATCTGCGCGACGGCGTTGGCGAGCGCGCGCGGGGAATACTCGACGCCGAAGTCGCGACGCAGAGAGAGCGCTGGTGAAGCAACGTTGTCGCGATCGGCGTACGCGTCCACCGAGAGTACCTGGTACCCCGCGCGCACCGCCGACTCGGCCATCGCGCGCGTGGAGATTCCCGCGAGCAGGACGCGCTTCACATGCGCCCGATTCGAGGGGGCGACTACAACTTCCGCCGTGGATATGCGGGTCCTCATGCTCATTGCAGCCCCAGCCGCTCGCGCGCCCGCTCGGGAGTGATTACATGCAGATGGTCGAGCACGCTCCCGCGTGCGTCGCGGATGCCGAGCGTGGACACGAGCTCCGCGCACGCCCCGCCAGCGAGGCCGTTGGCGATGAGCGCGGCACCCTCCGCTGCCTGCTTCGCTACGCGCGCAGAGCCCTTCAGCAGCCGTACCGGCGCGAAGCGGCCGAGTCGCTCCGTGAGCTCGGGCTCGATGCCGCCGTTGCGCACGGCCCGGCCCGAAAGGAGAATCTCGCGCGGGTTCGGTGCCGATACGGTGAGCGCCGCCGCTGCCTTCACCGCGCCTTCGATGAAGGCTTCGCGCGCCGCGCGCGCACGGGCGTCGGTACGATCATCGAGGCGGTCCCAGATGTCGGACCCGTCGCCCAGTACCGTAGCGAGCCCGCCGCTGAAGAGGAGCGACTTGCTGATCTCGCCAGCGAGAAAGGCGACCTCGCCGTCCAGCGCGCCGGCAGAGCGACCGCCGATCGGCCCCGACGTTCCGCCGATACCGTCGACCACCATCCCGTCGCGCACGGCAATGGCCGCCGTGAACGCGCCGCCCAGCTCGAGAAGGATGAACGACACCTCGCTCGGCGCGCATCGATGCAGGCGCATCTGCGAGTGCACGCCGAGCGCCACGGCGCAGAGTTTGTCGGCGGTGCCCATGTCCACGCGGTTGAATTTGCGATGCTCGGGGACGGACGGAAGGTGCAGTACGCCTGGAGTCAGGACGACGGGGAGGCCAGCGGCGGCGAGAGCGCGCACGAGCGAGCGCATGCCCATGATTCCGCCATCATCGCCGGCGCGCGCGAGGAAGGCCACCCTGAGCATTTCGTCGCTCACCTCTTCCACGCGTACCAGAGGAACGCCATAGCCGGACGGGCCGGCTATCAGCCGCGCGTCGGCCTGCCGAACCAGTTCGACGAACGCGGCCGGGTCGCGGGCGACTTCTTCGGTTGGGAACGCGCGGTCGAGAAATACGCTCTCGTCGTCGAGGCCGCAGACGTCGATCGTGACGGTACCGGGGTCGATGCCGAGCGTCTTCATGGCGATGCAGCGGGGAGCGCGGCTGACCTGGCTCCGTCGCTCGCGGTCATTCGATCGCCCGCGCTACCTCGGCGATCGATTCGGCGTCGAGCACTGCGTCGTTCGACTCGAAGAGGCGGGCGATGCACCGCTTGTGCACCTTCATCTTGAAGCCGCCCACACCGAGCGCGCCGAAGGTGGTGATGCCGTCGCGCTTCTCGCCGTTGTCGCCGACTTCTATCCCTTCGATGCCGAGCGGCGGAACGGCGTTGAGATCGCAGGCTACGACCAGGCCAGCTTTGCCGGCCCATGCATCGCGGGGGACGAGTGTGATCCCGGCCGGTCCGGTGTTGAGAAGAATCTCCGGCTTCACGTCGTCGATGATGCGACCGGCCGTGGAGGAGTCCGGCATCGCTACAGCATGGACATCGCCACCGAAGCGATCGGCTATCGCCTTGCGAACGCGCTCGCCTTCCTCGGGCTTGCGCGAAGTGATTGTGACGTTGGCCCCGGCTTTCGCGAAGAGCCCCGCCGCGCGCATGCCGACTGGCCCCGTGCCCGCCGTGACGAGAACGCGCTTCCCCTTCGCATCGCCCACCGCGCGCGAGATCTTCTCGACGGCCGCGACCGCGGTGGTGTTCGATCCATTCGAGTCGAGCATCATCGAGACGCGGAAGTTGCCGAACACCGCCTTCTGTGCGGCGGCGAGCAACTTCTCGCCCTTGCTCATGTCGGTGCCGCCGATGAACAGCGCGGTGTTCTTCAACTCCTTCGGCCCGCGCGTGAAGATGCAGCCGTGCACCATGTCGCGTACGTCGTCCATCTCCACACCACCTCGACTCAGCAGTTCATCCGCGCCCGCGTCGAATGCGACGATGGCGTCGAACACGCTCGGGTGCCTGGAGGAGTCGAGCTGGAGGAGGAGTTTTTTCATCGTGGGGTGGAGCGAGAGTGATGAAACCGGAGGAGTGGCAGGAAGCAGACGGCAGAAAGCAGTCCTCTGCTTTCTGCCGTCTGCTACCTGCTCTCTCTCACTTCCCTTCCGCGCCGCCCGCGAACGGGTGCTTCGCGGTGGCTTCGTTCTTCAGGATGTCATCGAGCTTCGGCTGTCCCTTCAGGGCACGCGCGATGGACTCCTTCGTGGCGGTGTAGTTGTAGTCGAAGATCTTCTGGTCGTCCTTCGCATCCCAGTGGATGAACACGCCAACGAGTATGCAGTAGTCGTCGACCTTGTCGCGCGGGATGACCCCTTCCTTCACCGAATCCACCACCGCACGCGCGACGGCCGCCTGTGCCGGGCCGAACATCTGCACGGCCTGCGTTGCGCCCTTGATGGTGACCTTGTTGAAGAGGATGGTGTCGGGCTTCGCGGGAAGATTGGGGGTCACGACCGCCAGCAGCGTGGAGTGGCCCTCGCGCTGCTTCGAGAGTCCGTCGACGAACGCCTGGCCAGCCGGTCCCGACTTCGATCCGATGATGAGATCGATGTGTGCAACCTCGTTGCCGTCGCCGACGAGCGACTCGCCAATGAAGAAATCCGCTGCCATGGTCGTTTCCTCCGACAGGATGTGGTTATACAACAGTCACGCGATCGCGTGGAATGCTTCGTGTACGAAACACTCGCGAACGCTCATACAGCCAGTTCGGTACCACTCACGCCGATCACGAGCGTCGCATGTCGGCGGGCCCGGCCCGCGCCGGACGCCGAGCCACATCAACGCTCCGGCTCGCTCGAAAGTTCCCTCGCGGCGCCGGAGTCGCATCGCCAGTATGGATCGCTCGAACGAAAGGTGTCAAGCGCGTGCGTCGGCCGGCGCACTTTCATCGAAAATCACCCTTCCTCCACTCCAGTCATCGCACGCACTTTTGAAGCATGCGCATACCCATCGAAAGCTACCGGCTCGCTAACGGACTCTTCGTTACGCTCTCCGAGGATCACACCGCGCCCATCGTCGCCGTGAACCTCTGGTATCATGTGGGCTCCGCCAACGAACGTGCCGGGCGCACCGGCTTCGCCCACCTCTTCGAGCACATGCTCTTCCAGGGCTCCGCGCA
>JBIQLU010000034.1:26732-28389 GCA_044463985.1 Gemmatimonas aurantiaca | reverse complement strand
CACCCGATGTAGAGCCTCGGGCACCTCTCCTCCCAAGGACTCTACATCGGGTGCCTGACCCCGTCGGCCAGCTCCTCCAACGCGCGCTGGACGTACACCCGAACCATTTCCTTCCGCCACGCCAGCGTGAAGTCGGTGTTGTCCATCGGCTTCGCAGGGCGGTAGGCCGCGTCGGCGGCCGCGCCTATCGCACTCTCCTCCAGCCTGGTGCCCACGATCGCCTCAGCCGCCTCCGGGATCTCCATCGGGTACGAGGCGACGCCACCGAGCACTATCCGCGCACCCCGCACCGATCCGTCTTCCTCGAAGTCGACTCGCGCCGCCACCCCCAGCACCGGGAAGTCGAACGAGCCGCGCCGCCGCAGCTTCTGGTACGTCGCGCGCCAGCGCCCGCGCGGCGGGAGGTGGTAGCCCACCAGAAGTTCGTCCGGCTCCTTCGTGAGGTAACGCATGCCATCGTTGTCGTAGAGCGCCGCCGCCGGGATGCGCCGCTCGCCGCGGCCACTCGCCAGCGTGACCTCCGCGCCGATCGCCACCGCCACCGGTACGCCGTCCGACGACTGCACGGCCCAGCAGCGCGGGCTGGACGGCGCCACCCAGCAGATGTGACCGTCCTTCTTCATGCAGAAGTCGATCGCCCGCCGCCACTCGTAAGTCTGGTCGTAATAGTTGCAGCGCGTGTCGAGCAGAAGATTCCCGCCTATGGTCCCCATGTTCCGCAGCAGCGGCGTGGACACGAGATGCGCGGCGCGCGCGACCGCTGGGTAGTGCTCCGTGATGAGCGGGTGGCGTGCGAGTGTAGTGAGCGTGACGCCGGCTCCCACGCTCACGCCGCTCTCGGGGCTTCCGTTGATGGTCGAGAGCTCCGGAATCCTGGCCAGGGAGATCACGGTGTGTGGCGTCTGCTGCCGTCGCTTCATGTTCGGATACAGATCCGTGCCGCCCGCGACGTACATCGCGTCGTCGCCCGCGCTCGCGCGCATTCCGACTGCATCCGCGATGCTTCCCGGCTCCAGATAGTCGAATCGTGGAAGTCTCAGCATCAGCCCTCGCCTCCCACTTCGCTGTGCGCGCGCTCGTCGGCCTCGCGGCCGGTGCCGCCCTGCGCCGGTGTGAGTATTCGCGCAGGCGCGGGGAAGGCGTAGTCGGGGATGCGAGTGGGACCGTGGCGCGGCGGCTTGCCACGCATCTTTTCCTTCAGCGCGCGCAGCACGGCGTGCGGCGAGATCGGGACTTCGTCGACGCGCACGCCCACTGCGTCGTACACGGCATTTGCCACGGCGGGCGGGATCGGCAGCAGCGGCCCCTGGCCCACTTCCTTCGCGCCGAACGGTCCGTTGGGGTCGGGATCCTCGATGAGGAAGGTCTCGATGTCGCACATCTCGTGCGTGGTGATGCTCTTGTACTCGAGCATGCTCGGATGGTGGTGCACCACGTGCCGCTGTTTGTCGCGGTAGGTCATCTCCTCCATCAGCGCCTCGCCGAGCCCCATGTACACGGAGCCTTCCACCTGGCCCACGGCGAGCAGCGGATTTATCGCCTGGCCGAGGTCGTGGCCGATCCAGACTTTCGGCACGCGCACGATTCCGCTTTCCGGATCCACCTCCACCTCCGCCACTGCGCACGAGTACGAGTACGCCGGCGATGGCCCCACACC
>JBIQLU010000034.1:17214-26632 GCA_044463985.1 Gemmatimonas aurantiaca | reverse complement strand
CCCGTCATCAGCGTGACGCGCGAGGAGTAGGAGCCCAGGTCGATCGGCGTGAGATCCGTGTCGCCGGTGACGACGCGGATGTCGAGCGGATCGATGCCGAGCACTTCGGCCACGATGTAGGCGAGCACCGAATCCGAACCCTGACCTATGTCGATGCTGCCGCAGAAGACCGCCACTCCGCCCGAGCGGTCGAGCTTGAGCTGCACGCTCGAATGCGGCATCGAGTTCCAGTAGATCGGAAGCCCGGCACCGGTGATGTAAGAGGAGCATGCGATGCCGAGCCCGCGGCCGAAGGGGAGCTTGCGGAAGCGCTCCTTCCAGCCGCTCGCTTTCGTCACGGCGTCGATGCAGCGACCGAGTCCCATCGAGCCGATGCGAAGCCAGTTCGCGGTGACGCTTTCGGCCGGCTGCAGGATGCGCCGCCGCATCTCCGCCGGGTCGAGCTCGAGATCTTCCGCGATCCGGTCGAGCTGGCATTCCACGGCGAAGCGCGGCTGCGGAGTGCCGTGGCCGCGCTTGGGGCCGCACGGCGGCTTGTTCGTGAAGACGCGCGCGCCGCGGAAGCGGTACGCGGGCACTTCGTAAGTGACGGTCTGCAGCGCGCCGGTGTAGTACGCACTGGCGACGCCGTACGAACCGTACGCGCCGCCATCGAGGAACGACTTGAAATCCATCGCGACGATGCTGCCATCGCGCTTCACGCCTGTGCGGATCCACATGAGCACGGGGTGACGTCCGCGGTGGCAGTAGAACACCTCTTCGCGGGTGAGCGCGATCTTCACCGGGCGTTTCGTCTTCCGCGCCAGCGCCGCTACCACGATCTCGTGTCCGAACGGGTCGGACTTGCCGCCGAAGCCGCCGCCGTTGGGCGTGGCGATCACGCGGATATACGCCGGATCCATCTCGAGGACTTTCGCCAGTGCACGGTGCAGGTAATGCGGCGTCTGCGTGCTGGACCACACCGTGACCTTTCCATCGGTGGACCACTGCGCCAGCGACGCGTGCTGCTCCATGGGAAGGTGAGTGTTCCCTTCGTAGAAGAAGATGTCCTCGCGCACGTGCTCCGCCGTCGCCATCGCGTCATCCACGCCGCCGAAGTCGAGCGAGATGACCTTGTGGACGTTGCCATCGTCGGCGTAGTCGTGGAGCTGCGGCTCGCGATTCGCGAGTGCATCCTCGATCGAAGCGATGGATGGAAGCTCCTCGTAACGAACTTCGATCGCGGCGCACGCGTCGGCGGCGGTGTCTTCATCTATGGCGGCCACCGCCGCAACCGGATCACCCACGAAGCGCACGTGCTCGGGAGCGAGTGCGTGCTCGTCCTGCGAGATGGGGAGGATCCCGAATGGAATCGGGAGATCCTTTCCGGTGAGCACCGCGATCACGCCGGGGAGCGCCTCCGCACGGCTCGTATCGATCGAGAGGATCCGCGCGTGCGGAAGACGCGAGCGAAGCAGCTTGCAGTGCAGCATGCGTGGCAGCGCCAGGTCGTCCGCGAAGCGAAGCTCGCCGGTGACCTTGGCGGCGGCGTCGACCTTCCGACGTGGAGTCCCGACTACTCGCATCGCTCGCGCATCTCCTTCGCGGCGAGTTCCACCGCCTCGAAGATTTTCAGGTAGCCGGTGCAGCGGCACAGATTGCCTCCCAGCGCCTCCTTTATTTCATCTCGCGATGGATCCGGATTCTCATCGAGGAGCGCTCTGGCCGTGAGGAGGAAGCCCGGCGTGCAGTAGCCGCACTGTGCCGCGCCCAGCTTCGCGAAAGCGTCCTGCAGCGGATGCAGACCCGCGGAGCTCGCCATCCCTTCTACCGTATCGATGGAATGGCAGGTATACGCCTGCGCGAGCGCGAGGCACGAAAGTATCGGCACACCATCCACCAGAACGGTGCACGTACCGCACTCGCCGAGCTCGCAGCCGTGCTTGGTTCCGGTCAGCGCGAGATCCTCGCGCAGGAGCTCCAGAAGCGTTCGGTGCGGTGCGAACGCCACCTCCCGCGTCTCTCCGTTGACGACGAAGCTGCCGTGCAGCGTTCTGCGTGCGACCGTCTCGATCGCGATCGGGTGAGTCACATCCATTGTTCCGCTGGCTGGGAGTGCATGCCCGTTCTCGCCCGGTTCCATTACCTGACGATGCGCCGCGGCTCATGACCTCCGCAAGGTGGGCGCACGTAGTCCGCGGCATGTGCCTTGCCAGTCTCCACCATGCAGCAGCGCCCATCGCGGGCGTATGGCGTGTGGTCCGCCGCACGTGTCTATCCATATCGTAGCAGGAGGTAGCAATGGACGACCGTAAACTTGACGACCGCGATCGTGACGACCTGGACCTCGACCGCGACGGCGACCGGGACATGGCCGATCGTGGAGTGGAGAATCAGGTAAAGGGCAAGGCGAAAGAGCTCGAGGGAAAAATGCGCGGCAAAGCCGCCGATTTCGCGGATGACACCAGCGAGCAGATCAAGGGGAAAGCGCAGGAAGTGAAGGGGAAGATCCAGAAGAACTTCGGCAAGGCCCAGGAGCGTCTAGGCGACCGGGACAAGTAACCGGAGTGCAATCCTGGTACGCGCCGCGGGGGACAGGGACTCGCGTCCCCCGCGCCGCTGCCACTTCATACCAGCCGCACACTCAAACCCGAGTTGGGCCGGCCGATCGTGGGCTCGTCCACTTCCGCGTGCGCTGGTGTTGCTCGCAGTTCCTGCAGTAATCCGGCTGCATCGAGTCGCTGACCCACGAGCTCGCGCGACTCCGGTCGTGGTTCCGCGGAGTGACGCGCTCGATACACCTCGACCACGCCGCGACCTTCCGCGATCGCGCGTGCACAAACTCCCCGCATGTAGTACCTGTTGAAATCTCCCTCCGTCAGCACTCGTGGCTCGTACGACGGGAGCCTGGCGGTCGTTGTCGCGCCCGAGGGCGTACGTCTCAACTCGAAATCGAGGACCATGTCGTCCACGCGTTCCTCCAGCCAGCGGTCGTCGTAGTACGCGAGCGCCTCCCGCAGAAGCGATTCGTACTCCGCCGTTCGCGTCGGTCGTATCCGATTCGAGAGCGTGAGCGTTCCGCGCTCCCTGTCGGTGTCGAACTCGGCAAGCGCGAACCCGCGAGTCTCGGGGTCGAGGTCGTGATACTCGAGCGGCATGGTGCTTCCTGGCGATGCATCGCCCGGGCCATGCGAAAGGGTCAGCCCCCGTGAATCGGCGGACTGACCCTTTCGCTTGACTCGTCTGCTTTCTGCTGCCTGGCTTCTGCCGTCCGCAGGCTCCTATTCGTATCGCAACGCCACGATCGGATCGAGCGAGGCCGCGCGACGCGCGGGCCACACGCCGAAGATCACGCCTACAGCGGCCGAGAAGAAGAACGCCAGGATGATGGAACTGGCAGAGACGTCGGTGTTCCAGTGCGCAACGTGCCGCAGTATCTGCGCGCCTCCCGCGCCGAGCAGGATCCCGATGATCCCGCCGAGGAGACAGAGCACCACGGCCTCGATGAGGAACTGGAGGAGGATGTTGACGCGCGTGGCGCCGAGTGCCTTGCGGATTCCCACCTCGCGCGTGCGCTCGGTGACGGAAACCAGCATGATGTTCATGATGCCGATTCCACCCACGAGCAGGCTGACCGTGGCGATTCCGGCGAGGAGGAGTCCGAACACCTGCGTCGTCTCCTGGAACGCATTCAGGAAGTCCGCCTGATTGTTGATCTCGAAATCGTCGGGACGGCCCTGAGGAATGCGGTGCTCCCTGCGCAGGATGTGCTGGATCTCCGTCATCGTGGCGGGGATCATCGCCTCCGACTGTGCCAGCACGTTGATGGAGCGGAGATACTTGGTATCGAGCACGCGGAACTGCGCCGTGCTGAGCGGAATCACGACCTGATCATCGGGATCGCGGAAGCCGCCGCCACCGCCCTTCGCAGCGAAGATGCCCACTACCTCGAAGAGAATGCCGCGGACGCGCACGTTCTGGCCCACCAGCGAAATCGGATCGCCGCCAGTGAGGTTGTCGGCCGTGGTGTATCCCAGCACGGCTACGCGCTTGCGGCCCTCGTTGTCGGATTCGTTGAACATCCGCCCGGCCGCTATGCCGTACTTCTGTACTGCGGCGTAGTTCGGCGTAGCGCCGACGACATCGGTAGACGTGTTCTTGTTGAGATACTGTATCTGGAGCTGCCGCGACATCTCGGGTTCCACGGCGGCGAAGGTGGTGCCCTGCTGCTGCAGCGCCACTGCGTCGTCCACCTCGAGGCGGGCGCGGTCGCTCGATGACGCGATGCCGCCGCGGAAGACCTGCCCACCGCGGACGCTGAGCAGTGTGGTCCCGAGCGACTGGAGTCGCTCGTTGACCGCCTTCTGCGCGCCGCGTCCCAGCGCCACCATCGTGATCACCGCCGCTACACCGATCACGATGCCGAGCATCGTGAGCATGGAGCGAAGCTTGTTGGCGCGCAGGGCGCTGAGTGCCACGCGCAGAATCTCGCCGATCAGCATGATTGTCTCCTGCTATCTCCGGTTGCTCGATCCCGAGGAGCTTTCCTGTCGTACACCCGGCAGTCCGACGCGACTCTTGATGCGCTCCTGCCGCTCGAGGCGTGCCTGCTGAAGCATGGCACCGCTGATGAGAGCAACGCGCTCTCCCTCGCGAAGTCCCGAGAGTACCTGTGTCACGTCGTAGTTGCCTACTCCGAGCGTCACGAGTCGCGGCGCGAAGCCCGTGCTGTCGGCCACGAACACCAGCCCCGGACGCGGACGCGATTCTGGCGTCGTGACATCCTCGCCTCCGCCCATGCGCAACTGCGGTCCGCCGTTGCCGCCTTCGCCGCCAGGCTGCCCACGCATTCCCTGACGCCCGCCGCCGTTACCGCCCTGGCGGAATCCCGCGCGCGCTCCGGAGCGGGCGCCGTCGCGACCACCATTCCGTCCGCCGGCGGCCGCCGTGCTGCCGTCGCCGTTGCCGCCGGCCGGATCGGCCGGGCGATCCTTCGGAAGCTGCGCCTCGAGCGTCTCCCTCGCATGATCCGGATCGAGCCCCAGTGCCACCGCCGCTGTCTCGATATCGCGCGTGGTTCTTATCGCGTCGTTGGGGATCGCGAGTGCGCCGTCTGCACGCGACACCAGCACGGAGACATCGCTGTTCATGCCGGGCATGAGCGCGCCGTCCTGGTTGTCGATGTTGATGAGCACCGGGAACATCGTCACGCTCTGCTCGACCGTGGCCTGCGGCGCGATCTTGTCCACGGTTCCGTGGAATACACGGTTTGGATACGCATCGACCCGCACCGAGGCGGTGAGTCCGGAGCGCACGCGGCCGATGTCACTCTCACCCACCAGCGTGCTGTCGCGCACCCGGCTGAGGTCGGCCATCTGCAGCAGGATGGTGCCGCCACTCGGCGAGTTGGTGGAGGAGCTGATCACCTGTCCGACCGAAACGAGCTTCTGGATCACCACGCCGGCGACTGGCGCGCGGATCGTCACGTCCTCGAGCGCCACCTTGGCGATGTCGAGATTCGTGCGTGCCGTGGCGAGCTGCGACTTCGCGTTGGCGTAGGAGAGCTTGGCGCTCTCCAGCTCCGGCGCCGTGATGACTCCCTCGTCGGCCAGTTGCGTCGCGCGATCGAACTGCGACTTGGTGACCTCGAGGTTCGCCTCGGCTGCCTCGCGTGCGGCGACGGCCTGGTCGTAGCGGTTCTGGGCATCGCGCGGATCGATCTGCGCCAGCAGGTCGCCAGGCTTCACACGGGAGCCCAGCTCCACCGGGAGCTCGATGATCTGGCCGGATGCCTTCGACCGCACTTCGACGGCGTTGACCGGCGCGATGATGCCGGTGGCCTCCACGTCCACGACGATGTCCTGCCGGGTGACCGGCGCCGTCTGGATCAGGGGAGCGGTGTTCTTGTCCTTGCCGCTACACGCCGCGAGTATGAGAGTGGCGGCTGGCAGGATGAATCGTTTCACGAAAGTCTCCATGTCGGTACGCGCCGGGTCAGAGGTCCCGGCCGATCAGCGCTTCGAGCTGCGCCTTTGCTACGCGGTAGTCGTAGCGAGCCTGAATGAGTGCCGCGCGTGCCTGTACCAGCGCGGTTTCCGACGTCAGCACGTCGAGCTGAAGCGACGCTCCGAGCTGATAGCGCTGTTTCTGTACGCGCAGGTCCTCTTCCGCCGCTGCGACCGACGCGATCTGGATTTCCATCTGCTCCTGCGCAGTGCGCAGGGCGCCGAGGTACTGGATCAGGTTCTGTCGCGCCGTCAGCTTGGCATCGCGGAGCGATGCCTCCGCATTGCGCTCGGCGACATCGGCGCGGACGATCCCCTCCTCACGATTGAGCTGGTTGAAGAGCGGATAGCTGAGACCGAGGCGAAGGCTGTTCTGGTAGGCGTACTGGCCAGACAGCCCGCCAAGCCCGTCGCCGCTCCTGTTACCCGAATAGTTCCAGCTCAGCGAGAGGGTGGGGAGGTAAGGCGCGCGCGCGGCCTTCGACGAAGCGTGAGCGGCCACCTCTGTGGCGTTCGCCTCGCGAACCAGCGGAGCGTCCTGCACGATGCTCGCGAGCTCCACGCTGTCGATCTCGACCAGCGTTTCCGCCACCGTGTCGGCCGGGCTCGCGGTCACGGGATAGTTCGTGCCGACGAGTCTCGTGAGTGTGGCGTCGGACGTCTGACGGCTGTTGAGCGCGTTGAGGAGCGCGAGCCTTGCGTTACCCACCTGGATCACCGCACGCAGCGAGTCCGAGCGCGTCGCGGTGCGCGCGTGTATCATGGCGATGGAAGTCGCCATCTGCTGCTCGGCTTCGGCGAGCTGCGCGCGCGCCGCCGCTTCCGCCTCACCCGCCGCGAGCACCGCGAAGAACTGCTGCTTGACCTGCAGCGCCACCTGGTAGCGCTGGGCAAGCTCGCTCGCGCTCGATGCGTCGACCTGCGCCTTCGTAGCGCCCACATCGAAGATGCGCTGGCCGCCGTTGAAGAGATCGACGTTCAGACCCAGGCCGTGACCGAACTGCCACGCGTTGCCGGTATAGGGCACGAGGTTGCCCTGGGAGTCGAATCGATCGCCTCCCTGCCGGCCCGCGGACGCGTTGAGCGAGATGCTGGGGATGAAGGCGGCGTACGCGGATCGAACCTGCGCCTTGCTGGTTCGCAGTTGTCCGCGCGCCTGAACGGCTGCCGGCGCGTTCTGCTCCGCCAGTTTCACCGCCTCGTCGAGTCGGATCACGCGCACACCGGTGTCCGCCGGCGCCTGCGCCGAGAGTGCGAGCGGCAGGGCCAGCATCAACACGACGGCTTTCATTGCTGCTTATTCTCCTTCTTTCTCGACTGGTCGCGCTGCGACTCGTCTATCAGTTGTTGGAAAAGCGGGTCCTGCCGATCGTCGAGCAGCTTGAAGATCTCGGCCCGTGCGGCCATGCGAATCGAGTCGAGCTGCGGGCGCACCGGAGTGAGCAACGCCGCGCGGGTGGCATCGAAGCGCGCGCGTGCGGAGTCGAGCTCGGCGTGCGCGGAGTCGATCTGCGGCTGGAACGGATCCGTGACCGCCTGCCAGTCGCGGTGGCGCTTGTCGAGAATGCTGTCCACGGCCACCCGCTGCGATGGCGTCAGGTCGAGCTTCCGGTCGAGGTACTCGCGAAACGGGTCGCGGTCAGCCGTGTTCTCGCATACCCTGCGCGCGAGAACACGGTCCACGGTGAAGCCTGCCGCCGCGCCCACGATGAGCGTGCTGCCCAGGAATACCAGCGCGAGGGCCTTCGATCGTCGCATTACCGGCTCGGTGGTTCAGGGTGCCATTACGTAGCGGAGCGTCGCCTCGCGCTCCGCATTCACGTCGGGCTCGATGGCGATCTGCAGCAGCGACGTGCGCGGCGTGTCGGCGACCGTTTCGTACGCGAGGCTCGGTATGGATGCCGACGCCTGCTCGCGCGTGAGCGCGATGCTGGCGATCGTCAACGCCACACCGGCAGCGAGTACGCCAACGCGCGCGAGTCGCGCGAAGGGCTGCCACCACGTGTCGATCTCGTCTTCGTTCGAGATGCGCGCCATGATCCGCTGGGCGAGGTCGCTCCAGTAGCCTTCGTCGGACGGCGGCGCGTACAGCGCACGCAGCGCGTTGGTGAGATCGTCCTCGCGCCCGGTGGGTCCGATCCTGGAATCGAATGTCATCGTTCACTCCATAAGTCGGCCAGCAGTCTTCTCAGTGCCGCGCGCGCGTGATGCAGATCGGAGCGCGCGGTCCCCTCGGGAATCCCCAGCATGCTTCCGATTTCACCGTGGGTGAAACCTTCCACGTCGTGCAGGACGATCACGGACCGCTGACGTTGCGAGAGCTCCTCGAGCCCGGATACGAGCCGCCGACGCAACTCATCGTCGGATGCCGGATCGCGCATCGGAAGCGCCACGTTCTCCGGCAGCGAGTCGGCATCGCGCACCTTGCGCCTGCGACCGATGTCCAGCGCGGCGTTGGCCACGATGCGATGCAGCCAGGCGCCGAACGCCTGCTCCGGACGGAACCGGTCGAGCGCGCGGTACGCGTGCAGGAATCCCTCCTGCACCGCATCCTCCGCGTCCTCGTGCGTCGCCGCTATGGAACGGGCGACTGCATAGGCACGACGTTCGTGGAGTCTTACCAGCGCGGCGAACGCGCTGTGATCGCCCTCCTGGGCGGACAGCACGAGGTCACGCTCGCGTTCGCGTGCGCGATCTGCCGACTCAGCGGGCAGCTCCAGCACGTCGTTGGTGGTATGGACTCGTAGCGCAGGTTGCATTGGTATCGTGGTTTGCTCTCCACCACGGTACGCGATGCCCGCGCCAAACGTTGATCCGGCACGTCACACGGCGTCCCCCGTCCCGTCCCGCCCCGGAGCGCCCCCGGCGGCGGTCGATCCCGCGAGTCCCAGCTCCTCGGCGGCGCCGCGCATCGCCTCTATGACGAACCGGATGTGGTCGTCGAGCTCGACGCCCAGTTCCGCCGCACCGAGCTGCACGTCCTCCCGGCTCACGCCGCGCGCGAACGCCTTGTCCTTCATCTTCTTGCGAACCGACTTCGACTCGACGTCATGCACGCTCCGCGATGGTTTCACCAGCGCGGTGGCCGTGATGAGTCCAGTCAACTCATCCACCGCGAAGAGAGCCTTCGCAATCGGCGTTTCGCGCGCTACTCCTGTATACCCCGCGTGGCCCAGAATGGCTCCGAGTACGTCTTCGGGATAGCCGAGCCCGCGGAGTACGCGGACGCCCTCGGCCGGATGCTCCTCGGTGGCCGAGTGGGCAGCGTTGGGATAACGCTCGTAGTCGAAGTCGTGCATCAGCCCCGCCAGCCCCCAACGCTCCTCGTCCTCTCCGTAGTGGCGCGCATACGCCCGCATCGCCGCCTCCACCGCGAGCATGTGCTTTCGCAACGAATCGCTGCTCGTGTACTCGTGCATGAGAGCAAGCGCCGA
>JBIQLU010000034.1:0-17114 GCA_044463985.1 Gemmatimonas aurantiaca | reverse complement strand
TCAGTGCCCCGCCCCGCCCATGCCCCGGCCCCGACCGGTCTTGAAGACGAGCATGAGGGGGAGGGCGGCGACGAGGAGGATGCCGCTCAGGAGGTAGATCTTCGAGAAAGCCATCACGCTCGCCTGGATGCCGATCTGGCGATCGAGGATAGCGAGCGCCTGCTGGTGCGCGGCGAGCGCGGTCATCCCCTTCGCCATCAGACCGTGGGTGAGCATCTCGAGACGCGCCTGCGTGGCGGGAGCACCCGCCACCACGTGCTCCGTGAGCGAGGACTTCTGCAGGGCGGTGAAGCGCGTGAGCAGAGTGGCCATGATGGCGATTCCCATCGAACCGCCGAGCTGTCGCGTGAGGTTGAACATCCCCGTTCCCTGCGCGAGGTCCTTGTCGGGGAGGTCGGCCATCGTGGCGTTGGTGAGCGGCACGAAGATCAGGCCGAGCCCCACGCCGCGCCAGATCAGCGGCCAGAACATGTCGTGCGCGCCAGCGTCGAAGGTGAGCGACGAGAGCTGATACATCGACAGCAGAAAGAGAAGCGAGCCGGCGACCACCGTCACGCGCGCATCCAGTCGGTGCGCGTTCTTTCCCACCACCGCCATCGTGAACGCCGACGCGAGCGCGCCGGGGAGGATGATCTTCCCTGTCTGCCACGCGGTCATCCCGTGCAGAGACTGGAGGAAGACGGGGAGCACGAAGACGGAGCCGTACAGCGCGAGTCCGAGCAGAGCCGCGAACACCACGCCGGCCGTGAGCTGCCGGCTGCGGAGCACGCGGAAGTCGATCACCGGCTCGTCAGTGGTCAGCTCGCGCCAGAGGAGGAGTACGCCCGACGCCACGCATACGATGCAGAGCGCGACGATGAAGCGCGACTCGAACCAGTCGTTGCGCTCGCCGCGTTCCAGCATCCACTGGAGCGAACCGATGCAGAGAGCCAGCAGTCCGATACCCGCGAAATCGATCTTGCGAGCGCGCGTCTGGTGCGCGGCGTTGCGTACGTAGGTCCACACCATGAACGCGGCCAGTGTACCGAGCGGCACGTTGATGAAGAAGATCCACGGCCACTGGTAGTTGTCCACGATCCACCCGCCGAGCGTGGGGCCGATGGTCGGGCCCACCATCACGCCCACACCGAAGATCGCCTGGCCGATCCCGATCTCGTGCGGAGGGAACGACTCGAAGAGCGTCGCCTGCGCGGTGGAGAGGAGCGCGCCGCCGCCCAGCCCCTGGATCACGCGCCAGATCACCAGCTCCATGAGCGACGTGGATGTGCCGCAGAAGAACGACGCAGCCACGAACAGCAGAATGGAGCCAGTGAGATAGCGCCGCCGCCCGAAGTACGCCGAAAGCCATCCGGACATCGGGATGACGATGACGTTCGCGATGATGTAGCCGGTGGAGATCCACGCGATCTCGTCCAGCGTCGCGCCGAGGTTCCCCATCATGTCGGGGATGGCGACGTTCACGATCGAGGTGTCCACCAGCTCGAGCATCGAAGCCAGCGTGACGGCGATCGCGATGAGGTACTTGTTTCTGTAGGGGTCCAGCACCGCGGCGGCGCCGGTCGCGAGAGACGAAGCTCCCCCAACCCCCGCGGCAGATCCGCCGTGGAGCCCGCGTTCAATCGTAGTTGCCATCTACTGCTGCTCTATTCTCGAGATGTGAGACCATCGTCATTCCCGCGAAAGCGGGAATCCATGTCATACCATCGAAAATGGATCCCCGCTTTCGCGGGGATGACGGCGATTACTTCGTCTCCACGTGCACTGTCACGGACATTCCGGGGCGAAGCGGCCGCTCGGCGCCCAGCCCCTTCGTGATCGCGATCCTCACCGGGACTCGCTGCACCACCTTGGTGAAGTTTCCCGTCGCATTGTCCGGCGGGAGCAGGGCGAACTTCGCTCCGGTGGCCGGGCTCAGACTCTGCACCACGCCTTCCGCGTCGTAGCCGCCGTAGGCATCGACTTCGATGTCCACCGTCTGGCCCACGTGCATGTCGGAGAGCTGCGTCTCCTTGAAATTCGCCGTCACCCACACGCCCGTATCGGACACCACGGACATGAGCTGCTGGCCGGGCTGCACGAGCTGGCCGAGCTCCACCATCTTCTTCGAAACCACTCCACTCACGGGAGCTGTGACGGTGGTGTATCCGAGCTGGAGCGCGGCGTTGTCACGAGCCGCCTGCGCAGCCTCCAGCCGTGCCTGCGCTACCCGTACTCCGGCTCTCGCGTTGGCCACGCTCGAACCGCCGGCCGCGGCCTGCTTCTCGACGGCTTCCAGATTCGCGGTCGCCGCGCTCGCCGCAGCCTGCGCTGCATCGAGCTGCTGTTGCGAGACTATCTGCTTCGTTGCGAGCTCCTTCATCCGCTCGAGGTCGGAGAGCGCCTTCGACTCGTTGGCGCGGGCCGCGTTGATCTGCGCGTCGAGCGCCGCCTGCTGACTCGATGCGGTAGCGACGAGCGCCTGCGCCTGCCCGGTCGTCTGGGCGGTTCCGGCCGCCGCGCGCGCTGCGGCAAGATCGGCGTCCGCCTGCGCGAGCTTCACCCGGTATTCCGCGTCATCGATGCGCACCAGCGTAGCGCCAGTGCTGACCGAGTCGTTGTCCTGGACGGTCACCGCATCCACGTATCCGCCCACCTTCGAGAGGACCGGAATGATGTGTCCCTCCACCTGAGCGTCATCGGTGCTCTCGTGCACGCGGGCGTACAGCCATTTCTGAACTCCCCACGCGAGCACTCCGAGCACCACGATCGCGATGACCGGTAGCACCCACTTCCGCCGCTTGGGGGCGCTGTGGTTGCCGGCAGCAGGCGGCCGCGCCGGCGTGGGCGTCACACGCGGCGACTCGTCCTGCAGCTCCGTTTCCCGTTCCGCTGTCGTTGCCATTGTCTGGTTTCCTCTACTCGCTGATTGGCTCATCTATCGTGGTTCCGGGATCCGGCTCGCTGCGGTGTACCCCGGTTGCTTCCATCGCGTCGTATCGACGCGGCTCACGGCAGCTCCGTTACCGACCCTTCGGCGTGTGCTAGCGCCACCCGGGCCGTCTGGTAGTTGGTGAGTGCGTCTATCATCAGGTTGCGCGATGCGTTCAGCGCCAGCGTGGCGGTGATCACATCGGCGTTCCCGGCCACTCCGGTCCGAAACCGGTCGGTGGCCTGACTGAGCTCCTGCTCCGCGAGCTCGAGTCGTTCACGCGCAGCCGACATCTCCTGTCTGGCGGATGCGAGGTCGAGCAGCGCGCTGCGCACTTCGATCGCGACGCTCTGTCGGAGATCGCGGCGCTGCACATCGATCTCCCGTACCGCGGCTACCTGCTCCTCGACGCGGCCCTGACGATGGAATCCGTCGAAGATGGGAACCGAGAGCTGAATGCCCCAGTCGTACGTGTTCAGGAGATGGTTCGTGTTCACTCCGATCCATCCTTCGTCGCCGAAGGCGGAGAGCGACGGGAGGCGTTCCGCCTTTATGGCGCTCACGCTCTGGCGCGCAGCCGCTAGCTGCGCGTCGGCGGCCCGCAGATCGGGGCGGTTCGAGATGGCGCTTTCAATGGCGGTAGTCTCGTTGGGTACGGCATCGGCCACCGGCAGCGACGCGAGCGAATCCGCCAGGCGGACGTCGCTCTCCAGCGGGAGGCCGAGCGCGCGCACGAGATCGAGTCGCGTACGGTCGCGTGCGTTGCGTGCGGCGATCAACTGCGCGTGCACGGACGCCATCTGCGCCTTCGCCCTCGTGACATCGAGTGCCACGCCCACTCCGGCCGAAAGCTGCGCCTCCGCGATCGAGACGAGCGAGTCTGCCAGCACGGAATCGGCCCGCCGAGCGGCGAGCTGCGCGTCGGCGCGCTGCGCGCCGAGGTACGCGAGGGCGGCCGTAGTCGCCGATTCCTCCGCGACGCTCTCGGCCGAGAGCGCCGTGGCCTTCGCCGCACTCTTCGCACCGCGTATCCGTCCGAAGGCGCTGAAGTCGAGCAGGTTCATCGAGGCCTTGCCGCGGAAGTCGACGATGTTGACTCCGCTGATCACCGTGCCGTTCGGGTCGAAGCCCGGAAGCGGGATGCCGAAGGTGGCGGTGTTGAAGCTGCGGCCGTTGCCGAGCGCCGCTGCCGAGATGTCCGGAAGAAGCTGCGCGCGGCTCTGGGTGACGCGCGCTTCCGCCTGCGCGGTGCGATAGCGGGCGGCGCGAGCCGTGGCGCTCATCCGGCTGGCGAGCCGTGCGGCATCGCCGAGCGACAGCGGATGCGCCAGCGTCGAGTCGAGACGCTGACTCTGCGCGGCCGAGGCCGGCGCCAGAGCGAGAGTGAGCGCGAAGATGAGAACGGCGCCGAAGCGCCAGGTGAGTCGTTTATCAGAATTCATTCGCTGGCTCCCCTGACGGGAGCGGCTTGCAGGGATGCCGGATCACGCACGATCGAATGCAGCATGAAGTCGAGTACCTGGTCGAAAACCTGGTCGTCTGAGAGATGCGCGACGAAGGGGACTTGTTCCCGCTTCCCGCACCAGACGCCGTGTTTGATGACCACTGCGTGGTGGATGCGGGCTACCGCATCGGGATCGACGTCGCGGAATTCGCCCGCGGCGATACCGTCGCGCACGATCTCGGCGGCCACCGTCATGGAGCGCCGGGAGATCTCGCTGAAGAAGAACTGCATCAGCGTCGGGTAGCTCTTGAGGTCGCCTTCCACGATGCGATGGAGCTTGTGGAAGACGGGGGAGCGGACCTTGTCCCAGACGGCCCGCATGTACTCGGCGTATTTGTCGACGAAGGAGCTGGTGCCGCCAGAGATGCGGATCTGGGCGCTGGTGATGGCCTCGCCGACCATCTCGCGAACCATCTCCGAGAAGAGCGCTTCCTTGTTGGGGAAGTAGAGGTAGATGGTGCCTTTGGAGACGCCGGCCAGGCGGGCGATATCGTCGAGTCTGGCGGCGGCGAGGCCGTGCTCGGAGAAGATCTCGAGCGCGGCGTCGATGATCTGCCGGGGCCGCTCCTCGGGGAGGCGGCGCCATTTGGGTTCCGTATTGGCGAGATCAGCGATCATATGAAGCTCCAAGTAACCGACCAGTCAGTTAGTAGCTAGTCAAATCAGAGGGCGCCGAAAAGGCGCCCTGAAGTAACTGACGGGTTAGTAACTTAGTTCCAGCCGACCCGCTGTCAAGAGCCCTGCGTCGCCGCCGCCGGCGCCTTGGCCGCCTCGAGTTTCGCGTAGTGCACGTTCGTCAGATGCACGATCCCGTACATGAGCACGAACAGAACGATCCCGCCGATTATCAGCCCCATCAAACCGCCCCGCCTGTCCTGCGGAAGTGGCATGGACATCTCGTTTCCCCTCCAGAGGTGCATGAATGTATGGTGCGCTACTCCACGCGCACGCTCGTCATCGAATCGTTCTGCTGGATCTGGCGCAGCACGTCCTGACCCTCGACGATCTTCCCGAACACCGTGTGGACGCCGTCCAGGTGCCGCGTGTTGGCCTCGCTCAGCACCATGAAGAACTGGCTTCCGCCCGTGTCCTTCCCCGCGTGCGCCATCGAGAGCGCGCCGAGCTCGTGCCGATGCGGATTGTTCGCCGTTTCACACTTGATGGTCCAGCCCGGACCGCCCGTGCCGATACGACGGTCGCCAGCCGGCAGATCGCGCGAGAGAGGATCGCCACCCTGCACCACGAAGTCGGGGATCACCCGGTGGAACTTCACTCCATCGTAGAAGCCGCTGTTCGCCAGCTTCTCGAAGTTTTCCACGGTCTTCGGTGCTTCCTTCTCGTACAGCTCCGCGACCATGGTGCCGCGGTTCGTGTCGATGGTGGCTCTCTTCGTCATTGTGTCTCGGCGTTCGTGGTTCGAAACCCTTACGCCGCCGGCATCCCGCCCACGACGCGTTGCGCGGAGTCGAAAGCTAACGGCCACGCGCTGGAGATGCAGCCCGGCCGTCGTCCATGCCGAGTGCGTACACGATATCCCATTCCTTCTTCGTCACCGGCTGCACCGAAAGCCGGCTCCCCTTCCTCAACAACTCCATCTTCTCGAGTCCCCGTACCTTGCGCAGCTCCGCGAGCGTGACCGGTCGAGCGAAACGCTCCTTCGCGCGCAGGTCCACCATGAACCACGTCGGCTTCTCCGTGTCGCTCTTCGGGTCGAAGTGCTGCTCTTTCGGGTCGAACGCGGTGTGGTCCGGATAGCTCTCGCGCACCACCTCCGCCACTCCCACGATCTCGTTGGGGTCGGAGTTGGAGTGGTAGAAGAAGACCAGATCGCCCTTCCTGAAATCATCGCGCAGCATGTTGCGCGCCTGGTAGTTGCGCACTCCGTCCCAGAACGTGGTGCGCTTCGGCGACTTCCACAGGTCGTTCCAGGAGAAGCAGTCGGCTTCCGATTTCACCAGCCAGTAGCGTCTTTCGTCGGTCATATCGTGGATGAGGGACAGGTGTCGGCCAGCACACATTCGCCGCAACGAGGCTTGCGCGCGATACACACGCGCCGACCGTGCTCTATCAACAGGTGCGAGAGCATGGTCCACCGCTCGCGCGGCACGAGCTTCATCAGTCTGCGCTCGATCTTCACCGGGTCGTCGCCCGTGACGAGTCCGAGCCGATGCGACAGGCGCGCAACGTGGGTGTCGACCACCACGCCCTCGTTCATGCCGAACGCGTTTCCGAGGATGACGTTGGCCGTCTTCCGACCCACGCCGGGAAGAGCAGTGAGATCGTCCATGCTCTTCGGTACCTCGCCGTCGTGCTTCTCCACCAGCGCGCGCGCCATCCCGATGAGATTCTTCGCCTTGCTGCGGAAGAAACCCGTGCTTCGTATGATCTCCTCCACGTCTTCCTGTTGCGCGTCGGCGAGCTCGCGCGCCGTGGGGTAGCGCGCGAAGAGCGCGGGGGTGACCATGTTCACCCGCACGTCCGTACACTGCGCGCTCAGGATGGTGGCGGCGAGGAGCTCGAACGCGTTGCGGTGGTCGAGCGCACAGTGCGCGTCGGGATACTCGGCTGAAAGTCGGTCGTAATAGAGCGCCGCGAGATCGGGAGTCGCGCGGATGCGGCGGCGCTTCACTGTCGCCACTGTCACGCCTCCCTTCGCGAGCGCGCCCACGCGAGCACCTCGTCCACCTTACCGGTGTTGAGCACGTCGCCGGGCTCGAGCCATCCCTTGCGCGCGACTCCGATCCCGATCTCCATGTTGTCCAGGCCGGCTTCCGAGTGCGCATCGGGACCGATCTCGATGGTGCACCCGATCTGCCGCGCCATCTGGCAGTAGCGCCAGTCGATGTCCAGACGATGTGGATCGGCGTTCAACTCCACGGCGACGCCCACTTCCGCTGCCCTCTGGATCACCGCTTCGACATCGAGCGCGTACGCCTCGCGCGTGAGAAGCAGCCTGCCGGTAGGGTGCCCGAGGATCGTGACGTGCGGATCGTCCAGCGCGCGCAGGACGCGCTCGGTCATCGCCTCGCGATCGAGCCCGAAGCGCGAATGCACCGAGGCGATGACGTAGTCGAAGGAGCCGAGCAGCTCGGCGTCGTAATCCACGGTACCATCGGCGAGGATGTCTGCCTCGATTCCCTTCAATATCCGGAAGCCGTCCAGTTCCTCGTTCAGGCGATCTATCTCGGCGTGCTGCCTGAGCACATCCTCGCGCGCCAGCCCGCCGGCGTAGAAGGCCGACTGTGAATGGTCGGAGATGCCGAGGTAGCTCCAGCCGCGCGATCGTGCCGCCTCCGCCATCTCGGCGATGGTGGCCTTGCCGTCGGAGTACTGCGAATGGCAGTGCAGCACACCGCGGATGTCGCGCAGAGTGATGAGCGAGGGAAGCGTATCGGAGGACGCAGCGTCGATCTCGCCGCGCCCCTCGCGCAGTTCCGGTTCGACGTACGAGAGCTTCAGAGCCGCGTAGAGGCTCGGCTCGTCGGGAACGGGGATTCGCTCGCGCTTCGAATCGAGCAGGCGATTACCGTCGAACGCGAGGCCGAGCGATTCGGCGCGGTCGCGCGCGGCGCGCTCGTGCGCCGCGCTCCCCGTCGCACGCCAGAACGCCATCGCGAATTCGTCGGGCGGAACGCAGTGAAGATCGAGGAGCGTGCCATCGACGAAGCGGAGGGTGACCGAGCTCCCGCCCACGCCGATCGTCTCCCGAACTCCGGGTGCGTGCGCGAACGCGGCGGCCACTCGCTCCGGTGCATCGTCGCACGCAGCGACGATGTCGATGTCGCGGATCACCGCGCAGCGTCGGCGCACGGAGCCCGCTATCTCCGCGCGCCGTACGTGCGGCATCTCGCTCACGCTCTGGAGAAGCCGCTTCGCCTCCGCCAGCGCGTGAGGGAACAGTATGAACGAGCTGGTCTCGCGCAGATAGGCGATTCCCTTGAGGATTCTGGCCGCGGTCTTCTCGCCAAAGCGCGGGAGGGCTGCAAGGCGGCCGTCACGGGCGGCTTCCTCGAGCTCCTGAAGGGTGTCGATGTCGAGCCCTTCGTGGATGGCGTGGATCTTCGAAGTTCCGAGGCCGGGAACGCGGAGCATCTCGATGAGCCCCTCGGGTGTGTCTTCGCTGAGCTGTTCGTAGTAGCTCGAGTCACCCGTATCGGCCAGCTCCTGGATCACGGAGAGCGTGGCCGGGCCGATCCCCTTCATGGTGGCGATCTCGCCGGAGCGTACCAGCGGCGTGATGTCGTCGACCTGCAGCCCCGACATGGTTCGCGCCGCGTTGCGGTATGCGGCCGTCTTGAAGCGGTTCTCTCCGTGCAGCTCGAGCAGGTTCCCGATCTGTTCGAGCACGTGCGCCACGGTACGGGGATCCATGGCACGAAAGATAGCCTTCGGGAACTGATCGGAAAGTTCCGTCGCGCTCAGCGGGCCGGGCCGGCGCGCACCTCCACCCACGGGAGCCGCGACTCGCCGGCGCGATCGGATCCCTCTCTCGGAACGAGCGCGCGAGGATGCGAGTCCAGAAAGTGAAATGCGCGAAGCACGAGCGCCTCCAGCTCGCTCGTGGTCGCGAGCGTGTGGTAGTCCATCCGCTCGCCCCCCGGTATCGCGTTCGCGAAAGCCTCGCTCCCCTCGCGCCACGGAGCGCGAGCCAGTCGCGAGACGGCGTACGGGTCCAGGTCGGTCCGGTACGACATCAGCGATGCGCCCGGACGGTCGGTGCGGACGCCAAGCACGAGCTGAACGCGGAGGTGCGCCCCGGCCTGCGGAGCCGGATCCGTGTCATCGACTACGACGAAGCATCCATCCGCCGGCTCGAACGGTTGATCCGCGGCGACCCGCGCCCAGAAGCGTTGACGTGGGAACTGCAGATAGCACGCGGGCGGTGCAGCGAGGATCCAGCCGTCCATCGGATACTCGCCGACGATGAGCTCTCTGGAGACGTCTTCTCCGAGGAGGTAGACACGCCGCCCGAACGACCAGAACTGGAAGCCCTGGTAGAGAAGCTCGCCGTACTCGTCCACCGCTTCGCTCGGCGCGTCGTCGGCCATCATCTCGCCGAGCGCGGTGGCAACGGTACCGAGCAGGAGAAACTGGTCGCGGCGGCGCGCGTCGCTTCCGCGCTGCTCTGCCTCCGTACGGATGGCCGGGAACACGCTCGACTCGAGCGGTTCCAGGATCAGCTCGTACGGTGTGATGCGCGCGGCCGTGCTGGCCGGCAGCTCGCTGCTCACTCGCGGTGCCCGTTCGATTCCAGGCCGGCGACCTCGCGAAGGCGGTTCACGATTTCATGAAGCTGGTGTTCCGCGAAGTCGATCTCCTGCTCGGCGCCCTCGGGGTCGATCAGGCCGGCGCGCATCGAGATCGCGACCTGATTCAGGTAGCGCACGTTTCGGAGTATCTCATTGGTAGTGGCGCGAAGCGCGAGGTAGCGGCGCTTGTTCGTGAGCGCGCGGCGAAATCGAGCGAGCAGCTCGGCCTCCGTGAGCTTGCGCGCGGCGGATTCGACTTCGCCCTTGCTGCGTCCCGAAAGAGGACCGCGATCAGGAACGCCGTCGTCGTTCGGGTCGTTCTCGTTGAACCAGAGGCGGCCGACGTACTCCACTCCGTCGTACGACACGAGTACGGAGACGGTGATGCTCTTACCGTCCACGTGCAGAGTAGCGATGCGTGGCTGAACGCTGTCGTCGGCTTGCTGCATGGATTCAGGTGCGCGTCAGGAGAGCGGTGCGTTCGGCGGTTTGCCGCAGGAACGCGCGCACCGCGTCGAAGAGTTCCTCAGGGGCCTCGACGTACGGCACGTGTCCGCTCCCCGGGAGTGGAACGAGCCGCGCATCGGGAAGTGCGTGCGCCACGGCCTCGGAGGCCGAGAGAGGTATCGGATCTTTCTCTCCGTGGACGATCAGCGCAGGGCAGCGCACGCGCGCGAGGGAGGGAAGCAGATCGTAGTCCCCCAGGCTCTCCCACACGGAATTCTGAACGCGGCCCATGACCCGGAACGGTGTGAGCTCGCGTGCCAGCTCGGGGTTCGCGAAATAGCCGGACACGCTGATCTCGAAGGCGCGTTTCCTGTACGCTTCCGGATCGCTTTCACGGAGACCGGATGCGGCCAACTCCTCGCGGAGCCGCGCGACCTCGGCGCTCCCCTGTCGGCGTGCGAGCTCGTTCTCGAAGGTACGACGCGTCTTGCGAGTAGGGGGCGCGGGATCGAGAAGAACGAGGCGAGCGGGAACCGGCGCGCCCAGTGGGAGCGGCGGACCTCCGCCGCCGAAGGCGTCCACGGAGTACAGCAGCGCGAGGAGGCCGCCCCACGAGTAGCCCACGAGCGAGAGCGGGTTCAGTTCGAGCTCTCGCGCGACGAGCGCGAGATCCTGCACGTGCGTCTCCCACGTGATCGGCTCGCGATCATCGGTGCGCGACCGGCCTCCGCCTCGCTGGTCGTAGAATACGAGCTGGTGCGTGTCGGCCAGCTCGAGGAGCTGTGGGAGGAGATAGTCGTGGTGCGCCCCCGGTCCTCCGTGCAGCACGAGCAGCTCCGGCGCGTCGGCCGGCCCGTAGCGCGCCCAGTAGAGCGGCACCGGGGTCGACGTCGTGTAGCCCGACGTCACCGGTTGCGGAATCGCGTCAGTCATCGCGTCGCGGCTCCGCGCTCAGCTTCCGCGCGCGCCGAGGCGCGCGGCCAGCGTCAGTCGCTTCCCATCTCTCTGTACGACCACCTTCACCTCATCCCCCGGCTTGTGGGCGCGCAGGGCATCCGTGTACTGGTAGAGGTCCTTTACCTCCATGCCGCCGAATTCCACGACGATGTCGCCCTTGCGCACCCCGGCCTCGTCGGCAGGGCTGCCGGGAGTCACGCCCATGAGGCGCACGCCGACCACGTCGCCGGCGGACATGTCGGGCACGGAGCCGAAGTACGCGCCGTTCCCCGCGCCCTGCGTGATCTGCGGCGGCGGCGCGCTGCGAACGTAGGTGAGGCGCGCGGGTCTGTCCGCGATCGCGCGCGCTATGCGTTCGGCGTAGTTCACGATTCGTGCTTCATCGGCCACATCCACCTTCGACGCCACATCGGTTGCGCGGTGGTAGTCCTCGTGGATGTCGGTGAAGAAGTGGAGCACGGGGATTCCCGCTGCGTAGAACGAGCTGTGGTCCGAAGGGCCATAGCCATCGCCCACGGCTGTCACGTCGAACGTGGGCGCGATGTTCGCGCTGTCGACGATGGCGCTCAGCTCGCGGGCCGATGCCACGCCATACACGATGAGCTTGTCGTTTCGCATCCTGCCCACCATGTCGAAGTTGAGCATGGCGTCGATGCTGTCGATCGGCACGGGGGAGTGCTCCACGAAATACTGCGAGCCGAGGAGTCCGAGCTCCTCACCGCTGAAGTTGGCGAAGATCAGGGAGCGTCGTGCTGGCTTGCCGGCAAAGAGCCGCGCCAGCTCCATGACCGCGGCGGTGCCGGATGCGTTGTCGTCGGCGCCGTGGCGGATGGCGTTGCCCGCATCCGGGTCCATCGCGCCGAAGGTGGAACGACCCAGGTGGTCGAAGTGGGCTCCGATCACGATGTACTGGCCCGCCAGCGCGGGGTCGGTGCCAGGCACCAGCGCCACGACGTTCTGGGTAGCGAGTGCGGAATCCAGTCCGGCGTGCGCCGCAGCGACCGAGCGCGCCTTGAAGGGCTGCAGGAACGGAGCGGGGCAGGCGGTGCCATCACGCGCCTCGAGCGCGACCTGACTTCCCGTTTCCCGCTCCAGCGAGCGGGCAAGCGACCCGACAGGGATGCAATCGCGTCCAGTGGTGTCGCCGGCGATGTCGAGGCCGAGGAGCTCGTAACGACGTGCTATGTAAGCGGCGGCGCTGTCGTTGCCGGGGGTGCCGGTCAGGCGCCCCTCCAGAGCGTCGCTGGAGAGATAGACGATGTCGCGGCGCAGGAGGGTCGTGTCGCCATCGGATCGTGTGCTGAGCGCCGTGCGGCCGGGAGCGTTAGTTCCGCCGGCCGAAGCGCAGCCGGACGCCAGCACGACGATCGCAGCGAGCACCTCGAGGCGGATGTGACTGATACGCATGCAACCAGTGATCCTTACGTGATGTGATCGTCCATACGTGTGGGAACGGACGCTGATGTAGCGAATTCTATTCCGGGGCGACCGCGGCTGCCAACCGCTCGGTGCTCCGGCGGGGCGCGGAGCGCCGAAGGTTGTATCACAATGTTACCCGAGTGGCGACTCGGGTGTCGTTGGTCAGGGATATGAACGTCTCAGACCGGCGGAGCAGCATCCTGGCTGCGCCGTCGCCAATCTCATGACCGACCCGGTGCTCCCCCAGATCATGGAAAATCAGCTCACCTTCGCACGCCACTATTCCCGTCTGGTCTCGCTGCTCCTTTACGATGCCGAGTCCCACGAAGCCCAGGTCGAGTCGCTGGGCGCACTCGTGAGCGCCTCGAAGGCCGGGGCCGTGACCATTCAGGCGAGGGACTGGCGTCTGCTGGTCAATGGCGAGGCGGTACCCGATCGCTTTACCGGTGCCGAGGATCTCACGGCGCAACTGATCGGACATTCCATACTCGACTTCACGGTGGTTCAGGGCGCCGATCCGGGCGACATGCTGCTGCTCGCACGGATACTGGCGAGCGCGCCGGTGCCCGGTGATGGAGGGCAGAACGTTCTGGAGCGCCTTCGTGCACTGGATGCGCGCAGTGTGCACATCAGAGTGGAGACGCTGCCGGCGCCGCGTCCCGCAGTGCGTGCAGGCGACCAGATACCGGGGATCATATCGGACGTATCGCTCTTCGTTCCGGGGGCAGCCGTCGATGCAGCCGCCAGCAGGAAGGATCCGCCGCCATCGGCGCGCTCGGGAAATGGCGAGCAGCCCGGTCACGAAGGCGACATACTCCGTGATCAGGATCCCGAGCAGATGTTCCAGGCCTTCTCGGCGCACAACACGCCGAAAGGCTCGATGGTGAAACTGTTCGAGCAGCTCGACGCCGCCCGCACGCCGGCCGCCGCCTCACGCACGCTCGATGCGCTCCTCAAGCTCGCCATCGGTTCCGCGCGCAAGGAACGCTACGACATCGTGGCCGACGTTTTCCACGGCATAATCGAGCGCGAGACGCGGCTCGAGGATCGCGCCATCAAGCGACTTGTCGGGATGACGGTTCGTCGTCTGTCGACGCCCAGCCTCCTCAAGTGCATCGTGGATCTTCTGCCGCGCAGACACGAGAGCTACGAGCGCTACATGACGATCTTCGAGCGCACCGAGGACGCGGGTATCGAAGCGCTCGTGGACGCGCTGATGGCCGCGCCGTCGCTTACCGACCGGCGCGTGTACTACGACTCGCTGCTCCGACTCGGTACCGGAATCCGCACGATCATCCACATGCTCGGGGACTCGCGCTGGTACGTGGTCAGAAATGCAGCCGACCTGCTGGGCGAGATGCGCGCGGTGGAAGTGGAGGGCGAGCTGCTGCGACTGCTCGAGCACAAGGACGATCGCGTGCGCGGCGCCGCGGCCGGAGCGCTCGCGAAGATGGGCACCGCGCGCCCGACTCCCGTGTCCACGAACGGCAGCAATGGCCATGCGACTCACGCGACCAACACGATAAACGTCGCGACGAACGGGAAGTCGGTGGACTCGCTCATTCGCGCGCTCGACCGCGAAGACGACGGTCGTGTGCAGATGGCGATGCTGGCCGCGCTCGGCCAGCTCGGCACGGCGCAGGCGATCGAGAAGCTCGTGGAGATCGCCCGCACTGACAAGGGACTGCTGATGAAGCGCCGCCCCACGCCGCTGCGCGTGGCAGCGGTGCACGCGCTGGGTCAGGCGAACGGAAGCGGCTCTCTCGCGGCGCTGCAGTCGCTTCTGCGCGACAAGGAGAAAGCGGTTCGCGGCGCGGCCTCGTGGGTGATCATGGGCAGGAAGCGCGGCCCGTCAGGGCAGTCGACCGGACCCGTGGGCTCGCCCGTACGCTCCGCGCGCTGACCGACGGGGTCAGGCACCTTGATGTAGAGGTCCCGCCAGCGTCGCTGCCGGCACCTCTACATCAAGGTACCTGACCCCCTCGGTTGTCGGTCACATCGGTCAGCGATTCGTGAAGTCCGTCTCCCGCGTCACTCTGCGGCAGGCCTCGGCGATCAGCGTGGCGGCGCGGTCCAGGTCATCGAGGCTCACCAGTTCGCTCGGAGAGTGCATGTAGCGATTGGGGACGGAGAGGACGGCCGTGGCGATTCCTTCGCGCGCGACGTGGATCGCGTCGGCATCGGTGCCCGTGTCGCGACCCGCGGCGTGCAGGGTGTAGGGAAGCTTCAGATCGTTCGCCGTCGACCGGAGTATCTCGAATACGACGGGCGAGATGATCGACCCGCGCGTGAGTACCGGCCCGCTGTCGATCGGATGATCGCCGACTTCCTTCTTCTCGATCCCGGGATGGTCGGTCGCGAAGGTCACGTCAACCACGATGGCCATCTGCGCGCCGAGTCCCGACGCACACACGCCGGCACCGCCGCCGCGCCAGGAAATCTCCTCCTGCGTCGTCGCCACAGCGACCACCTTCGCTTCACCGGGTCGCTCCGAGTAGCGCCTGAGCGCCTCGAGCACGACGAAGGCGCCTATGCGGTCGTCGATCGACCGTGAAACGATGCGGTTGTTGGGGAAGTCGATGGTACGCGAATCGATGACTCCGGAGTCGCCCACGCTGAGCCGCTTTTCGGCCTCCTCCCGCGTCGTGGCACCGATGTCCACCCACAGGTCGGAGAACTTCGACGCCTTCTCGCGCTCGTCGGGCTTGATGAGGTGGATGGGCTTCTTCCCCACGACGCCGAACACGTCGCCTGCACCCACCGAGCTGGCGAAGCGGATGCGCTGCCCCACCAGCACCTGAACGTCCCAGCCGCCGATCGGCGAGATGTAGATGAAGCCGTCGGCATCGATGTGCTGGACGATGACGCCGATCTCGTCGATGTGGCCCGCCAGCATGATGGTGGGCGCGCCATCCTGTTTCACCGTCGCCATGCTGTTGCCATGTGCGTCGGCGCGCAGCTCCGCGAACGCGCGAGCCTCGTCGCGCCACACGCGCGCCGGCGCGCTTTCGAAACCGGAGGGTCCGGGTGTATCGAGTAGCCGCTTGAGAAACGTGATCGACGAATTCGAGAGCATGGCGATCCTGGTAAAGAGTGCCAGAGAGAGAACGTCGAAGGGACGGGCCGGCGATCCGGCCCGCCCCTTCAGCCCGGAGTATGGGCGCCGCGCGTCAGCAATGCGTCAGAATGTCGCGCCGCGACTGATTCGTCGCGGCGCGACTTCCAGCCAGCGAGCCAGTCACTTGCGCTCGTAAACCGCCTTCCCCCCAATATACGTGGCCTCGACCGTCGTCCCCAGAATGTCCTCCTCGGGCACGGTCATGATGTCGCGGTCGAGTACCACGAAGTCGGCGTACTTGCCGGGTGTGAGGGAGCCCATGATGTCCTCCTGGAACGCAGCGTAAGCCGCCCAGATGGTCATCCCTTCCAGCGCCTCCTGACGGGTCATCTTCTCTTCGGGATGCCACCCGCCGGGGGGCCAGTCGTTCTCGTCCTCGCGGCTGACGGCGGAGTGGAACGAGCGGAGCGGGTTCACGCCCTCCACCGGGAAGTCGCTGCCATCCGGGATCACGACGCCCGTCTCGAGCAGCGCGCGCCACGCGTACGCGCCGTAGAGCCGTCCGCCACCGAGCCGCTGTTCGGCCCAGTACATGTCGCTCGTCTGGTGCACCGCCTGCATCGAAGGTATCACACCGAGTTCCGCGAATCGCGGGATGTCCGCGTAGTTCAGAATCTGAGCGTGCTCCACGCGAAAGCGATGGTCGGCGGCAGGAACGATCTTCAGGGCTGCCTCGTACGCGTCGAGCACCACGCGGTTGCCGCGATCGCCGATGGCGTGCGTGCAGACCTGGAATCCGTGCCGCAGCGCTTCCACTGCCACGGCCTGCAGATGCTCGGGCGTCGAAACCAGCAGGCCGTAGTTCTGCGGGTCGTCACTGTAAGGATCGAGCAGCGCCGCGCCGCGCGAGCCGAGCGCGCCGTCGGCGTACAGCTTGATGCTGCGGATCCAGAGATGGCCGTCGTAGAGCGCGCTCTGCGGACCACGCTCGAAGTAGTGCGCGAGCGCCGCAGAGTCGTCACCGATCATCACGTACGCGCGCAGGTTCAGCTTCCCTTCCTTTGCGAGCCCCTCGATCACGTCGATGGTGGACTGCGACTCGCCGGCGTCGTGTACGCCGATGAGGCCGTACTTGTTGGCCTCGGCCACCGCCTCGACGAGCGCCTCCTTCTTCTGCTCGGGCGTCATGGCCGGCACGGCGCGGTACACCAGGTCCTGCGCGTTGTCCACGAACACGCCGGACGGATCCCCGTTGGGGAGCTTCAGCAAGCGGCCGCCCTTGGGATCGGGAGTGGACTTCGTGATGCGCGCAGCCTGCATCGCCTTCGCGTTCGCGAGAAGTGCATGCCCGTCGACGCGCGACAGTACCACCGGGTGATCGGGAACCGCGCGCGAGAGCTTCTCGTGCGTCGGAAAGCGGGTGTCGCCCCAGTCGTTCTGATCCCACCCCTGTCCCTGGATCCACGCACCCGGCGGAGTCGATTTCGCACGCTCCACCACTCGCGCGATCACTTCGTCGTACGACTTCGTGCCTGTGAGGTCGACCGACTGGAGCGCCTCGCCGAGTCCCAT
>JBIQLU010000033.1:0-28805 GCA_044463985.1 Gemmatimonas aurantiaca | reverse complement strand
ATGACGATAACCACTCTCCTTTTCGCCTCTTACGCGGACGCGCTCGGAGTGGAGAGTGTGCAACTCCAACTTCCGGAAGGCGCCACCGCGCGCGACGCGGTCGAGCAGCTTCGAGCCTTCCCGGGTGGTGATCGGCTTCCACCGCTTCCACTGCTCGCCATAAACCTCGAGTACGTTCGTGCGGACGCGCCGCTGGCGGCGGGCGATGAGCTCGCCGTGATCCCACCCGTAGCGGGGGGCTGACTTTGCGCAGCGCGATCGTCTCGCGCCCGCTCGACCCCGCAGCGCTCCTGGCCGAAGTGAGCGGAAGCGCGAATGGCGCGGCGGTCCTCTTCGTCGGCACCGTCCGCAACGTGAACGAAGGGCGCGAGGTCACCGGCATCGAGTACTCCGGCTACGCGCCGATGGCGGAGCGCGAGCTCGAAGCGATAGTTGCGGAGGCGGCCGAGCACTTCGGCACTTCCAACATTGCAGTCGAGCACAGACTCGGCCGCCTCGCCCTTCTCGAGGCCAGCGTCGCGATCGCCGTCGCCCACCCCCACCGCGCCGCCGCCTACGACGCCTCACGCTACGTGATCGAGGAGCTCAAACGCCGCCTCCCGATCTGGAAACGCGAAGAGTACGTGGACGGAACGAGAGAGTGGGTGGGGACTGCGAGAGGGCAGACGGCAGAAAGCAGAAAGCAGTAACTGCCGTGGGGGCCGGCAGGGCGCTCGCCCCCACGGCAGTCACTGCTTCCTGCTTTCTGCCGCCTGCTCTCTCGCCCTTCCATCCCATCACTCCGCCGAACACTTTACCAATGCTGACGAGTTCAGGTTAACACACACGGATGAACGGACGG
Organism: Gemmatimonas aurantiaca; assembly: GCA_044463985.1. Lineage (GTDB taxonomy): Bacteria > Gemmatimonadota > Gemmatimonadetes > Gemmatimonadales > Gemmatimonadaceae > JADGGM01. The sequence continues at coordinate 27,964 of JBIQLU010000033.1, read as the reverse complement.
AATGGTCAATAAGATCACGGTGGTTGGGGCGGGTAACGTGGGGGCCACCACGGCCCAGCGTCTCGCGGAAAAGGAACTGGCACGCACCGTCGTTATGGTGGACGTCGTGGAAGGCGTGCCGCAGGGGAAAGCACTCGACCAGTGGGAGTCGGCGCCGATCGAAGGCTTCGACTCCCATGTCGTTGGTACCAACGGCTACGACGAATCGGCGGGCTCCGACATCGTCGTCGTCACGGCGGGCATCGCGCGCAAGCCGGGTATGTCGCGCGACGATCTCCTCAACACCAACGCGGGCATCGTGAAGCAGGTGGCCGAGCAGATCAAGCGCACCTCGCCGAACGCCATCCTCATCATCATCTCCAACCCGCTCGACGTGATGTCCTACGTCGCGCTGAAGGTGAGCGGCTTCCCGCGCGAGCGCGTGCTCGGCATGGCCGGCGTGCTCGACACCGCGCGCTATCGCTCGTTCCTGGCCGAGGAGCTCGACGTATCGGTTCGTGACATCCAGGCCATGGTGCTGGGCGGGCACGGCGACACCATGGTGCCGCTCATCTCCTATACCAGCGTGAGCGGGATCCCGATCACCCAGCTCATCGGCGCGGAGAGGCTCGAGGAGATCGTGCAGCGCACGCGCACCGGCGGCGCCGAGATCGTGAAGTACCTGAAGACCGGCTCGGCGTACTACGCGCCGTCTGCTGCCGCGGTGCAGATGTGCGAGGCGATCGCCAACGACCAGAAGCGCATCCTTCCATGCGCCGCGTGGCTGCAGGGCGAATACGGCATGAAGGATCTCTTTCTTGGCGTCCCCTGCAAGCTCGGTAGAAGTGGTCTCGAGAAGATCCTGGAAGTGGAGCTCACCGACGCGGAGCGCGATGCGCTCGCGAAGAGCGCGGAAGCCGTCCGCGGGCCCATGGCCGCGGTGAAGATCTAGTCTGCGTGCGGAGGACGGCGCTGGCCACCTTCCGGTGGCCGGCGCCGAGCTCCGCGGCGCTGGGAGGAAGCAAGACATGAGCAGTCCGGCAGCTGTGCCCGCGCGACGCGGCGCGGCGGCGCTGAGCCGCCTGCAGCTCTTCTGGGACTCCACGATCGGCAAGAAGATCGTGATGGGAACGACGGGCCTGATCATGGTCGCGTTCGTGATCGTGCACATGATCGGCAACCTGCAGGTGTTCGTGGGCGCGGCGAAGATCAACGCGTACTCGCACTTCCTGCATCACACCATCGCGGAGCTTCTCTGGGTGGCGAGAATCGTACTTCTCGTCTCCGTGGTGCTGCACGTGGTAGCGGCGATCCAGCTCACGCGGCGCGACAGGGCCGCGCGGCAGATCGCGTACGCCCGCAAGGTGCCGCAGACCGCTACCATCTCGTCGCGATCGATGCGTTGGGGCGGAGTGGCGCTCGCGCTCTTCATCGTTTTCCATATCCTCCACCTCACCACCGGAACGATCCGGCCTGCGCCGTTCGTCGAAGGCAACATCTACGCGACGCTCGTGGGCGGCTTCCAGGTCTGGTGGGTGACGCTGATCTACGTGCTCGCGATGGTGGCGCTCGGCCTCCACATCTTCCACGGCGCGTGGGCAGCGGTGCGGACGTTGGGCCTCAATCGCCCGTCGCCTCAGCCTCTCAGGCGCCCCGCGGCACTCGCGGTCGCCATCATCGTCTGGGCCGGCTTCACGGTCGTCCCGCTCGCGATTCTTTTCGGATGGGTGAGATGAGCATCGAGCTGAACCCTCGTGAACCAGGCGGACCGATCGAGACGCAGTGGGAGCGGCATCGCTTCGAGATGAAGCTGGTGAACCCGGCGAACAAGAGGAAGCACACGGTGCTCGTGGTGGGCTCCGGACTCGCGGGCGGTTCCGCCGCGGCCTCGCTCGCGGAGCTGGGCTACCAGGTCAAGTGCTTCTGCTTCCAGGATTCGCCGCGCCGCGCGCACAGCATCGCGGCGCAGGGCGGGATCAACGCCGCCAAGAACTACCAGAACGACGGCGACTCGGTCTATCGTCTCTTCTACGACACCGTGAAGGGCGGCGACTTCCGTTCGCGCGAGTCGAACGTGTACCGGCTGGCCGAGATCAGCGTGAACATCATCGACCAGTGCGTCGCGCAGGGCGTTCCGTTCGCGCGCGAGTACGGCGGTCTGCTCGCGAACCGGTCGTTCGGTGGCGCGCAGGTATCGCGCACCTTCTACGCGCGAGGTCAAACGGGGCAGCAGCTCCTGCTGGGCGCGTACCAGGCGCTCGAGCGGCAGATCGGCGTCGGCCGCGTGACGATGTTCCCGCGCACGGAGATGCTCGACCTCGTGGTGATCGATGGAAAGGCGCGCGGCATAGTGGTGCGCGACCTCGTCACCGGGGCCGTGACATCGCACGCTGGCGACGCGATAGTTCTCGCCACCGGCGGCTACGGCAACGTGTTCTACCTCTCGACCAACGCGAAGGGCTCCAACTGCACGGCGGCGTGGAGATCGTACAAGCGCGGAGCGGCGTTCGCCAATCCGTGCTTCACGCAGATCCATCCCACCTGCATCCCGCAGAGCGGTGAGCACCAGTCGAAGCTCACGCTCATGAGCGAGTCGCTGCGCAACGATGGCCGCGTCTGGGTTCCCGCGCAGAAGGGCGACAAGCGACCGCCGAATCAGATACCGCACTCCGAGCGCGACTACTACCTCGAGCGGCGCTACCCGAGCTTCGGAAATCTGGTCCCGCGCGACGTCGCGTCGCGCGCGGCCAAGAAGGTGTGCGACGACGGATACGGCGTGGGCCCCGGCGGCCTCGGCGTCTACCTCGACTTCGCGGATGCGATCAAGCGCCTCGGCGAGACCACCATCCGCGAGCGCTACGGCAACCTCTTCGAGATGTACGAGCGCATCACGGACGAAGATCCGTACCAGGTACCGATGCGGATCTACCCCGCGGTGCACTACACCATGGGCGGGCTGTGGGTGGACTACAACCTCATGAGCACGATACCGGGGCTGCACGTGGCCGGCGAAGCGAACTTCTCCGATCACGGTGCGAACCGCCTCGGCGCGAGCGCGCTCATGCAGGGACTGGCCGACGGCTACTTCATCATCCCCTACACGATCGGCGACTACATCGCTCGTAACAAGCTGGACGATGTGGACGAGTCGCACCCGGCGTTCAGGGAGGCGGAGGCACTCGTGGAGGAGCGCACGAAGCGGCTCCTCTCGATCAACGGGAAGCGCACGGTGGACTCCTTCCACCGCGAGCTCGGGAAGGTGATGTGGGACTACTGCGGCATGGCGCGCGACAAGGCAGGGCTCGAGCACGCGCTACGGCGCATCCCGGAGATTCGCGAGGAATTCTGGCGTAACGTGAACGTCCCCGGCAGCGACGAGCAGTTGAATCAGGCGCTGGAGAAGGCGGGACGCGTTTCCGATTTCCTCGAGCTGGCGGAGCTCATCTGCCTCGACGCGCTCGAACGTCGCGAATCGTGCGGCGCTCATTTCCGCGAGGAATACCAGACACCCGAGGGCGAGGCGCTTCGGGACGACGAGCACTACGCGTACGTGGCCGCATGGGAATACAAGGGCGACGGGAATGCTCCGGAGCTGCACAAGGAGCCGCTCGAGTACGAGTACGTCCACCTCGCACAGCGCAGCTACAAGTAGCCATCGCCGCGTGCCGACCGGCGAAGCCGGTACGCGTTGACAGTCAGGAGACCAACGACCGTGAATCTTACGCTCCACGTATGGCGCCAGGCGGAATCGAAGGCGGAGGGGAAGTTCGAGCAGTACCAGGCTCGTGACGTGAGCCCCGACATGTCGTTTCTCGAGATGCTCGACGTGGTGAACGAAGGGCTCATCGAGAGCGGCGGCTCCCCGATCGCATTCGACAGCGACTGCCGGGAAGGGATCTGCGGGATGTGCAGCCTCATGATCAACGGGGTGGCGCACGGCCCGGAACGCGGAACCGCGACGTGCCAGCTCTTCATGCGGCACTTCAAGGACGGCGACGTCATCTACATCGAGCCGTGGCGTTCGACGGCGTTTCCCGTGGTGCGCGACCTGGTCGTGGATCGCACTGCCTTCGACAGAATCATCGCCGCAGGCGGCTACATCACGGCGCCCACGGGCGGCGCGCGCGATGCCAACAACATCCTCATCGCCAAGACCGACGTCGACGATGCCATGGATGCGGCCGCATGCATCGGGTGCGGCGCGTGCGTGGCCGCCTGCCCCAACGGCTCCGCGTCGCTCTTCACGGGAGCCAAGGTTTCGCACCTGGGGCTGCTTCCGCAGGGCCAGCCGGAGCGCGACCGTCGCGTGCTCGGCATGGTCGCGCAGATGGATGCCGAGGGGTTCGGAAACTGCACGTGGCACGGCGAGTGTCAGGCGGCGTGCCCCAAGGAAATCAGTATCGACGTGATCGCCCGGATGAACAACGATTACCTGAAGGCTACATGGGGCTCGCGGGAGAAGGGGGAGGGCTGAGGCCGGAGTCGCGTTTGGTGGCCTGATTGATGCGCCCTCATTTCGCACGACGTGCACGCGCGCGGCGCGCACGCACGCGAAGCGAGGAGGGAATATGCCGGAACGTAGTGAAGGTCCCAGCAGCTTCCGGAACACCGAAGCTGCATTCGGCGGCGCGGACGCCATCAACGACACGCCTACCGAGGCCGGTCACGGCGCCGACATAGAGCAGCCGACTACCGGGAGTGCGCGCGCACGGGTGAAACCCGGTTCCGGAATGCCGCTCCTCTGGTGGAGCCTGCTGGTAGTCATTGTGCTGGTCGTGATCGTATTCATCGCCGGCATATTCTGAGGTGCGAGCCGCGTTCGCGCAGCACACGACGACAGCGCCCGCGCCCTGCGGAGTGCAATGCAAACACGTTTCGTAGTTTCGCTGGTGGCCGTGGCGCTCTTCGCGACCGGCAGCACGGCGCTCGGGGCGCAGCAGGCGGACAGCGCTGCGCGGAAGGACACCACCGTAGCGAGCGACAGCGCGCGAGCGCCGCAACAGCTCCAGCCCGTGGTGGTGGAAGCCACGCGCACGCGCCAGAACCTCTCGCGCGTTCCGCAGGCGGTAACCGAAGTCGGACGCGACGAGATCCAGCGCGGCCGCCGCGAGGCGGGGCTCGACGAGGCGCTCGAGGGAATCCCGGGGGTCATCGCCGAGAACACCGACAATTTCGCGTTCCAGAGCGGCCTTCGCCTCGCCATCCGAGGCGACCTTCCCGGGGTCCAGCTTCTGCAGGATGGCGTGCCGCTCACCATGGCCGATGGCACGACACAGTACGACAACATCGACATCGGCTCCGCGGGAAGTATCGAGGTGATCCGTGGCCCGAGCTCGGTGTTGTACGGCAACTCGGGCGGCGGCGTCGTCAGCATCACCACACAATTTCCGCCGCGCGTGCCGCTCCTGATGCGGCCATCCATCCAGTTCGGTTCCAACGGCTACAATCGACAGCAGCTCGGCATCGAGGGTACGCTCGGCGCCTTCGGGTACGTGGTGAATGGGAGTCGAATCGCGACCGACGGATTCAGGCAGTACGGACGAGCGAACATCCGCCGCCTGAACGTCGTCACGCGATCGCAACTCACCGGGCGCACCACACTCGGCGCGGTGTTCAACCTGTACGACATGCCGTTCAGCGAGAATCCGAGCACGCTCACCAGAGAGCAGGCGAGGAACGACCCCGAGATGGTGCGGCAGGGTGCCTTCGACCAGGGGTGGGGGAAGTCCGGGAGGCAGGGACAGGGAGGGCTCGACCTCGATCACAGCTTCGCGCCGGGCCGTGTGCTCAGTACCACCGCCTGGGGAGAATGGCGCGGAACGTGGAACCCGATCCCCGGAAGGATCATCGATCTCCAGCGGCGAGCGGGAGGCGTTCGTTCGTCGTATCGGCATGCGGCCCTGGTGGGCTCCCTCCCGCTCGAGCTCACGGCCGGCGTGGACCTCACCTACCAACGCGACGTTCGGCACGAGTTCGCAAACGACGGCGTGGCATCGCCCGGCGGTCTGGCTCGGGAAGGCGACCTCCAGTTGAACCAGATCGAGCGCGTCTTCTCCCTCGCTCCGTTCGCGCAGGGAACACTCGAGCTCACCCGTGACGTTGCGCTGAGCGCCGGCGTTCGCTACGACAGCTACGACTTCGACGCGACGGACCACCTCCTTGCCGATGGCGATCAGTCCGGGAAGCGCGACTTCTCGGCGGTGAGTCCGATGGTTGGGCTCAACTATTCGCCGCGTCCGGAGTTGGGTCTTTACGCGAATTTCGCGAGTGCCTACCAGACGCCCACGATGCAGCAGCTTTCCAACCGGCCCGACGGAGCTGGCGGATTCAATCAGTCACTCGGTCCCGAGTATCTCCGCAGTTTCGAGCTCGGAGTACGCGGGTTCCTCGCCGGGCCGCGGTTCGATTACTCGATAACCGGCTACACGTCGCGCGTCGAGGATGCACTTGTGGCGTACCAGGGAGTGGGCGAGCAGGTCTTCTACCGCAACGCCGGCAAGTCGTCGCGCCGCGGCATCGAGTTGTCGCTGGGGTGGCAGGCGAGCAGCGAGCTGAAAGCGCGGCTCAGCTACACCTTCCAGGACTACGTGTACGACCGCTACGTCAGCGGCGAGCAGGACGTCTCGGGGAAGCGCGAGCCGGGGATCCCCCCGCATACGGTATTCGGGCAGCTCACGCACAGCGCGCCATGGGGACTCACCTCGACGATCACGGCGCGCTGGGTGGACTCATACCCCGTGAACGATGCGAACACGGTGTCCAACTGGGCGTTCACGCTCGTGGGATTCAGGGTGTCGCTCGACCGGGACATCGGCAGGATCGCCGCGCGTCCGTTCATGGGTCTCGACAACATCTTCGACGAGCGCTACAACGCCAGCGTGACGGTGAACGCACTCGGAGACCGGTACTTCGCGCCGTCCGCGGGGCGCAGCTTCTACGTCGGCTTTCAGCTCGGCGCTGGACTCGGCCAGCCCGGTCGGTAAATGGGGTCTGACCCCATCTAACGATGGGGTCAGACCCCATTTGCCGGGGCCCCATCTAACGACCGGGCTGAGCGGATTCAGATGCGCGGAAGAGTGACGCCTGTCTGGCTCTGGTACTTCCCCTTCTTGTCGCGGTACGATGTCTCCGGCGGCTCGTCGCCCTCGAAGAAGAGAACCTGCGCGATTCCCTCGTTCGCGTAGATCTTGGCGGGGAGCGGTGTGGTGTTGGAAATCTCCAGCGTCACGTGTCCCTCCCACTCGGGCTCGAACGGCGTGACGTTCGTGATGATACCGCAACGCGCGTAGGTGGATTTGCCGACCGTGACCGTGATGACGTTGCGAGGGATCCGGAAGTATTCGACGGAGCTCGCGAGCGCGAAGCTGTTGGGCGGCACGATGCAGATGTCGCCCTCGAACTCGACGAAGGAGCGGGGGTCGAAGTTCTTCGGATCGACCACGGAATTCAGCACGTTCGTGAAGATGCGAAATTCGCGTGCGACGCGCATGTCGTAGCCGTAGGAGCTGACGCCGTAGGAGATGACGCCTTCGCGCACCTGATGGTCCTCGAAGGGCTCGATCATACCATGCTCGACTGCCATGCGGCGGATCCAGCGATCGGACTTTACGGACATGAATCGGGAGGGAAAAAGGGAAGTAGAAAGGTCGGAATGTACATGCAGCAGTTGCGCTTCGCCACGTTGACACTCTCGCGTGCGTGAAGATAACTTTCGCGCGCTGCAGAACGTGAATTTTTTCACGAGACTGGACCTGATTGCACCTCTCTGGGAGCCGATGGGTCGAGAATACTTTCCAATCCTGATGCTGCTGGGCTTCGTGGCGATCAATGCCGTCATGATGCTCGCCCTCTCGCACTTTTCGCTCAGGCCCCGTCCCACCCAGGCCAAGAGCGCGCCCTACGAATCGGGAATTCCCGCCATCGGCGACGCGCGCCAGCGATTCTCCGTGAAGTTCTACATGGTCGCGATGTTGTTCATCATCTTCGACATCGAAACCGTGTTCATGCTTCCGTGGGGTGCCTACTACCGCCAGCTCTCCTGCAGCGTGCCGCTCGTGGAGGGCGCGTGCCCGGCCGGACACGTCTCCTTCTTCGGGCTGGGCGAGATGCTCGTCTTCATCCTGATACTCGCCGTCGGCTTCATCTACGTCTGGAAGAAGGGAGCGTTGCAATGGGATTGACAGCCAGCCCCGATCGATCGGTCGCCACGTACGATCCGGGATCCCAGGAAAGCTGGGTCGCCACGCGGCTCGACTTCCTGGTGAACTGGTCGAGAGCGAATTCGCTCTGGCCGATGCCTTTCGGAACTGCGTGCTGCGCGATCGAGTTCATGGCCACCGCGGCCACGCGCTTCGACCTCGCCCGCTTCGGGATGGAGCGCATGAGCTTCTCGCCGCGGCAGGCGGATGTTCTGATCTGCGCGGGTCGGGTTCCGTTCAAGCTCGCACCGGTCATCAGGCGCATCTGGCAGCAGATGCCGCAGCCGAAGTGGTGCATCTCGATGGGTGCCTGTGCGTCGTCGGGCGGGATGTTCGACAACTACGCCGTGGTGCAGGGGATCGACACCATCATTCCGGTGGACGTCTACGTGCCCGGCTGCCCGCCGCGTCCCGAAGGTCTCATGTACGGCATCATGATGCTCCAGGAGAAGGTGAAGCGCGAGCGGATGGCGGACAACGTCATCCGGCACGAGATCGAGCCGGACCCCACGAGTGGTCTCTACATTCCGCCGCAGGCGATCGACGAACTTTCCGAGCCCTTCGGCAACTCCGTGCACCAGACACGTTCAGGGCTGTGAAAAGCTCATTCACTCCGGTGGTGGCCGGGAGCGCGGCCCCGGATGCGCCGACCCCGGTGACGCCGAAGAACATCCAGTACAACGGCGGCGAGCCGAATCCGTCGCTCGCCGCGCTGCGTGATCGCTTCGGCGCAGCAATTCTTCGAGCCGATGTCATGTGGGGCGAGACCACCGTGTATGTGGAGCGTGAACGGCTTCACGACATCGTGCAGTGGCTCCGCGACGATGCCGGTCAGCGCTACGACTACCTGTCGGACGTGACGGCGGTGGAATACCGCGACCGCGAGGTTCCGCTGCAGGTCGTGTGGCATCTCCGCTCGCTCCCGTTCCGGCGCTTCCTCCGCCTCAAGGTGGAGTTCTCACGCGAAGAGAAGCTGGAGGTCGCCAGCGTCTACGACATCTATCACGGCGCCGACTGGCTGGAACGCGAGTGCTACGACATGTTCGGAATCGTGTTCCAGGGGCATCCCGACCTGAGGCGTCTCCTCATGTGGGAGAGCTACACGGAAGGCTATCCGCTGCGGAAGGATTTCCCGCTGCGCGGTCGCTTCAGCCGCTCGGAACAGCTCCGCCAGGCGCTGTCGGCGAACCCGGAAGCGCGCTACTCGATGGAAGAGCTGACGATCGCCCAGGCGTTCGAGGATCTCCCGGAAGCGATGCGCCGCCGGCTCACCGCCGGCGAGGAGACGGGAGAATAGCATGCCGAAGAACAGGCGTACCGTGGAAGTGGCTCTCGGCACTTCCGGAGTGGATGAGCTGGGTCGTCCGAAGAGAACTCCGCTCACCGTGAACGAGAGCGGGTCCGTCACCACTCTGGAACCGCCCCCTCCGATCGAACCCGAGCTCGAGGGCGAGCATCTTCTCATCAACATCGGTCCGCAGCACCCCGCCACGCACGGCGTGCTGCGTCTCGTGCTCGAGCTCGACGGCGAAACGGTGGTGCGCTGCATCCCGCACATCGGCTACCTGCACTGCGGATTCGAGAAGATCGGGGAGTACCGCACGTACAATCAGATCATCCCGTGGACCGATCGCGAGGATTATCTGAATTCGATCGGGAACAACGTCGCTTTCGCGCTCGGCGCGGAACGGCTTTTCGGAGTCGAGATCACTCCGCGCTGCACTGTGCTCCGCGTGATAGCCATGGAGCTGTCGCGGATCATCTCGCACCTCGTGTGGCTCGGCACCACCTGCATCGACATCGGCGCGTACACCCCGTTCCTCTGGACATTCCAGCAGCGCGAGACGGTCTACAATCTCCTCGAGAGCTGGATCGGAGCGCGGCTCACTACCACCGCCACGCGCGTGGGCGGAATGGCAGCCGACATTCCGGAGGGATGGACGGATCAGCTCCAGCAGTTCATCCGGAATTTTCCGAAGACCGTCGACGAGGTGGACAAGCTCCTCACCACCAACGGCATCTGGGTCGGACGTACGGTGGGCATCGGTGCGATGACCGCGGAGGAGGCAGTCGACTACGGTCTCTCGGGCCCGATGGTGCGCGCGTCCGGCGTGGCGTTCGACGTGAGGCGCGACTTCCCGTACCTCGACTACGAGACGTACGATTTCGAGGTCCCCGTCGGCACGCATGGTGACGTCTACGACCGCTACCTGGTGCGCATGGAGGAGCTTCGGCAGAGTACGCGCATCCTGCAGCAGGCGCTCGACCGGCTCCCCGATGGACCGCTCAACACCAGCGACCACCGCGTGATCCTTCCGCCCAAGTCGAAGGCGATGAGCGACATGGAATCCATGATCCATCACTTCAAGCAGGTGATGGAGGGTCCGCGTCCTCCGGTGGGCGAATGCTACGTCGCAGTCGAGAGCCCGAAGGGAGAGAAGGGCTATTACATGGTTTCGGACGGTACCGCGAAGCCGGTGCGCTGGCGCATCCGGCCGCCCTCGTTCGTCAACCTTTCCGCCATCCCGAAGATGGTCGAGGGCTACCTCCTTTCCGACGTGATCGCCATCAACGCCAGCATCGACATCGTCATGGGAGAGATCGACCGGTGAAGACGGAAGAGATGGGCGGCACGGGTGCCGAGAGCGACGCGTCGCACGGCGTGAGCGACCCGCACTACGAGCCGGTTTTCGTCGGCGATGCTCTGCGGGAGCTCGAAGAGCTGCTCACGCACTATCCCACGAAGATGGCGGCGCTTCTGCCCGCGCTCTGGATGATCCAGAACGCGCGCGGCTGGGTGAGCGAGGAGGCCATGGAAGAGGTGGCCGAGCGTCTTTCGCTCACGCCCGCATACGTGAAGGGCGTGGTGACGTTCTACACGATGTACCACCAGCATCCTGTCGGTACGTACTTCATTCAGGTCTGTACCACGTCGCCGTGCGGCGTGTGCGGCGCGGAAGACACGCTCCGCGCGCTCCTCGAGCACACCGGCTGCCGCACGCTCGGCACCACATCGCCAGACGGACGCTTCACGGTAGTGGAGGCCGAGTGCCTCGGCGCCTGCGGCTTCGCCACACCGATCATGATCAACGAGGAGTTCGTCGAGTCCGTGAACGAGAACAACGTTCCCGAAATCCTGAGCCGGCTTCCGTAAATGGGTTTTCCGCATAAACCGCATCCCAGGGAGACTCCGATTCTCTCCCGCTACTTCGGCGACGCCGAGGCGCGTACGCTCGATGGCTGGAAGAAGAGAGGCGGCTACCGCGCGCTCGAGAAGGCGCTCGGCAGTACTCCCGAGGAGATCATCAACGAGGTGAAGGAGTCGGGTCTTCGCGGCCGCGGAGGCGCCGGTTTCCCCACGGGGATGAAGTGGTCGTTCATGAAGCACGGGGACGGCAAACCGCATTACCTGTGCGTGAACGCCGATGAATCGGAGCCCGGCACGTTCAAGGATCGCGAGATCATGCGCTGGACCCCGCACGCTCTCATCGAGGGCGCAGCGATCGGGGCCTACGCGATCGGCGCCGAGACGGCGTACATCTACATCCGCGGCGAGTTCACCGAGCCGCTTCAGATGATGGGCGCCGCGGTGAAGGAGGCGTACGCCGCCGGCATCGTCGGCAAGAACGCGATGGGCACCGGCAAGCGCGTCGACGTGCACGTGCACAAGGGTGCCGGCGCGTACATCTGCGGCGAAGAGACGGCGCTCATGAACTCCCTGGAAGGGAAGCGCGGCAACCCGCGCATCAAACCTCCCTTCCCGGCGGTGGCTGGTGCGTTCGGCATGCCGACCACGATCAACAACGTGGAAACGCTGAGCGCCGTCCCGCACATCCTCAACGAGGGCCCCGCCTGGTACAAGGCGATGTCGCACTCGAGCCCCAAGAGCACCGGGAGCAAGCTGTTCTCGGTGTGCGGCAACATAGCGCGTCCCGGCAACTACGAAGTCGAGATGGGATTCCCGTTCAAGGAATTCCTGTACGATGTCTGCGGCGGCCCGCCTCCGGGCCGGCGCTTCAAGGCCATCATTCCCGGCGGCTCCTCCGTTCCGATCCAGACCATGGAGGAAGCCGAGGCCACGATGATGGACTACGAGGGCTTCGTCGCGCAGGGGTCCATGCTGGGCTCGGGCGGCGTGATAGTGTTCGACGATTCGCAGTGTATCGTGAGGCAGGTAGCCCGCCTCGCACGCTTCTACGCTCACGAGAGCTGCGCCCAGTGCACCCAGTGCCGTGAAGGCACGGCGTGGACGACGCGCATCCTCGAGCGCATCGAAGATGGGCAGGGAAGGATGGAGGATCTCGATACGCTTCTCTCCCTCTCGAAGAACATGACCGGCACCACGATCTGCGTGCTCAGTGATTCGTGCGCAACGCCGATCATCTCCGGCATCAGCAAGTTCCGCGACGAGTTCGAGGCTCACATCAAAGGCAAGCGGTGCCCGATGCGCGCCGCGGCGGCGGCATAATGGCAGACGGACAGCAGATCACACTGACGATCGAAGGGCGCGAGGTCTCGGTCGCACCGGGTACCTCCATCCTCGAAGCGGCCAAGCAGGCGGGCGTTCTCGTTCCGCACTACTGCTACCACCCCGGTCTCCCGGTGGCGGGCTCGTGCCGCATGTGCCTCGTCGAGGTCGAGAAGGCTCCCAAGCTCGCGCCCGCGTGCGCGACGGCGGCGGCTGAGGGGCAGGTGGTTCACGTCTTCTCCGACAGGGCTCTCGAGCAGCGCAAGAGCGTGCTCGAGTTTCTGCTCATCAACCACCCGCTCGATTGTCCGATCTGTGACAAGTCCGGCGAGTGCGAGCTGCAGGACTACGCGTACCGCGAAGGGCCGGCTCAGGGACGGCTGCGCGATCCGAAGCGCTTCAATCCCGCCGAAGACTTCGGTGGCGACGTGCTCTACGTGACCAACCGCTGCATCATGTGCACGCGCTGCGTCCGGTTCATGGACAGCGTGGCGCAGGACACGGTGCTCAACGTGAGCGAGCGCGGCGACCGCGCCGTCATCGGCGTCTTCGAGGGCAAGGGGCTCACCAACGAGTGGGCCGGCAACGTCATCGACATCTGCCCCGTCGGCGCGCTCCTCTCCAAGGACTTCCTGAACAAGGCGCGCTCCTGGGAGCTGGACCGCACCCCGTCCATCTGCCCGAACTGCTCGCAGGGCTGCAACATGATCCTCGAGACACGCGACAATCAGGTGGTGCGTATGCGCCCCCGCGTGAATACCGAGGTGAATCAGTACTACCTGTGCGATTCGGGACGGCTGGACTATCGCTGGATGAACCGCACGGACAGAATCGAGGCGCCTCTCGTGCGTCGCGGCGACAGGCTCGCCGCTGCCGACTGGGACGAGGCGCTTCGGGCCGCCGCTCTGCATCTGAACGGCAAGCGTGCGTTCGTCCTCGCGAGCCCGATGCTCTCCAACGAATCGCTCTGGATGCTCGCGCGGCTCGTCGAGAAGACCGGCGGCAACGGCGCGTTCCGCGTTCGCCGCGGACCCGAGGTACCGCTCCCCGGAGTGAAGGACCTCGCACTGCGCGCCGAGCGTGCGGCCAACGTGCGTGGCGCCGAACTGTTCGGCTTCGAGAAGACCGACACGCCGCTCTCCGGAATGAAGGACGGCGACGTGCTCGTCATAGCCGACCACGAGCTCGACGAAGTGGACCAGGCGGATCTCGCGCGCGCCGGCGCGATCATCGTGATCGGCACCGTGTTTCCCGAAGCCGCGCGGCAGGCAATAGTGGCGCTCCCTTCCACCAACATGGCTGAGGAAGAGGGCACGTTCACCAACATCCGCGGCCGCGTGCAGCGTTATCAGCAGGCTCGCTCGGGCCCCGGCATGTCGCACCCCGTATGGTGGGCGCTCGGCGACCTCCTCACCTTCCTCGGCGAGGGCGCGGGTCACCAGACTGCTCCGGAGGCGTTCGCGGCGCTCGCCGCCTCGCGACCCGAATTCTCCGGAATGAGCTACGAATCGATCGGAGTGAAAGGTCAGATGATGGCTACGGGTTCCGAGCCCGCGAGGACCGCCGGCTGATGCCATACGCCACGCTACTCCTCCTGCAGAAGGTCTACGACCGGCAGCTTCCGGTGCACGGCGCGCCGTGGCTCTGGTTCACGATCATCAAGATGCTCGTGGTCTTCACCGTGATCATGGTGGGCGTGGCGATGCTGACGCTCGCCGAACGCAAGATCTCGGCGTGGATCCAGGATCGGCAGGGACCGAACCGGGTGGGCGGCAAGCTCGGACTCCTGCAGCCCGCAGCCGATGGGCTCAAGAACATCATGAAGGAGGAGACGTACCCCGAGGCCGCGTCGAAGGTGCTCTTCATACTCGCACCGGCCATGGCCTTCCTTCCCGCGCTCATGACCTTCGCGGTGATTCCGTTCGCCGCGCCGCTCCCCACGCGCTGGGGTCTGGTGAAGATGGTGGTCGCGGATCTGCCGATCGGCTTTCTCTACATACTCGCGATCTCTTCGCTCGGCGTGTACGGGATCGTGCTCGCCGGATGGAGCTCCAACAACAAGTACTCGCTTCTCGGCGGCCTCCGCTCGAGCGCGCAGATGGTGAGCTACGAAGTGGCGATGGGACTCGCCGCGGTTTCGGTGCTGCTCCTCGCCGGGAACGTGTCGCTCGACACCATCATCCAGAATCAGGTGATCGGCGGCTGGTACATCCTTCCGCTCTTTCTCGGCTTCTTCATCTTCCTGGTTTCCGCCTTCGCGGAAACCAACCGGCTCCCGTTCGACCTCCCGGAGGCCGAGTCGGAGCTGATCGCCGGATATCACACCGAGTACAGCGCGATGAAGTTCTCGATGTTCTTCATCGCGGAGTACTCGAACATGGTCACGGCCAGCGCGCTGACCGTCACGCTGTTCTTCGGCGGCTGGAGCGTGCCGTTCCTGAACGGCATCAACCTGGCGCCGTGGGCCTGGTGGAAGACGCTGATCACGCTCGCATTCTTCGTGGCGAAGGTCGGCTTCTTCATCTTCCTCTTCATGTGGGTGCGCTGGACGCTCCCGCGCTTCCGCTACGACCAGCTCATGGCGCTCGGCTGGAAGGTGATGATCCCGCTCGCGCTCGTGTACATGGTCATCATGGCGGCGGCGCTGCTGGTGCTCGGCTACGTGGGAGTTTCGCCCAACGCGGTCTGGCTGGGCTTCCTTCCAGCTTACTGGGCGATACTCGGTGTGCTGAACATCGTACTGGCAGCACTGGTATTCGTGGTCCTCGATCGTGGCCGCCTCGTGAGTCCGGCCTCCTCCAGAGTAGACGCTGCCGAGCTGGCAAGGCTCCGCGCCATCAGCACCCCGCGACGCTTCGCGGGCGTGCAGGGAGATTGATAGATGGGCATCCAGATCAAGGTGCTCGAGCGACCCATCGAGCAGACGAGCTACCTGCGCTCCACGCTCAAGGGGATGGCGCTCACCTTCAAGCATCTCATCGATCCGCACAAGAAGACGTTGCAGTACCCCGAGCAGAAGTGGGATCTCTCGCCGCGCTGGCGCGGCACTCACCGGATGCTCACCGACGAGAACGGGAAGGCGAAGTGCGTGGCATGCGGACTCTGTCCGCAGATCTGCCCCGCGAACTGCATCAAGCTCGTTCCGGGGGAAGACGAACAGGGTAACCGCTACCCGCTGATCTACGAGATCGACGAGTTCCGCTGCATCTTCTGCGGCTACTGCCAGGAAGTGTGTCCGGAAGAGGCGATCCACGTGGGGCGGCACTACGAGAATTCGGAGTACAGCCGCGCAGGGTTCGTGTACGATCTCGAGCGGCTGATGCAGCAGACCCACCCGGTGTGCGAGATGTGGGACCCGGCCGACCCCAGGGGAGAATGATGCACCACGGTCTCTTCTTCCAGTTCAACTTCTACGTATTCGGCCTGATAGCCGTCGCCTCTGCGCTGGCATTCGTCACGCGGAAAAGTCCGGTGGCCGCGGCGCTCTGGCTGGTCAACACCATGTTCTGCCTCGCCGTGCTGTACGTCATGCTCGACGCGCAGTTCATAGGCGTGGTGCAGGTGCTGCTCTACGCGGGCGCCATCATGGTGGTTTTCCTGTTCGTGGTCATGCTTCTCAACCTCGGGCACGTACCGGGAAGCGGAGACATAAAGCGGCTCTGGCCGCGACTTCTGGCCGGAGCGGCTGGTATTCTCCTTCTGGCGGAATTCAGCGTGCTCGGTCGCCAGCAGCTTCCGCGGCAGCTCATCGAGTCGACTGCGCAGAACAACGTGGTGACGGCAGTGGCTGGTCCGCTCTTCAACGAGTACCTGCTCGCGTTCGAAGTGACGAGCATACTCCTCCTGGCCGCCATCATCGGGGCGGTCGTTCTCGCCAAACGAAGGGTCTGAGCGATGGTCGCGGAAGCGCTTTTCTTCTCGGCGGTGCTCTTCACGATCGGGGTCGTCGGCGTCCTCACGAGGCGTAACGCGATCATCATCTTCATGGCCGTGGAGCTCATGCTCAACGCGGTGAATCTCTCCTTCGTGGCGCTGTCGCGGCTGTACGGAGTAACGGGGCAGGTATTCGTGATCTTCGTGATGGCAGTGGCCGCCGCGGAGGCCGCAGTCGGGCTGGCAATCATCATATCGATCTTCAGGCACCACGAGACGGTCGACCTCCAGAACATCAATCTCCTCAAAGGGTGATGCTTCTCCTGCAAGCCGCCTCGTCGGCGCTCGCGCACCCGCTGGCGGGAACCGTGGCCGAGTACATCTGGCTGCTGCCCATCCTGCCGCTGATCGGCTTCGTCATCAACGGATTCCTTTCGCTGGCGGCGTCGTACCATCCGGGGCCATCGGATCCCGATGTGGGACACGGCGCCGCGCACGCCTCCGCGGACGCGCATGACGCGCATGCGGTGGGGGGGGCCCACGACGACGCGCACGGAGCGCACGCGCGTCCCGCATTCGCATCGATAGTCACGATCGTGGGGCCGCTGGTGATGGCACTCGCCTTCGTACTCGCGTTGGCGATGTTCGTGGCGATGCCGGCGGACATGTCCACGCCGTTCGTGAAGCACTTCTTCAGCTGGATGCCGGTCGGCACCGACCTTCAGATAAACTGGGCGTTCCAGCTCGACCAGCTCTCGATGGTGATGGTGCTGGTGATCACCGGCGTCGGTACCCTCATCCACATCTTCAGCCTGGGCTACATGCGCGACGATCCGGGGTTCGCCCGCTTCTTCGCGTACCTCAATCTGTTCGTGGCGTTCATGCTCGTGCTGGTTCTCGGCTCGAGCTACCCGGTGCTGTTCGTCGGCTGGGAAGGTGTGGGGCTCTGCTCGTACCTGCTCATCGGTTTCTGGTACGAAGACAAGGCCAACGCCGACGCGGGCCTGAAGGCTTTCGTCGTCAACAGGATCGGCGACTTCGGATTCCTGATGGCGATGTTCCTCGTGTGGAGCAATCTCGGCGCGCTCGACTTCGTCGGTGTACACCAGGCGGTGGCGACGCTGCCGGTCGGCACCCCCGTCATCACCACCATCTGCCTCTTCTTCTTCCTCGGCTGCGCCGGGAAGAGCGCGCAGATCCCGCTGTACGTGTGGCTTCCCGACGCGATGGCCGGCCCGACGCCGGTCTCGGCGCTGATCCACGCGGCCACGATGGTCACGGCGGGCGTGTACCTGATAGCGCGCAGCTCGTTCCTCTTCGCGCTTGCGCCGGCAGCGTCGCTCACCGTCGCGGTCGTGGGCGCGATCACCGCGCTCTTCGCGGCAACGATCGGCCTGAAGCAGTGGGACATCAAGAAGGTCCTGGCTTACTCCACGGTGTCCCAGCTCGGCTACATGTTCGTGGGCGTGGGCGTGGGTGCATACGTGGCGGGGATGTTCCACCTCGTCACGCACGCGTTCTTCAAGGCGCTCCTCTTCCTGGGTGCCGGCTCCGTGATCTTCGCGATGCACGAGGCGCTGCACCACACGCACAGCGACCAGGACGCGCAGGACATGCGCAACATGGGCGGGTTCAGGAAATACATGCCCTGGACCTTCGCGATGATGTGGATCGCGACGCTGGCCATCGCCGGAATCCCGATCTTCGCCGGCTTCTTCTCGAAGGACGAGATACTGAGCTCGGTATTCGCGCGTGCGCACGACAGCACGCTGGCCGATACCACGTGGCTCGGGATTCCGGGTACGTACGTGTTGTACGGCGTCTACCTCTTCGCGCTCATAGGCGCGCTGCTCACCGCGATCTACATGACGCGGCTCATGCTCTACACGTTCCACGGGCCGAATCGGACGGGCGAGCGGGAGCGGGAGCACCTGCACGAGGCGCCGTGGAGCATGACCGCGCCGCTCGTGGCCCTGGGCGTGCTGAGCGCACTCGGCGGCGCGCTGAACCTCCCGGCGCTGCTGCACCTGCCGGAGGGGTGGACCGGCGGTCTGGAGCACTGGCTCGATCCGGTGGTTGGCGAGGCGGCGCTGCACATCACACACGGAACGCCTGCCGAGGTCTCGCACTCCACCGAGTTGATGCTGGTGGCGCTCGCGATCGTGATCGCGGTTTCCGGCGTCGCCTTTGCGTTCGCGAGGCTGAAGCCGGCGGCGCTCGTACCCAAGGCCGAGTCGAAACCGGAGCGCGGCTTCGCTCGCGTGCTCGAGAACAAGTACTACGTGGATGAGATCTACGACGACACTGTCGTGGAGCCCACGGTGACCATTTCGAAGAACGTGCTCTGGAAGGCGATCGATCAGGGGATCATCGATGGCCTGTTCGTGAACGGGAGCGCGTGGCTGGCGCGTGGGTTCGCGGCCCTCGGCTCGTGGCTGCAGTCGGGCCACGTCGGCACGTACGCCTGGGCCATCGTCGTTGGCGTACTCGCCGTTCTCGGCGCCTTCACACTCCGCTGATCGATGCACGCACTACTGACTTCCATCAACTACAACGGCTGGGTGCTTCCGGCGCTCATGCTCATCCCGCTCGCGGGCGCGCTGGTGCTGCTCATCCAGGCCGCGGTCGCTCGCGACGACGGAACGCTCGCCGCTGCGCCGAACGCGCGATGGGTGGCGCTCATCACGCTGCTCGTGGAGTTCGTGGTATCGATCGGCCTCTGGTGGTCGTTCGATCCGGGCGCGTCGGGATGGCAGGCGCGCGTTTCGACCGCGTGGATTCCGCAGTGGGGCGCGCGGTTCGACATGGGGATCGATGGCATATCGCTCTTCATGGTGCTGCTCACCACGCTCCTGATGCCGCTCTCGGTGCTGGGAAGCTGGACTGCGATAAAGACGAAGGTGAGGAGCTACTACGCGCTGATGCTCCTCCTCACCACCGGCATGCTCGGCGTGTTCATCGCGCTGGACCTGCTGTTCTTCTATCTGATGTGGGAGGTCATGCTCATCCCGATGTACTTCATCATCGGGGTGTGGGGCGGCGAGCGGAGGATCTACGCCAGCATCAAGTACTTCATCTACACCATGCTCGGCTCGCTGCTGATGCTGGTGGGGATCATCTACCTCTGGATGCACTCGGGCGATCCGTTCACCGGCCAGCTCTCGTTCGGCTACGATCAGATCATGCAGAACGCGAGCGTGGGCTCGCGCGCCGCGCTCTGGCTATTCGGTGCCTTCTTCATATCGTTCGCGATCAAGGTTCCGATGTTCCCGCTTCACACGTGGCTGCCGGATGCGCATACCGAGGCGCCTACAGCCGGCTCGGTGATCCTGGCGGGGATCATGCTCAAGATGGGCACTTACGGATTCCTCCGTTTCGCGCTGCCGCTCTTTCCGGGCGCCGCGCTCACGCCGTGGGTGCGCAACATCATCCTGATACTCGCGGTGGTAGGGATCCTTTACGGCGCCCTCGTCGCGATGGTGCAGCCGGACTTCAAGCGCCTCGTGGCGTATTCGTCGGTGAGCCACCTCGGTTTCGTGATGCTCGGGATCTTCTCGCTCACGCTGCAGAGCGTTCAGGGCGCGCTGATGGTGATGATCAACCACGGCATCTCGACCGGCGCGCTCTTCCTGCTGATAGGGATGATGTACGAGCGGCGCCACACGCGAATGCTCGATGCGTACGGAGGGCTGGCGCGCGTGATGCCCATGTTCGCTGCGCTGCTCACACTGGTTTCCATGAGCAGCATCGGCCTTCCCGCCACGAACGGATTCGTGGGCGAGTTCCTCGTGTTGATCGGCTCCTTCAAGACCCAGCCGTGGTTCGTGCTCTTCGCGACGATCGGAGTGATCCTGGCCGCGTGCTACCTCCTCTGGGCGATCAAGCGAATCATCTATCATCGGCTCGACAAGCCGGAGAACGAACATCTACGCGACCTCAATCGCCGCGAGCTGGTGACCATGGGTGTGCTCGCTGCCGCAATCCTGTGGATCGGGATCTACCCGGCGCCCATCCTGAAGCGGATGGAACGCTCGGCCAACGCGTTCGTGGAACAGGTGCAGACGGGCGCCGCCGCTTCGAACGCGCCGCGACTCGGGATGCGGAGGATTCCCTGACATGCACTTCGATCTGAGCGTACCCGTCCAGCTCTCCGCGGCGCTCCTTCCCGACCTGGTGCTTTCGGTCGGGGCGATGATTCTGCTGCTGTTCGCGGCGTGGAAGGATGAATCGGAGCAGCGGGCGCGCACCGTGGGCGTCCTCTCGATCTGGCTCACGGTCATCACCGCGGCGCTGGTGATCTGGATGATCGTGCGCGGCGCGTCTGCGGCAGGCGGCATCATAGCGGTGGACAACTTCCGCTGGGCAATCGATCTGGTGGTGCTCGCGACCACCCTCATCACGCTCGCGCTCTCCCTCGACTACGCCCGCACGGAACGTCTCGTCACGGCGGAGATGTACGTGCTCGTGCTGCTGTCGTCGGCTGGCATGATGCTCCTGGCCGCGGCGCGCGACCTGATCATGGTGTTCCTCGCGATCGAGCTGATGTCGGTCGCGGTATACGTGCTCGCGGGAATCAAACGCAGCAGCGATCGCTCCGCGGAAGCGGCGCTCAAGTACTTCCTGCTGGGCGCATTCTCCACCGGATTCCTCCTGTACGGCATCGCGCTCGTGTACGGCGCCACGGGAACCACCAACCTGTCGGCGATCGGTAGCCAGGTGACCGAGGCAAGCTTCGCCAGCGCACCGATGCTCCTGGTGGGGATCGGTTTGCTGGTGGTGGGCTTCGGCTTCAAGGTCGCGCTGGTGCCGTTCCACATGTGGGCACCGGACGTGTACGAGGGCGCACCCACTCCGATCACGGCGTACATGGCGGTGGCGGTGAAGGCTGCGGCCTTCGCCGCGTTCCTGCGCGTCTGGCACGAGGCGTTCCCGGGAGCTTCGGGGGCCTGGCTTCCAGTGCTCTGGTGGCTCGCCGTGATCACCATGGTGGCAGGAAACGTCATAGCGCTGGCGCAGCGGAACATGAAGCGGATGCTCGCCTACTCCAGCATCGCGCACGCTGGTTATCTGCTGGTCGCGATCGTGGCCAACCGCTACACCGACGCGGGCGCGTCATCGCTCGTGTTCTATCTCGTGGCGTACATGCTCGCCACTATGGGAGCGTTCGCCGTGGTGGTGGCCGTCGATGAGCCGGGCGAGCGGCGGCAGAACCTGAAGGACTACTCGGGGCTCTGGTGGGAGCGCCCGTGGGCGGCGCTGGCGATGGCGGTGTTCATGTTCTCGCTCCTGGGATTCCCGGTGGCGGGCGGTATGGGATTCTTTGCCAAGTGGTACATCCTGCGCGCGGCGATCGGGTCATCGCATCCGCAGGTGCTCCTCGCGGTCATCCTGGTCATCGCGAGTGTCGTGTCGGCCGGCTACTATCTGGCGGTGGTGATCTACATGTTCATGAGGCCGCGCGTGGAAACGCCGGCGGTGCGCCGCCCGCTCGGTCTCGGCACGTCGATCGTGATAGGAGTGGCAGCCGCTGCTCTGCTCATCTTCGGTGTCTTCCCGGCGGGCTTCGTGGGCCTCGCCAACCGGAGTCAGCCCACGGTGCAGACGGCAGTCCAGGAATCGCCGCCGATGGCAGCCGCGCATCGACAGTGAAACCAGCGAGGCCGCCAACGCGGCCTCGCTCCGTCTGGAGGGGAGTATGGGAGTGAGCGGGCAGATATTCCGTCAGTACGATATCCGCGGAATAGTGGGCGACGACCTCACCACGCGCGTGGCACACGGCCTCGGACGCGCGTTTGCCGCGCTCATGGCGCGCAGGAATGTCCGGGGAGCCGTGGCGGTCGGCCGCGACAACAGGCCGAGCGGAAAGGCGCTGCGCGACGCTCTCGTGCGCGCGCTAAACGAGTCGGGCGTGGATGTGGTGGATGTGGGGGTGGTGCCGACGCCGCTGCTCTACTGGTCGCTGCACAATCTCCCCGTGGTGGCCGGTATCCAGATCACCGGCTCGCACAACCCGCCGGAGTACAACGGATTCAAGCTGACCATGGGCGGCGCGTCGCTGCACGGCGATCAGATCCAGGAGCTGTACGCGCTCCTCCAGGCAGGGAGCTTCCCGGCGGGGAGTGGAGAGACCCAGGAAGTCGAGATCATCGACCGCTACGTGGCGGACATCGCGAAGCGCATCGGCCCGCTCTCGCGCAAGCTTCGCGTGGTCTGTGACTGCGGCAACGGAGTGGGCGCGCTCGTCGCCCCGAAACTGCTCGACCGCCTCGGCGTGGAGTGGACCGGGCTTTACTGCGAGAGCGACGGAAGCTTCCCCAATCACCACCCCGACCCCACGGTTCCGGAAAATCTCGAGGACATTATCGCGAAGGTGCGCGAGACCGGCGCCGACATGGGAGTCGCATTCGACGGCGACGCCGATCGAATAGGCGTGATCGACGAGCACGGCAAAATCGTGTGGGGCGACCGCCTGCTGATCATCTATGCACGCGACGTGCTCTCCAGAACCGGCGGCGGCCAACCGATCATCTTCGATGTGAAGAGCTCGCAGTCACTCTCCGATGCGATAGAAAAGGCGGGCGGGAAACCGCTCATGTGGAAGACCGGCCACTCGCTCATCAAGGAGAAGATGCGGGAGCTGGGTGCGCCGGTCGCGGGAGAGATGTCGGGGCACATGTTCTTCACCGAAGGCTTCTACGGCCACGACGATGCGCTGTACGGCGCAGCGCGGTTGTTCAGGATCGTGGCGGACTCCGGCAAGAGCGTCTCCGGGCTCCTGGCCGATGTTCCCGACTTCGTATCGACCCCGGAGATACGGGTCGACGTTCCCGAAGAGCGCAAGTTCCGGCTGGTGGAAGAAGCTGCGAAACACTTCCGCTCGAAGTACGACGTGATCGATGTGGATGGCGTACGCGTGCTCTTCGGCGATGGGTGGGGACTGATACGCGCATCGAACACGCAGCCGGTTCTGGTGCTGCGCTTCGAGGCGAGCAGCGAGGACCGGCTCCGAGCCATCCGCGACGAGATGGAGGGCTGGCTCCGCTCCAGGGAAGTGCGCGTCTAGCGTGACCGCGCGACGCTGGGTCCTGCTCGCCGTCCTGGGGATCGCGCTGCTGCTCCTGGCGGGGCGAATGCTGGCCGGCGTGTACGTGGATTACAGTTGGTACGCCGCGCTCGGCGCTGCATCCCTGTGGCGAAAGAAGACGTTCCTGACTGGCGTGCTCGATCTGGCATCGGGCGGCGCCGCGGCGTTCTTCATCTTCGCGAATCTGTACGCCGTTCGGCACAGCGTGGTATCCATCGTCCTGCCGCGCCGCGTGGGGAACGTCGAGATCGGAGAGGAGATCCCGGGGAGTTACCTCGTGGGTGCGGCGGTGGCGATCGCGATAGTGGCGGGAATGCTGCTCACGCTTCCCGACGATAGCTGGATGTCGCTCGCACTCTCGCGCCACGGTCTGCCGTTCGGCGAGACCGACCCGTACTTCGAGGCGGATCTCGGATTCTTCGTCTACTGGCTCCCACTCGAGAATGCAGTGCATCTCTGGGCGCTGATCACGCTGCTCGTGGGAGTAGCTCTCGTCGTCTTTCTCTACGCACTCACGCCGAGCATGCGCTGGCAGCGCGGATCGCTCTACGTGTCGAACTGGGTGCGACGCCACCTCGTCGTTCTGGGTGCGATCCTCCTCCTGATCCTGGCGTGGGGCGATCGGCTCGGTGCGTATCGTGTGATGGTCCACGGGAGCGGTGCGGCCGGCGCGTTCACGTTCGCCGACCATCATGCAGTGATCCCGGTGAGCGTCTGGCTCTCCATCCTCACCGTCGGTATCGCGTTCGTCGTGCTGATCTTCGGGTGGAACGGGCAGCTCCGCGTCGCCTTCGTCGCTCTGACGATCCTCCTGCTCGCATCACTCACGCTGCGCCAACTCGGCCCGACCGTGGCGCGACGCTCATCCAGTGCGGCCACGAGCGAGCTCCGCGAGGCGCCGTACAGGCAGCTTCGCGCCGATTACACACGGCGCGCCTACGCCGTGGACCGCGTCGTCAGCGTGGACGCGCGAGGCGAGGAACGAGCGGGCGGCGATGATCGCGTAGTGCTCCCGACTGCTGCCGATGCGATCGGCGCCGTGGCACTGTGGGATCCGGTCGCGCTCGAGCGCGCGGTCGGCGCTGGTCGCGGTTCATCCGGCGTCACGCGCGGCGTAGGATGGACTCCGGCGCTTCCTGCGCTGCAGGCGGTCGTGCTCACCGAACACCCGCGGGTCGACGCGTCGTCGGGGGAGCTCGACGAGCGACGCAGCGTCTGGCTCGCGAGCCGGGTTCTGGCGGCCAGCGCCGATGATCAGGGACAGCCCATCGCCGCTCCGCGCGTGCCGGGCGGCGAAGACACGCAGCCCGACACGCTTCCCACCGTACTCATCTACGATTCGGTTCCCGGCTACACCGTCGTCACGGATCCTGCAGGCCAGGTGGCTGCGCCCGGCCTCGCGAGTGGATTCGCCCGCGTGGCACACGCGTGGGGACTGCAGAATTTTCGACTCCTCTCATCCGACCTCGCGCCGACACGCGTGGTGAGTCGCCGCGGAGTGCGTGAGAGGGTCGCAGAGCTGGCTCCGTTCTTCGCGCAGGGAACCGCGGTGCGCCCGGTCGTCGCAGCCGACTCGCTCTACTGGGTAGTGGACCTCTATGCCGCGTCCGAGTACTACCCCCTCAGTGAACACTACACGCTCGGCACGCAGGAGCTGAGCTATCTACACTATGCGGCGGTGGCGGTGGTGAACGCTCATACCGGCGTCGTGTCGATCCTTCCCGGTGCCGTGCCCGGGCCGGTGGTAGCGAGCTGGATGCGTCTCTTTCCATCCCTCTTCGAGGCATCGTCCGCGCTGCCTTCCCAGCTCCTCACGGCAATCCCGCCTTCCACCGATGGTGCGCGCGCACAGGCGCAGATGCTCGCGAGCTTCGGGGGACGCGGACAGTCGCAACCGATGGGGCGGCTCCCGTGGAACGACGGCGCCGACTCGGTTCTCCGGCGCGGCTCCGAGTCGCTCTTTCAGCTCCCGCATGGAACGCTCGTCTGGTCGCAGACGCTGCTCGACTCCACGGACCGCATAGCCGGCCTCGTGCTGCGCACGGCCGGCCGGGCGGGGATCACCGAATGGATGCCCAACGAACAGGGGATGACGCGCTGGAACGCTCAGCTCGAGCGTCTGCATCAGGTGCTGGACAGCTCGATCACTCTGCCCGCGGATACGCGCATGGTACGTGGTCCAGTGCGCGCCGTGCCGATCGACGGTTCCATCGCGCTGATCCAGCCTGCGTACCAGTGGAAGAATGGCGCGCCGCCGATGCTCGCCCGGATCGGGGTGGCACGCGACAGCAGCGCGGCGGCCGGTGCGACGCTGGCCAGCGCGCTCGGCGTGATGCTCCAGCCGTCGACGGGAGAAGCGGCCGCACAGGGCGACTTCCGGACGCGCGTACGCCGCCTCTACGAGGAGATGCGGGAGGCGATGCGCAGCGGCGACTGGCTGGCGTTCGGCCGGGCCTACGATGCTCTCGGAAAACTCATCGCTTCCGGTGCTCAGTGAAGATGCTCGTACATGGATACTCCCCGCGATGAGCGCCGACGAAACGACGAACGGCGACCCGGTCGCGCCTCCCGCTCGTACCGCCGTCATCGCGCTCGGTGGCAACGCACTCTCTCCGCCGGGTGAGCGATCGAGCATCCACGACCAGTTTCGTCACACGCGCGAAAGC
This sequence comes from Gemmatimonas aurantiaca, assembly GCA_044463985.1. GTDB lineage: Bacteria > Gemmatimonadota > Gemmatimonadetes > Gemmatimonadales > Gemmatimonadaceae > JADGGM01. The sequence continues at coordinate 1,696 of JBIQLU010000033.1, read as the reverse complement.
CTCGGCCTGCTGGTGGACCTCGCGCTGGATGGCTGGAATCTCTGTCTCGTGCACGGCAACGGTCCGCAGGTCGGGGATGAGCTGGTGCGCAACCAGTTGGCGAGCGACGAGGTGGCGCCGCTTCCACTCGGCGTGCTCGTGGCGTCGACTGCCGGATGGATCGGATACATGGTTCAGCAGTCGATCGAGAACGCCTTGCGCGTCGCGGGAAGCAGCCGCACCTGCGTAGCCATGGTGACCCAGGTGCGCGTGTCGCGCGATGATCCGGCGCTCGCGAACCCCACGAAGTTCATCGGCCACTCCATCCCCGACGATCGCGCAGCGCGCCTCATCGCCGACGGTGTGGCCGTACGCAGAGATTCGCACGGTGCGTGGCGACGCGTGGTCGGCAGCCCGAAGCCGCTCGCCATTCCGGAAGTCGACGCGATCCGCGCGCTCCTCGCGACGGGTACCGTCGTGATCGCGTGCGGCGGCGGCGGAGTGCCCGTGTACCGCGACCCCTTCCTCGGCTGGGAAGGGATCGATGCCGTGGTGGACAAGGATCTCGCGGCAGCCGTCCTCGCGCGCGATCTGGGCGCGTCGCTGCTCCTCGTTCTCACGGACATCGACGCCGTGTACATCGATTTCGGGAAACCCTCGCAGCGCGCGCTGCGAACACTCGACGTCGCGGAGGCCGCGCGACTCGACGCCGATGGTGCGTTCGGCGAGGGAAGTATGGCGCCCAAGGTGCGCGCAGCCGTGGAGTTCGTGCGAGCCACCGGAGGACGCGCTATCATTACAGAGCTCGGCCGCGGCCTGGAGGCGGTCGCGGGCCTGGCTGGAACGACGATCACACTGGAGAACGCGTGAACATTCATGAATATCAGGCGAAGGACATCTTTCGCCGACATGGCATTCCCGTCCCACCCGGCGAGGTGGCATCCACTCCCGACGAGGCCGAGCAGATAGCCCGGCAATTCGGCGGCACCGTGGTGGTGAAGGCACAGGTGCACGCCGGTGGGCGTGGCAAGGCCGGCGGCGTGAAGCTCGCGAAGTCGCCCGCCGAGGCGAGAAGCCTGGCTTCGCAGATCCTCGGCATGCAGATCAAGGGCCTGCCGGTCCAGCGCGTGCTCGTCACGCCGGCCGCGGACATCGCGACCGAGGCCTACGTGGGAATCGTGGTGGACAGGGCGTCGAAGCGCGCCGTCTTCATGGTGAGTCCCGCGGGCGGCATAGACATCGAGGAGGTAGCCTCGAAGACGCCGGAGAAGATCATGCGGCTGGCCGTGGATCCGGCGTTCGGGCTCCTTCCGTTCGAGGCGATGCGGCTCGGTTTCTTCCTCTACGACGACGTGAAGAAGGTACGTGCCGCCGCGCGCATCATGCAGCAGCTCTACGAGGCGTTCACTGACGCCGGGGCATCGCTCGCCGAGATCAACCCGCTGGTAACCACTCCCGCCGGAGACGTCCTCGCACTCGATGCCAAGATCGTGGTCGACGACAACGAGCTGGCGCGCCGTCCGGACCTGGCAGCACTGCGTGACGAATCCGCCGAGGCTCCGAGCGAGGTCGATGCGCGCCGCGCCGGACTCACTTTCGTGAAGCTCGACGGCAACGTCGGCTGCGTGGTGAATGGCGCCGGACTCGCGATGGCCACCATGGACCTCGTGAAGTACTACGGAGGCGAACCGGCCAACTTCCTCGACATCGGCGGCTC
>JBIQLU010000032.1:25761-28819 GCA_044463985.1 Gemmatimonas aurantiaca | reverse complement strand
AGATCTCTCCACCGGGGCAGTTTCTGCTTTCTGCCTTCTGCTCTCTGCCGTCTCTTTCTTCTACTCCCGCCTTCTGGACCAGTGGCTTCTGGGCGGGGCGGGACGCGAGCGACGCTCCAGGAGGTCGCGATAGTACTCGGCAATGCGCGACCGCACCGTGGCTTCGGTGTCGTCGGCAGTGGCCTGGAAGGGGGCGTAACGGTGCTGGTCTCCCGTTACAGCGAACCACCACCACGCTTCGGCACGGCTTCCGCGTGGCTGCTCCACGTTGCACTTGAAGGTGCGGCCGCCATCCTCGAAGTGAATCTCCTGAATCATCTCCATCTCCTCCATCTCCGTCCGGAACAGCCTTCAATCTAGCCGATTTCGCGGGGGCGTGCCGTGGGAGGGCCGCCTGGAGGCCTTCAGCGTAGTAGCTGAGCGACCCGGCGGCCTGTGCGACCGGATCTCGAGCGCTCGAACTGATAGCGCCCGCCGCGCGTTTCCCTTATCATCACGTTCAACCTCGCAACGCGGGAAGGGGACATGCAAAGCGACAGTCACAGAACGCTGCGACGCTCTCGCTCCAACCGGATGGTGGCGGGCGTGGTCGCGGGACTCGCCGACTATGCCGGAATCGACGTCACGCTCGCGCGGGTGCTCTACGTGATTCTCTCCGTGATCTCGGCCGCATTCCCGGGCGCGCTGGTCTACGTGCTGCTCTGGATCGTGATCCCCGAGGGCGACTGACGATGTCTGGATCCGGCTATCTGGTCATGAAGACGCTGCATGTTCTGGGGGTGGTGCTCTTCCTCGGGAACATCATCACGGCCGTCTTCTGGAAGGCGTACGCGGATCGTTCGCGCGACCCGCGCATCATCGCGCACACCATCGGCGGCATCATCCGCGCGGACCGCTGGTTCACGATGCCCGGCGTGACGCTCCTGCTGGTCTTCGGCTTCGGCGCCGCCGGGATCGGGAAGGTCTCGCTCTCCTCGGCGTGGATCTTGTGGTCGATCGTGCTCCTGGTCATCTCGGCGCTCGCGTTCATGATCAAGGTCGGCCCGCTCCAGCGCCGCATCCTCGCTGTGGCGCAGGCTGCAGTCGACGGCGGGGAGCTCGACGCAGCCGCATACGCGCGACTTTCTTCGAGCTGGGCGCTGTGGGGAGGCATCGCCACTCTCGCGCCGCTCATCGCGCTCGTGTTGATGGTCCTGAAGCCGGCATGAGCTACGGCAGGCGACCGGATATGCGCACGAAGTGGCGCGCCTCCATCAGGGCGGCTGGCGCGCTGCTCGTTCTTGCAGGTTGTCATTCGGCTGGCGCGCCGCCAGGCGCAGCGCCGGGTACGCCGCGTTCCGCGGGCGACAGCGCCACGACGTTCATCCGCGTCAATCAGATCGGCTATCTCCCGTCGGGGAGGAAGACGGCCGTAGTCTGCGCACTGGCTCCCGCGGACATCGACTCTTTCGAGGTTCAGAACGCCGGCGGGACCCGCGTCTTCGGTCCTGCGAAGGCGACGAAGGAGCGCGCGTTCGGGCCATGCGTCGAGACGTACAGGCTCGACTTCTCCGCGTTCTCGACTGAGGGCGAGTATCGCATCGCGGCCGGCGGAGTTTCGTCGCGCCAGTTCAGGATTGCCGCCGATGCATACGCCGGCGCTGCGGATATGCTGCTCCACTACATGCGCCAGCAGCGCTCCGGATACAACCCGACCTTCCGCGACTCGGTGCACACGCACGATGGGATCATCGTTGACGATTCCGTGCGCGGCGGGGAGTACATACCTGCCACCGGCGGCTGGGCTGACGCGTCGGATTATCTGCAGTACGTCACGACGTCCGCCACCGCGACGTTCCAGATGATGATGGCGTATCGCGACAACCCGGGCGCGTTCGGCGATGCATTCGCGGCCAACGGTCTTCCCGGCGCGAACGGCATTCCCGATGTGCTCGACGAAGCGCGTCACGGGCTGGAGTGGCTCGCGCTCCTCTTCCCGGGCGACGGCAACGTCTACAACCAGGTGGCCGACGATCGCGACCATCAGTACTGGGATCTCCCCACCACCGACTCGGTCGACTACGGGTGGGGCAGGGGTGGTGCGCGTCCGGTCTACCCGTGCACTGGACGCCCGCAGGGGCTCTTCTCGCACAAGAACCGCTCCGACGGCCTCGCGTCCACCGCGGGGAAGTACGCGTCCGCGTTTGCACTCGGCTCGCAGCTACTGGCCGATCGCGACCCCGAGTTCGCCCACATGCTCGCCGAGCGCGCGCGCCAGGCGTACGACATCGGCCGCGCGCATCCGGGCGTGTGCCAGACCGCGCCCGGAACCGCGCCGTACTTCTACGAGGAAGACAACTGGACCGACGACATGGAGCTCGGAGCAGCGCAGCTCTTCGGGCTCACGGGCGACAGCAGCTATATCCGGCAGGCGATCGAGTACGCCGCGCGCGAGCCGGTCACGCCGTGGATGGGCGCCGATACCGCGCGACACTACCAGTGGTTCCCGTGGTACAACGCGGGCCACTACGAGATCTGGCTCGAGGGTGACGCGCGAGCGAAGGGAGTGATGGCGGACTATTATCGTCGCGGCATCGAACGCGTGGTTGCGCGCGCCGACAACGGCTTCCGCATCGGCATCCCGTTCATCTGGTGCTCCAACAACCTGATGACATCGTTCGCGACACAGGCGCACCTCTATCGCACAATGACGGGCGACGGCCGCTTCATCGAATACGAGACCGCCGCGCTCGACTGGCTGTTCGGCGTGAATCCGTGGGGCGTGTCGATGGTGGTCGGCTTCCCCGCCGGCGGCGTCACCGCGCAGGACCCGCACTCCGTGGTGGCGGACAAACTCGGCGTCGACAAGATCACCGGCGGCCTCCTCGATGGCCCCGTCTACCGCTCCATCTTCCAGAACCTCAAGGGAATCTCCCTCCACGACGCCGACGAATACGCCCCCTTCAACACCGGCTTCATCGTCTACCACGACGACATGGGCGACTACTCCACCAACGAACCCATCATGGACGGCACGGCGAATCTGACCTACCTGTTGAGTGCGATGGGGAAGTGAGGG
>JBIQLU010000032.1:18914-25661 GCA_044463985.1 Gemmatimonas aurantiaca | reverse complement strand
CATGGACGGCACGGCGAATCTGACCTACCTGTTGAGTGCGATGGGGAAGTGAGGGAAGGAAACGGGGGACAGGAAACAGGAACTGCACACGGTCCACGTCATGCCCGCGCAAGCGGGCAGCCACGTTACTCGACCGAACGTGGGTCCCCGCTTCCGCGGGGACGACGTCGACGGGTGTGCCGTTCCTGTTTTCTGTTTCCTGTCCCCTGTTTCCTTCCCTCTAGTACTTCGCCACCTCCGGATCCACGTCGTCGCTCCAGCGGGTGATGCCGCCGGCGAGGTTGTGGACGTTGGTGAAGCCGGCGTCGAGGAGCTGGCGGACGGCCTTCGCGCTGCGGCCGCCGGCCTTGCAGTGCACCACGAACTCGCGCGAGCGATCGAGCGTGGGGATCGCTTCGGCGAAGCCGCCGAGCGGGATCAGTCTGGCTCCCGGAATCCGCGCGATCTCCCACTCGTGCGGTTCGCGCACGTCGATGAGATCGAAGTCGTCGCCACGCGCGAGGCGCTCGGCCAGCTCGGCGGGCGTGATCTCGGGAACCGCGTTCGCGCGCGCCTCCGCTGCCGCCTTGCGCAGGCCGCAGAACTCCTCGTAGTCGATCAACTCCTTCAGTTCGTGCGTGCCGCAGGCGGGGCAGGTTGGGTCGCGCCTGAGCTTGAGCGTGCGGAAATTCGCGCGCAGCGCGTCCACCAGCAGCAGCCGGCCGATGAGCGGCTGGCCGATTCCGAGCAGCAGCTTGATCGTCTCCGTCGCCTGCAGCATGCCGACGAGACCGGGGAGAACGCCGAGCACACCGCCCTCGGCGCAGCTAGGCACGAGTCCCGGAGGGGGCGGTTCGCGGAAGAGGCAGCGGTAGCACGGGCCGTCTTCGGTGGCGAACACCGACACCTGCCCCTCGAAGCGGAAGATGCTACCGTACACGTTCGGAATTCCGCTCAGCACGCACGCGTCGTTCACGAGATAGCGCGTGGGGAAGTTGTCGGTGCCGTCGACCACGGCGTCGTAGCCGCGGATTATCTCGAGCGCGTTCTGCGACGTGAGCCGCGTGTCGTACGTCTCCACGTGGACGTGCGGGTTCACGTCAGCGATCCGGTCGCGGGCGGAGTCGAGCTTCGGGCGTCCGAGATCCTTCGTGCCGTGAATTACCTGGCGGTGGAGATTCGTGAGATCGACGAGATCGAAATCCACCATCCCGATGTGTCCCACGCCCGCGGCCGCGAGATAGAGACCGAGCGGCGAGCCGAGCCCGCCGGCACCCACGAGGAGTACGCGCGATCCCTTCAGGCGGCGCTGACCTTCCAGCCCCACCTCGGGAATTATGAGGTGCCGGCTGTATCGCAGCACCTCCTCGTTATCGAGTTCCGGCAGCTCGGCGATGCGCTTCGCTACCGGATCGATGACCGCTTCGGTCACGCTCATTGTGTCAGCCTCCCGCTACCGTCGGAACGATTATCAGCTCGTCGCCATCGCTCGCCGCGGCGCCGAATCCGCCCTGGAAGCGAATGTCCTCGTCGTTGAGGTAGAGCGTGACGAACGGATATTGTTTCCCCTCTTCATCGCGCAGGCGCGGTCCGAGTGCGGGGAAGCGCTCGATGATGTCGTCGATCGCGTCGCCCACCGTGGCTCCCTTCGCCTCGATGGACGGTTGGTCTTCGGCGAGTCGCGCCAGAAGGTTGGGTAGATGTACAGTGATGCTCACTTCGCCACCTCTCCTATGGATGAAGTATGTGCTGCTCCCGGATGTTCCGCTGCGCCTGCGGCCGCAGCGCCGTGATCGGTCGTGCGTATCGCTTCGAGTCCGCGAGGGCAGGGGGCCGACACGAACCACTGCGCGGCCACGCCGGCGGCGCGCCACGCGTCCGCCATCGCTCGGGCAACGCGTTCGGCGAGTCGAGCCTGCGCCACCGCGACTATCGCCGAGCCCGATCCGCTGAGTGACGCACCGGCCGCGCCCGCACTTCGCGCCGCCTGCACCACTTCGTCGTATCCGCGTACGAGCGAGCGGCGATAGGGGATGTGCAGCGGACCCTCGAGACCGACGGCGAGCAGCTCCGCATCGGCGCGCGCGAGCCCGAGTACCAGCGCGGCGCTCGCGGCCGCCGCTCCGCACGCCAGGGCGTGCTCGATGGTCGGGGGGAGCGCGGCGCGCGCGCGGTGCGTCGCGACTGCGAAGTCCGGAATCGCGAACGCCAGCCGCAGCGACGGAGCCACTGAGATCGGTGCGAGCACCAGCCTTCCCGCTTCTCCGAGCGTCGCGAACACCGCGCCGCCGATCGCGCACGGCCCGACGTTGTCGCCGTGTCCCTCGTATCGCGCGCAGAGCTCCGTCGTGGCGTGCTCCGAGAGGCCGAGCCCCAGGAGCGCGTTCGCCGCCGCTGCTCCGGCGAGGAGCGCCGCCGCAGACGATCCGAAGCCGCGGCCGACGGGGATCCCGGAGCGGGCGTCGAGCGCCAGCCCGCGCGGCGCATGTCGCCCGGCCGCCTCGCACGCGATGGTGAAGCCGCGGTAGATGAGATCTTCCGCCGGCTCCCCGTCGAGCGCCGCGAGCGTTCCGCTCCTTGTGAGGCGCAGCGATCCACTCTCATCCGGCGCGATCCGCGCGTCGACCTCGAGCCAGCGCTCGACGGCGATCCCCACGCAGTCGAAGCCGCCGCCGAGGTTCGACGTGGATGCGGGTACACGAACGCGAACTGCGGTCATCCGTGCTCCGCCGCGAGCGCTGCCACTTCACGGAGACGCGCATCGATCACGGGCGATTCGGGGAGCACGCCGTTCAGCGCCTCCACTGTCTTGAGTCCGTTCCCCGTGATGCACAGCACTACTTCGTCGTCGGGCGTGAAGCGGCCCTCGGCGGCGAGCGCGAAGGCGGCCGCCACCGTCGTGCCGCCGGCGGTCTCGGTGAAGACTCCCGTCTCCTCTGCCAGCACGCGAATACCCTCCACCAGCTCCTCGTCGCTCACGTGCGCCGACCACCCGCCGCTCTCGAGAATCGACTTCGCGGCGTAACGCCCGTCGGCGGGATTGCCGATCGCGATCGAGCGGGCGATGGTGTGCGGGATTTCCGGAGTGAACTCACCGCCGTCGCGAACCAGACGCGCGATCGGCGCGCACCCCGAAGCCTGTGCGCCGAAGATGCGCGGTGCGGCGCCGTCCACCAGCCCCGCGCGGCTGAATTCGGCGAAGCCCTTCCGCAGCTTCGTCACCAGCGACCCGCCCGCCATGGGAGCCACGACCGCGGTCGGCAGCCGCCAGCCGAGCTGCTCGGCGATCTCGAACGCCATCGTCTTGGAGCCCTCGCCGTAATACGAGCGCAGGTTGACGTTCACGATGCCCCACCCGAAGCGGTCGGCCACCTGCGCACAGAGGCGGTTCACATCGTCGTACGTGCCGCGCACGCGCACCAGCTTCGGCGCGAACACGCTCGTGGCCACGATCTTTCCGATCTCCAGGTCGTGAGGGATGAAGATCCAGGCGGCGAGCCCCTCGCGCGCCGCCTGCGCGGCGACTGCGTTGGCGAGGTTGCCGGTGGATGCGCAGCCCACCGTGCGTATCCCGAACGCGCCGGCAGCATTGAGCGCTGCAGCGACCACGCGATCCTTGAACGAGAGCGACGGGTGCGAAACGCTGTCGTTCTTGACCCACGCCCGCGCGACTCCGAGCCGCTTCGCGAGTCGCGGCGCCTCGATGAGCGGCGTCCAACCCACTTCGCGCGCGTACGCTGGTGTTCCCTCGAAGGGAAGCCATTCGCGGTAGCGCCAGAGCGAAGCCGGCCTCGAAGCGATGGTGGCGCGGTCCGGGAGCGCGCGGTTCTCGTCGTAGAGCGGCTCGAGCGGGCCGAGGCACTCGAAGCAGAGCGCCTGCGGCGCGGCGTCGATGGTGTGGCCGCAGTTGCGACAGCGAAGTGGTAGCGCGCGCAGCGCGGCCGCCGGTGTCTTCGGCGCGAGTGTGGAATCGAGGCTGGTTGTCATCTTGTCAGCATGGTAACGGATACGGGTTCGAGCGGCCGCGTCGGCGAGCTCGTGTCGGGTCGCGCACGACTCGCCAAAAAAGAGGCCGCTCCATTCTCGGAGCGGCCGGGGAAGCGTGGATCACGTGCTACTCTGATCACAGGATGCGCGCTCGCTTCCCCGGCTGCCTGACGGCGTGGGAAATGGACATGCTGCGCATCGCCATCGACAACGACGCTGCGCCCTGGTTCATGAGTACCGACCGTGAAGACATCGCTGATCCAACTCCTTGTTCGTTGCGACCGGACGGCGGCCGCGGCGAGTATCCATCAAACAAAAGCGCCCGGGACACATGCCCGAGCGGTTCGCTTTTTAGCAAGTTGTTTAACGTGGCTGCAATATGCGGGCAAATGACCACGAGCTTTCCGTTGTAGAGCGCAGAGTAAATCCCATCCGCGCGTCTGTCAAGCGGGAGCGCGGCCGGCGCCCATCACCAGAGCCGGCCGCGTCCTTCGCCGCTCAGCGCAGTGCGACCATCCTGGTAGACTGCACGGTCATCCTGGTGCCCTTCGGCAGCGTAGCCTGCACCTCTCCGGTGCCGAGCGAAACGGCGGTTCCGGCGGCCGCTCCGAGGAGGCCACCGAGCGCGATCTTGCCGAGGCTCGCGCCGCCGAGGATCGCGCCGAGCGCGGCACCCGCGGCCGCACCGATCCCGGCCTTCTTGAGAGTTTCGTCGCGGGTGTCGCCACCTTCGGTTCGCAGATCGGTGTTCGTGATCTTCGCGTCGAACGCGTACCCCTGTCCGTTGATGGTCAGCGTATCGAAGTCGAGCTTGATGGCCGCCTGATCACCGGCGCGCTCCGAAGCGTGGAGCCCGGTCACCGTGCCGTGCAGCACGGCTCCCTTCGGAATGACCACCTCTCCGCCTTCGGTGTTCAGCGGTTCCGCGACTGACGCGGTGAAGCTGTCTCCGACCTTGCTCTCGCTCGTGCCGAGCGTCTGATCGAGCGTGACCTCGAGCGTGGTGCCGATGGGGATGGAGCTGGCATCGGACGGAAGCGGTGAAGTCACCACGTCGCCGCCCGATTCGACCTGCGCGGTTCGCGCGCAACCCGCGGCGGCGAACGCGACGAGCGCGACACCCGCTATGAGTTTGTGCATGATCTCCCCCAGTTGATGAATGCCCTGTTCGAGCATGCGATGCCCTGTGGGAGGGGCAAGTTGCAGACCGTATGGCGGACCGCTGCGTCCGGAGGCATCATTCGCGGCGAGCACGGCCGCGCATGAACGGATGTGCGGTTCCACTTCCCGTCCGGAAGGTGAGATGAGTCACCACCACATTGCGGAGGAGCGATGAGCAGCCCCCGGTTCGGCTTTTCCTTCGGATCTCCATCGCGGCGCTCGGCGCCCGCACTGCGACTCATCTTCTTCGCGGCCACGCTGGCTGCAGCCGCGGCGTGCAGTGCGCCCGACTCCGCGACTGCCGCGAAGAGCGATGCGCCGAAGGGGTCTCTGCTCATCGTTGGCGGCGGCCCGCAGCCCGACTCGCTCGTCCGCGCCTTCGTCGATCTCGCGGGCGGAGCGGGGAAGGCGCGCATCGTGATCTTCGCGATGGCGAGCGAAGACGGACTCGCAGGCGGCAACGAGAAGGCCGATGATCTCCGCAAGCTCGGTGCGGAGGCCATCAACGTTTACATCACGCGCGAGCAGGCCGATCAGGATTCGATAGTACACCTGCTGGACGGCGCGACGGGGATCTGGTTCGGCGGCGGCGACCAGGTTCGACTCACGCGTGCGATCGGTGGAACGAGAGTGGAGCAGGCGATCCACGACCGCTACAGCGACGGCGCAGTGGTGGGTGGCACGTCAGCGGGTGCGGCAGTGATGTCCACGCCGATGATCACGGGCGATGAGCGGCACCCCGGCGGTGCCCGCCCCGACTCGACCGACCCGTTCAAGATCATCGCGCGCGACGACATCATCACCGACAGCGGGTTCGGACTCATCCAGGGTGCGATCGTCGATCAGCACTTTCTGCGGCGCAAGCGTCACAATCGCCTGATAAGCACGGTGCTGGAGCATCCGACGCTGCTGGGGATCGGGATCGACGAATCCACGGCACTTCTCGTGCAGCCCGATGGAAAGTGGAGAGTGCTCGGCGCGAGCGCGGTGATCGTTTACGACGCCCGCCACGCGGCGATCACACCTGCCGGCGCGCCCGTGCTCGGTGCCACCGGAATCACGATGCACGTACTCCCCGCCGGCAGCACCTTCGATCCGGGCTCGGGCGAGGGAGTGCTTCCTGGAGGAGAGCAGCCATGACCGCATTTCGATTGGACTGCGACGTGGATTCTGGTCGCGACTGCCGCGCCTGGAGGGAGGTGAGCCAGTGCCGCTGACGCGCGATGATGTGCGTGATGCAATCGAGCGCGGCGGGGAGGAGCAGATGCAGCTCCTTCGGAAGCATCACGAGGACGCTTATCCGGCCAGCCGGCCGACGCCCGGCGATGTGGCAGTCGGCGAGGCCGAGCGGTTGAACGAGATGGGACTGGGAGACGCGGCAGAGTTTTCGCTGGCCGAGAGCCGCGTGGAGCGCGTGGAAGATGAAGTGCGTCTCGTACACGTCTTCGAGTACCGGCCGCTCGGTATACGGCTCCTCACGGAGCCGTACACCAACTACGGCTAGACACCAACTACGGCGAGCAACGTCGCGGTCGCCGCCACCGCGCAGGCGCGGCGTGTGTGCACACCGCTGCGATCGGCCGCGTCGTCACCCGCACCGGCGTGTCAGCTCCCTCCCAT
>JBIQLU010000032.1:14216-18814 GCA_044463985.1 Gemmatimonas aurantiaca | reverse complement strand
CACCGCTGCGATCGGCCGCGTCGTCACCCGCACCGGCGTGTCAGCTCCCTCCCATCTTCGTGAACGAGGCCGGCGGAGCGAAGAGCGAGGCATCGAGCTGCTTCGCTTCCACCTTGGTCGCGACCAGTCCGATCTCGTCCTTGCCATCCTTGTGCATGATCACCTTGAGCGGGAACGCGTCGCTGCCGATCGCCTTCTGCCACTGGGAGGCGCTCCCGATGGACTGGTTGCTGAAGGCCTGAAAGCCTCCCATGTCGCGCGCCACGCACACATCCACCTGCGATTCTTCCTCCTTCACGGTCCAGTAGTCGCACTTGTGGCCCGCCACGACCTCGCTCTTCCCCGTCTTGACCGGTTTCACGTCCTGTCCGGGGCCCGAGAGCTCCTGCGCGTCCGGGAGCTTCATCTCCATGTACGATCTTTGCTGTGGGAGGAGCATGTACATCATCTGCGATTCGGGGTGGATGATCATCGCCGACTGCTGGTTCTCGGTGTTCATGTCGAGGCGCACTACACCGTTGCGGATCGAATACTGAAAGCTGCGGCCGCCTTCGGTCTGAAAGGTCACCACCCCCTCGAACTTGCTCGGGGACTGCGCAGTGGAAGTCGCCGGTGTCGCGATCAGGGTGAGCGCAAGGAGCGCTGCGCTGAGCGATCCGGTTTTGCTTGACGAGCCCATTGTCGAAACCTCGGGAGTGATGTGAGTCGCAATCGAGTCGTGGCGGCGAGCGAGCGCACTCTCGCAATCGCAAGTCGTTTTCCAAAGTACCCCGTATGAGGCTATTTTACCTCAGGGAACCCAATCGAGGCCAGAATGGCGCAAATGAATCGACTCCGCAAACTTCACGATGCAGGCCAGTCGATCTGGCTCGACTTCATCGATCGCGACATGCTGCGCGATGGCGAGCTCGAGCGTCGGATCGCTGATGATTCGCTAACGGGGATGACATCCAATCCCACGATCTTCGAGAAAGCGCTCGCGGAGGGGACCGCGTACGACGAGCAGCTCGCGAATGCGCCGGCGGCGCTCTCCTCGTGGGATCGCTTCGAGCTCATCGAGACCGATGACGTTCGCTCGGCGTGCGACATCTTCGCGAATGTCCACGAGAGCACCGAGGGAGCGGACGGCTTCGTCTCGATAGAGGTCTCACCCGCGTCGGCGCACGATGCCGATGCCACCGTGCTCGAGGCGTGCAGGCTGTGGGCGATGGTGAGCCGCCCGAACGTGATGATCAAGGTGCCGGGCACCGTCGAGGGAGCGGAGGCGGTGAAGCGGCTTACCGCCGAAGGCGTGAACGTGAACATCACGCTGCTCTTTTCGCGCGACGCGTACGATGCGGTGATCGACGCCTACATGAGCGGTCTGGAGGAACGCGTGGCCGCGGGGAAGCCGATCCATCAGATATCGTCGGTGGCGTCTTTCTTCGTGAGCCGGGTGGATACCGAGGTCGACAAGCGCATCGATGCGAAGCTCGCGGGTGCGGCGCCCGACGTGGCCGGCCGCCTGAAGGCGCTCCACGGACGCGTCGCCGTCGCCAATGCGAAGCTGGCCTACGCGCTCTTTCGTGAGCGCTTCGCGGGTGCGCGCTGGGAGGCGCTCGCTTCGCATGGCGCGCGGCTGCAGCGACCGCTCTGGGCTAGCACGAGCACGAAGAACCCCGCCTACCGCGACGTCATGTACGTGGAGGACCTCATCGGGCCGGATACCGTGAACACGATGCCTCCGGCTACCATCGAGGCGTTCCGCGATCACGGCGAAGTGAAGCAGACGGTGGATCAGAACATCGACGAGGAGCGCAGGCTGCTCGCCGAGCTCGAGGCGCTCGGGATCTCGCTCGACGACGTCACCGACAAGCTTCTGGTGGACGGCCTGAAGAGCTTCGAGAAGTCTTTCGATTCGCTCATCGCGCGCATCGAGAGCAAGAGCAGCGATCTGGCGAAAGCGGCGGGCTGAGCGCGCTGCCGCTCAGCGCTCCGTCCATGCGGTGGCGTTGACTGCCAGCGCATGGTGGTCTGTCCACGGCGGCAGCGAGCGCGCGAGCGCCGCTGCCGCCGTCGTGCTTTCGTACCTGATGGCAGCGGCGTCCAGCGAGAGCGGCGCTGCTCCACGCACCCGCAGGGTGAACACCACCCCGCTGTCCGGCGGCGCCACCCAGTCGAGGCGAACGCCGCGTGTGCTGGCTGCTGGAAGCTCGGTCGGGACAGACCACCCTGCGATCCTTTCACGAGGGATCTGCAGGCGAAGCCTGAAGGCCCGTGCGGCGCGCACTCTGAGTGTCAGCGTGCGAACGTCGCCTGCGCCGTCGGGGCGTTCCTCCACCACCTGGATCTCCGGCGGCGCGAGATCGGTGGGCGCCGCGGCAGCCGCGAACTCGAGCGGCCGCGCCACGTTCCCGGCAGGGCGCATGGAGTCGTCGTCGGCCAGCGCCGCCCTCGGAGTGATGTAGTCCATTCCGTACACGCGCAGCGAGCTCGTGTCGGCGCTCTGGTAGTGCACGATTTCCAGCCGCTGCGCGCGCCGTTCCGTGTAGCGCGGCTGCAGTAGACTCGCTCCCATCAGTACGAGCGCCGCAGCGAGCACGACCAGCGCCGCACGCCCCTCGCGACCCGCCAAACGCGCGCCGGGAAGGAGCGCGAGGGCTATCGCGCCTGCCGGGACCGCGAGCATCGCTCCCAGCACCAGGTCGGGGGGAATGGGAAGCGGCAGCCGTCCGAACACCGGCACGAACAGCATCGCGAGCAGAACCAGGAGCTGAAGCGTCAGCAATCCTGCGGGGAGCACGCCGATCGTGAAGCAGCTCCGCCAGCTCCACGAGCGGACGAAAGCCACGACGAGCAACGCCAGCGCGAGCCCCGCGACCCACCAGAGCGCGATGTACGCCGAACCGATCCGCGCTATCGAGAGCAGTACGAGCACGATCGTCCAGAAGAGCAGCAGCGCGCAGTGAAGCGCGATCGCGCCATGATCCCGCCCGACCACCGGTCTCCGCCGGACGAGCACCCACTGCGCCGCGAGCGCGCCTCCGAGCGCAGCCAGAGCGAACGCGCTCACTCCCCACCACGGATGCGAGTACCACGACATCGGCCGGCCCGCGACGTACGCGGCGGCGGCACCGATCGCGACCGCCGCGACCGTCGCCAGCACCACCGATGCCACCACCGAGAGGAGCGCGCGCGCCGTGGCCCGCGCTGTCGTCAGCCCGCGGTGCACCGCCACCACCACGGCGACGACTGCGAGCAGACTCGCCACGGCTGCGAGCGCCGCAGCGGTGCCGCCGCCGTAGCTCAGCATGAAGAGCCCGAGCACGTCGTAGTAGATGGCACGGCCGCCACCGTTCCGCACCTCGAGCGGCCGTGAAGCCAGCTCGCGCGCCAGCGCCAGCGCGTTCTCCCCCATCTGCTGCACGCTGCCAGGCGACACGTTCCACGTGCGGTCGCGCTGGGTGTGGTACGCCCAGCCGCCGCGGTAGAGCGCGATGTCGAGTCCCACCAGCCTCCCGAAATCGCGGTAGATCCGGAAATCGGTGTCGGAGGGGATCGCGCCGCTCTGGAAGATGTCCTGGCCGAGCACTGTGCCGTACGGATACGGCACAGATCGCGCGTACGCGGACACGAGCCACTCGCCGCCCAGCCCTGCCTGAAAGAGAATCGCCTTTCCATGCGGGCCGGCGCTCTCGAGGTTCACGAAGGCGCGCACGTCGCGGAACCAGGGATGCTGTACGAAACCGTGCGCGCCGAGCAGCCCCTGCTCCTCGCCGTCGTTGATTATCACGATTATCGTGTGCTCCGGCCGCGGTCCCGCAGCCAGCGCGCGCACCAGCTCGACGAGCGCGCTGGCAGCCACGCCGTCGTCGCCCGCGCCCACGCTGCCGGGCGGGGAATCGTAGTGCGCGGAGAGCAGCACGGCGTCGCGCGAGCGGCCAGGGATGCGTGCGAGCACGTTGCGGAGCGTGTAACCGGTGGCGCCGCGTGCGGTCGGGCGTGCGCCGCTCACTTCCTGCACCTCCACTTCCACGCCCGGCGCCTCGCGGAGACGCGCCACGAGATACTCTTCCGCGCGCCGCGCCCCGGGCGTGCCCGAAACCCGGTAGCCGATGCTGTCTGCGAGGTACGAGAGAACCTTCCACGCGCGCTCGGCGGAGAACTCGCTCGCGGCGATCGATGCCGGCTTTGCGCGCGGCGGACGTTCGCGCCACACTATCAGCGCGAGGAGCGCGCCGAGCAGCAGCACGACGGCGCCCCAGTGACGCGCCGGATGCGGAGCTAGATTGCTCTCAGCCACTACCGGCTCGTCCGCATGGCGATGGCCGAATTCATCTCCGGATTTCCACGACCTGAACGCTTTTCACCATCTATACGTGTCCATAGAAAGTCTCGCCTGCACCAAGATCGTTTGCACACTCGGACCAGCTTCGTCGTCTCCCGCGGTCATTCGCGCGCTGATCGACGCCGGCATGGATGTCGCCAGGATCAACTTCTCGCACGGCACCCAAGATGAGCATGCCGAGGTAATCCGTACAGTACGTCGGATCGCCAGGGAGGCCGGACACCCCGTGGCGATACTCGGCGACCTGCAGGGTCCCCGCATCCGCATCGGG
>JBIQLU010000032.1:2248-14116 GCA_044463985.1 Gemmatimonas aurantiaca | reverse complement strand
GGCGTGGCGGTGTCGGCGCCGTCGATCACCGACAAGGACCGCGCCGATATTGCGTTCGCCGTGGATGCGGGGCTCGACTACCTCGCGCTCAGCTTCGTGCGCTCTGCCGCGGACATCGCGCAGCTTCGTTCGCTCATACCCGCGGGGATGCTGGTCATCGCGAAGATCGAAAAGGACACCGCGCTGGCCAACATCCACAGCATCGTGCAGGCGTCCGATGCAGTGATGGTGGCGCGCGGCGACCTCGGCGTGGAGCTCCCTTTCGAGGAAGTGCCGATCGCGCAGAAGCGCATCATCGCCATATCGAACATGCTCGGCCGGCCAGTGATCACGGCCACCCAGATGCTGGAATCCATGATTTCGCACCCGCGCCCCACGCGCGCCGAGGCGAGCGATGTGGCCAACGCGATCCTCGATGGTACCGACGCGGTAATGCTCTCGGCGGAGACTGCGGCGGGCCAGTACCCGGAGCTCGCCGTGCGTGCGATGACGCGGATAATCGCCGAGATGGAGCGCCATCCTCCGCCGCGCCCGGCTCGGATGCTCGGCGGGCGCAGGGAGTCGGACACCGTGGTTTCCACCGAAGACGCGATTGCCGCCGCCACGGCCGCGGCCGCGGCGTCGCTCGAGGCACCAGTAGTCATGGTGATCACCAAGAGCGGATTCACGGCTCGAATCGTGGCGTCGCACCGTCCTCCCGTGCCGATCATCGCGCTCACCGACTCGGAGCGCACCTATCGTCAGCTCGCGCTGGTATGGGGAGTGCAGCCCCTGCTTCTACCACCGGCCGCCACTTACGAGGAGATGTTCGACCATGGCAGGGACGTCGTGCAGGATCTGGGGTTCGTGAAGAAGGGTGATCGCGTTCTGGTGACCGCGGGCGTGCCGTTCGACGTACCGCGCACCACGAATCTCCTGCGAGTGGAAGTGGTGTGAAGCTCACGTTCCTCGGTACGGGTACCAGCTTCGGCGTCCCGCAGATCGGCTGCGGGTGCGCCGTGTGCCGATCCACGGACCCGCGCGACCGGCGGACGCGCAGCTCGGCGCTGGTGGAGACCGACGGCGGCACGCGGATCCTCATCGACACCGCGCCGGAGCTTCGGCTCCAGCTCATCGCCGCCGACATCGATCGTGTGGACGCCGTGCTGTACACGCACGAGCACGCCGACCACACGCACGGCATCGACGATCTGCGAGCCGTGTCCGTGCGGCGCGGCGCCGCGCTTCCGGTGTACGGCCCGCAGGACACGCTCGACCACATCGCGGAGCGCTTTCCCTACATCTTCGACGATCGGATGCGTCCGCTCCCCGGCACATCGAAGCCCGAGGGACACGCGCATCCGCTGCGCGAGGGCGAGACCACCCGCATCGGCGACGTGGACGTCACTCCCGTGGTGGTGCCGCACGGCCCCGTCACGGTGTTCGGCTATCGCATCGGGCCGCTGGCCTACGTGACGGATGCGAAACGCATTCCGCCGTCCGCGATGGATGTACTTCGCGGCGCGAGGGTGCTCGTGATCAACGCGCTGTTCAGGACGCAGCACCCCACGCACCTGAGCATCCCCGAGGCGGTGGCTGCGGCGCGCGAGATCGGTGCCGAGCGTACCTACCTCACGCATCTCACACACGACAACCGGCATGCGGACCTGGAGGCGGAGCTTCCCGCCGGAGTGACGCCCGCGTTCGACGGACTCACAGTTCGCATCGACTCCCACGAGAATCCCACATGAGCATCCGCATCGACTACAGCAACATGCTCGCCGGCAACGTGCCGGGCGCGATCGACGAGAGCACGTGGGCCGCCGCGGGCGACCGATTCGCCGATGCCCGGAAGGTGTTCGCGCAACGCCGCGCGGATGGAGAGCTCGGCTTCATGGAGATCGTGGAGGGCCGCGACAGCATAACCGAACTGCGCCGCTTTGCAGACGGCGTGGGCCAGGCCTTCAACGATGTAGTCGTGCTCGGAATCGGCGGCTCGGCGCTCGGCACCATCGCGCTCAGGAGCGCGCTGCGCTCCACGCGGTGGAACGAGCTGGACGACGAGGCGCGCGACTTCTTCCCGCGCCTGCACGTGCTCGACAACATCGATCCGACCACCATCGGTCCGTTCCTCGATCATCTCGATCTGGGGAGCACGCTGTTCATCGTCATCTCGAAGTCCGGCTCCACCGCGGAGACGATGTCGCAGTATCTCATCGTGCGCGGGCGGCTCGAGGCCGAGTTCCCGGACGGTCTGCAGAGGCATCTCGTATTCATCACGGATCCGAAGCACGGCGCGCTCCGTCCGCTGGCCGAGTCGGAGGGGATCGTGTCGCTCGACGTGCCGGCGAACGTGGGTGGCCGGTACAGCGTTCTCTCCCCGGTGGGGCTCCTCCCCGCCGCGCTCATGGGCATCGATGTGCCGGCGCTTCTGGAAGGCGCGCGCGAGATGGCCGCTCGCTGCGAGAACGATCTGCTCGATGCGAATCCCGCCGGCGTGTTCGCGATGCTGCAGTGGCTGGCGGACACGCGGCACGGGATGCCGATCCAGGTTCTGATGCCGTACAGCGACGCATTGGCCGACATGGGCGACTGGTTCGTGCAGCTCTGGGCCGAGAGTCTCGGGAAGCTGCGCAACGGGAAGGAGTCGGTGGGCCCCACGCCGCTCGCCGCAGTGGGGGCGACCGACCAGCACAGCAAGGTACAGCTCTTCATGGAAGGCCCTCGCGACAAGACCGTGACGTTCGTCTCGGTGGCGAAGCTGGCGACCGATCTCGAGATCCCGCATCTGCATGCGGACATCCCGCAACTGGCATATCTCGGCGGCCACACACTCGGGGAATTGCTGGATGTGGAGCGCCGCGCTACTGCTGGCGCGCTCGCCGCGCACGGTCGGCCGAACATGACGATAATGCTCGACAGCATCGACGAATGGCACGTGGGCGGCCTGATAGTGCTGCTGGAAGCGGCCGCGATCTACTCCGGCGCGCTGTATGGCATCAACCCGCTCGACCAGCCAGGAGTGGAGCTCGGGAAGCAGTTCACGTACGGAATGTTGGGACGTCCGGACGCCGAGAAGGCGCGACAGGAGTGGGAGAAGCTTCCGAAGCCGGATCCGCGTCGCAGTGTGTAGCTGAACCCTTGCGATGGGTGGTGGCCGCGGGCAGTTTCCCCGGAGGGATCGGGGCCCGGGCGCGCTGGGCGCCGGCGCCGGCGGACGTCCCGCGAATCGGAGAACGGGAGGCTCGAGAGATGGAAGCTCGTACATCGGCGCCAGGGCGGCTGTTCGGAGGCGGCGTCAAGTTGGAGAACGGACACGTCACGGTAACCGACGAGGCCGCGCTTCGATCGGAGCACATGGATGAGCTGGTGCGGCAGGCCGTGTTCAGCGACGGCCAGGCGAAAGACCACGCCCGCTGGCTGATCTGGGAAATCGGGCAGGCGGTCGGAGTTCGCGCCGCGTCCATCCACGACCTGTACCTCGCTCGTGGACGCGGCGAGGTGGCCGGGTTCACGGTTCCGGCCATCAACGTGCGCGGGATGGCGTACGACACGGCGCGCGCCATCTTCCGGACCGCTGTGAAGATGAATGCCGGCGCCTTCATCCTCGAGATCGCGCGCTCCGAGATCGCCTACACCGACCAGCGGCCCAAGGAGTACGTGGCCGTCATGCTGGCCGCCGCGTTGCGCGAAGGCTTCCGTGGCCCAGTGTTCATCCAGGGCGACCACTTCCAGGTCAACGCGAAGAAGTTCGCCGTGGACCCGTCCGGCGAAGTGGCGGCTGTGAAGCAGCTCGCGCTCGAGGCGATCTCCGAGGGTTTCTACAACATCGACGTGGATACCTCCACGCTCGTGGACATCTCGCTTCCCACGCTCGACGAGCAGCAGCACCTGAACTACCACACCGCCGTGGACATCGTGCGCTACATCCGCGAGATCGAGCCGGCGGGCGTGACGATTTCCGTGGGCGGCGAGATCGGCGAGGTGGGCACGCAGAATAGCACGGTGCCCGAGCTGCGCGCTTTCATGGATGGCTTCAACCGCTCGCTCGGCGAAGGCGACATCGATGCGCAGAAGGGGCTGTCCAAGATCAGCGTGCAGACCGGGACGTCGCACGGCGGAGTGGTGCTGGCCGATGGATCCATCGCCGATGTGAAGCTGGACCTCGTTGCGCTCGAGGAGCTCTCGAAGGTGGCGCGCGACGAGTACGGGCTTTCGGGTGCCGTACAACATGGCGCCTCCACGCTTCCCGACAGCGCGTTCCACAACTTCCCGCGCATCGAGACCGCCGAGATCCATCTCGCCACGAACTTCCAGAACATCCTGTACGACAGGATTCCCGCCGAGCTGCGCGGAGAGATCTATCGCTGGCTCGACGAGAACACGGCGTCCGAGCGGAAGTCGAGTGACAGCGATGAGCAGTTCTACTACAAGACGCGCAAGAAGGCGCTCGGTCCGTTCAAGAAGGCGTTCTGGGATCTCCCGGAGTCGGTGAAGAGCGACCTTGCGGCGACGTACGACAGGACCTTCGGATTCCTCTTCGAGCAGCTGAAGGTCGGCAATACGGCCGACATGGTGAAGCGCTTCGTGAAATCGCCGGTGCAGCACCGTTCGCCTGACAGCAGCAAGGGCGTCATAGCGGCTCCGGACGATATGGAGGCGGGCGAATAGACGGTCTGGCGGCGCGCCTCTGGCTCGAGTGTCTGCAGAGGCTGGCGGACCGAGCGGCGCACGAAATAAGGAATCCGCTCAACGGCGTAGCGGTGAACCTCGAGGTGGTTCGGAGTCGCGCGGCGCGTGGAAAGGGCGACATCGCTTCAGTGGGGCGCTTCGCCGAGTCGGCGTCCAGCGAATTGGAGCGTGCGGTCGCGTTGGTGCAGGCGCTGCTCGAATTGGCGCGCCCCCTCTCCTCGCCTGTAGATTTGTGGAGCGCGATGCTGCCGATGGTGGTGTTGCAGAACGCAATCGCGGGCGCCGCGGCAGCAAGCGGATCCGAAGCGGGAAGCGAGGGAGCGACCGCCGCCGTGACTCTCGAGCGGCGTGGCGACTCGCCGTTCGTGGTAGCCGCGCCTTCGACCATTGCGCGACTCGCCGTCGCCTCGGCGCTCGAGGTCGCGGTTGGCGCAGCGACGCCGGCGGTGGTGCACTGTTCCATCGAGATGCTGCGCGGCGATATCGTCGGGGATGGGGAAGAGGAGGGAAGCGGCCAGGTGGTAGCGGTCGTGCTGCGCTGCGCCGCGCCGCTGCCGTCCATCGATCCCGCGACACTCGAATGCATCGAGGACGGCGGAGTGATGCTGAATGTCGTCAGCGACGGAATGAGGCTCGATTTCCGCGCCGCTGGGCGCGACTAGAGGAACCGAACGCATATATGCCCACAGCAAGGATCCTGATAGCCGACGACGAGCGCGCGATCACGGAAGGATTGAGCGCGATCCTGCAGGACGAGGGATACGAGGTGGACGTCGCCGTGGATGGACAGAAGGCGCTCGACCAGCTCGGATCGGGCGAGTACGGAGTCGTGCTCGCCGACCTCAAGATGCCGAAGGTGGATGGGATCGCTCTCCTTCAGGCGATGCAGGAGGCGTCGATCACCACGGAGTGCATCATCATCACCGGCCAGGCCACGGTGGACTCCGCGGTGCAGGCGATGCGCCAGGGCGCCTACGACTACATCGAGAAGCCGCTCACCGCCGAGAAGTTGAACCGGCTCAAGGCGCTGATCCCGAAGGCGCTCGACAAGTTCGACGTGAGGCGCGCGAATCTCGCTCTCGCCTCCGAGCTGCAGGCGCTCACGCACTACGGCGAGCTCACCGGCCAGTCCGATGCGATGCGCAGCATGTATCGCGTCATCGACGCCGTCGCGCCGTCGACGGCGAGCGTTCTCATCCTGGGCGAGTCGGGCACGGGGAAGGAGCTCGTGGCGCGTGCGCTCCACCAGAAGAGCGAGCGGGCGAAGGGGCCGTTCTTCGCTCTCAACTGTGCCGCTCTCCCGAAGGACATCCTCGAGAACGAACTGTTCGGTCACGAGAAGGGCGCGTTCACCGGTTCCACGAACGAGAAGCCCGGCGCGTTCGAGATGTCGGACGGTGGCACGCTCTTCCTCGACGAGGTCGCCGAGATGGCGCCCGACATCCAGGTCAAGCTGCTGCGCGCTCTGGAGTCGCGCACGGTGCGGCGTCTGGGTGGGAAGAAGGAGATCGCCGTGGACATCCGCGTCCTCGCCGCCACGAACAAGGACCTCCAGAAGGCGCTCGAGGAAGGAGATCTGCGCGAGGATCTGTACTACCGCCTCGCGGTGGTGGAGATCTTCCTCCCGCCGCTGCGCGAGCGGATGGGCGACCTCAAGCTGCTGGCCACCGAGTTTCTGGCACGTTTTTCGGAGCAGAACGGGAAGCGGCTCACCGGCTTCGACGAGGCGGCCATGGAGTGGATACTCTCGTACAACTGGCCGGGGAACGTGCGCGAGCTGAAGAACGCGGTGGAGCGCGCCGTGATCATGTCGCATGGCTCCACGATCACGGTGGATGACATCGTGCCGCGCCACCTGCGGAACGCGGGCGACTCGTCGGGAACCGTCACGCTCCCCGTGGGTTCGACAATGGCGGACGCGCGGCGTCAGATGGTGCTGCGAACCTTCTCGATGACTGGCGGCGACGCCGAGAGAACGGCGAAGATGCTGGGAATGCGCCTTGCCGAGGTAAGATCGGAGCTCTCGGCGCTCGTGGGAGTAGGTGGGGGCACGAACGGCCAGAGCCACGAGCCTGCGCCCGCGGCTCCGGCGAAGAAGAGCAGGAGCGGTGCGGCGTCGAAGGAGCGAGCTGCATCGAAGAGCAAGTCGAAGGGGAGGCGGTGAAGAGCGTGGGCATCCCGGGAAGTCGACCAGGAGATCAGAGATGAGGCGTGATGAAGACTACGACGTCGATGAGCCGTACGTGGTGATCGAGAGGCGCGGGAACGGT
This sequence comes from Gemmatimonas aurantiaca, assembly GCA_044463985.1. Classification (GTDB taxonomy): domain Bacteria; phylum Gemmatimonadota; class Gemmatimonadetes; order Gemmatimonadales; family Gemmatimonadaceae; genus JADGGM01. The sequence goes on along the minus strand of JBIQLU010000032.1, from coordinate 7,175 downwards.
GGAGTGGGCACATTCCTCGTCGGGCTGGCGATAGGCGCCGGGCTGGCGCTGCTCTACGCGCCGCGCACGGGCGAAGACACTCGACGCGAAATTCAGCGTGGTGCCCGGCGCGTACGGGCCGCCGCACGCGGGGCAGCGGAAGATTTCTCGGATTCCGTGGTCGATCATTACGAGCAGGCCCGGCGCAGCGTGGAAGACCGGCTCGAGGGGGCCCGCCACTCGCTCGAGTTCCGCAAGCGGCAGGCGGCCGAAGCGATCCGCGCCGGCCGGGAGGCAGCTCAGCAGGCGCGCGACGAGCTGGAGGCGCGTATCGCGGAGACGAAGGCCGCGTACCACGCCGGCGCCGAGGTAGTGCGCGCCGACAGGCGCAACTCCATCGCGGACGTGGATGCAGAAAGCCGAGCCGAGAGCGCTCAGTCCGAGTAGTCTCCGCGAGCGGGTAGCGCGCCGCGCGTCGAGCGCGGCGGCGACTCGCCCGCTCCTCGCGCGCTTCTGGTGGACGCTGAAGGACTATCTCGCGCGCATCTGGGCCAACGCCGGCGACGACAACATCTTCTTTCTGGCCGGGGCGATCGCGTTCAACTTCCTGCTCGCCTCGGTCCCGTTCGTCCTCCTTCTCCTTTCCGGCCTCGGCTACATCCTGCACCAGAGCGCGGTGGAGTCCACGGCGAGCCTCTGGGCGTTCATCGATCAGCTCCTCCCGCCGCACGCGCCGGGAACCGAAACACCGATACACAAGCTTCTCAGCGACGTCATCAACTCGCGCGGCTCGGTGGGTCTCTTCGGCCTGATCGGCTTCGTGTGGTTCTCGACGCGGCTCTTCGGCACGCTCAGAACCGTGCTCGGCGAGGTGTTCGACATCGAGGAGGGGCGCAGCATCATCGGCGGGAAATTGTTCGACATCAAACTCACGATTTTCAGCACGATACTCTTCGCGGCGTACACGTTCATCAACGCGTATCTCAAGCTGGCGACGACGCGCGGGATGGAAATCGTGGAGCGGCTGGGGATCCACGCCGAGGTGATGGGGCGCCTCGACTTCTGGCTCGGGACGTTGATAGCTTCGGCGTTCATCGTGCTGATGTTCTTCTCGCTGTACAAGTTCATCCCCAACCGCCGGATCCGCTGGCAGTCCGCGATGCTGGCCGCGATCGTGACGAGCATACTGTTCGAGCTGGCGAAGAACCTCTTCACCACGTACGTGGGGAAGTTCAACCCGGGGAGCCTCTACACAGGGACGCTCTACGCGCTCGCGATAATCGTGGCCTGGGTCTACTACTCGGCGGTGATCTTCATACTCGGCGGCGAGGTGGGTCGCGTCTACGAGCTGCGGCGCGTCCGCAGAATGCAGCGGGCGACGCTGGAGGATTGACGGAAGGTCGTTGCATCGCGCCACATCGCGCCGCGCATCCACCGCTCGCGGCATGCTCCGACAACGGCGTCGCGCCGGCTCGAAATTCCCACCATCCCGCTGCGTCGCTGCTATCTTCCCGCGTGACCGCATGTGGCATCCCCCGCGGTCCCGATCGAGTCACGTACCACTCACCATACCGATGTCGATAGACCTGCGAAGCGACACTGTAACCCGTCCCACGCGTGCGATGCGCGAGGCGATGGCCGCCGCCGAAGTCGGCGACGATGTGCTGGATGGCGATCCCACTGTGCGCCGGCTGGAGGAGCGGATAGCGAGGCTTCTGGGGAAGGAGAAGGCGCTCTTCTTCCCGACGGGAACGATGGCGAACCAGACGGGCGTGTGGCTCCTGTCGCGTCCCGGGACGGAGATCCTGCTCGACGCGGGTGCGCACATCATCCATTACGAGTACGCGGGCGCCGCGGCGTTGAGCGGCGCGCAGGTGCGCGCGGTGACCGGGAGCGGTCCGGTGATGGATGCGGCGGCGCTGGCCGCGGCGATCCGTCCGACTTCGCGCGTCGCGCCAGCGGGGAGCATGGTCTGCGTGGAGAACACGCACAACGGTGCCGGCGGCAAGATCACGCAGCTCGACGAACTGCGCGCGATCCACGATCTCGCGAAGGAGCATGGACTCGGCGTGCACCTCGACGGCGCGCGTCTCTGGAACGCCTCGGTGGCGAGCGGTACGACGCTCGCGGACTTCGCCGCCTGCGCGGACACCGTGATGGTTTCCTTCTCGAAAGGGCTCGGCGCTCCCGTAGGCGCCGCGCTCGCCGGCACGGAGGAGTCGATCGAGGAAGGGTGGACAGTGCGCAAGCGCTTCGGCGGCGGCATGCGCCAGTCGGGGATCCTGGCCGCCGCCGTGCTGCACGCGCTCGACCACCACATCGACCGACTCGCCGACGATCACGCGAACGCGCGCACCTTCGCGTCGATAGTGGATGGCGCCGCCGGCGCGAGCGTCGTCCCGCCCGACACGAACATCGTGATGATCGACCTCCCAGCCGGCCTCGACGCGTTCGCCGTAGTAGCCGCCTGCGCCGATCGCGGAGTACTGACCTCTCCGTGGTCATCATCCCGCGTGCGCGCCGTTTTCCATCTCGATGCCGACGCTGCAGCGGCGGAGAAAGCGGGGGAGGTGGTGAGGGAGGTGCTGGAGAGATAGGAAGCAGAGGGCAGACAGCAGACAGCAGGAATGAGGGGTCAGGCACTTTGTGTAGAGGTTCCTGCAGCGTCGCTGCAGGAACCTCTACACAAAGTGCCTGACCCCTTATTGACTGGTGTGCAGTTCCTGCTTCCTGCCGTCTGCTGTCTGCTTTCTGATCTTCCTCCCCCTTTCCCCTCCCTCGCGCCAGGTCCTATATTTCTCCCGTCCCAGGTCCCGGAGGGCGTGAGCCCGCCAACCCCGTCAGGACCGAGAGGTAGCAGCGGTACGTGGTGTGAGCGTTGCTTCGTCAGGCCTGGGGCATCGCGCGGGGTGTGGGGGCGGAAGCCGGACACACCCGCGCGGCGAGCGAGAAGCCCGCACGAGGGGTGACATCCGAAGCCCGGCGGGGCGAGAGCCCGCGGGGCTTCTTTGCATTGATGGCTGCGCGATCACACCACCCGCGAGACTGACGGAATGTTCCTCTCCCTGGCCAGGAAATACCGCCCCAGGACCTTCGCCGACGTCGCGGTCCAGTCGCACGTGTCGAATACGCTGCGCGGCGCTATCGCGCGCGACCGTGTGGCGCACGGATACCTCCTATGCGGACCGCGTGGCGTCGGGAAGACTACGCTCGCGCGCGTGCTCGCCATGGCGCTCAACTGCGAGCGGCGCATCGCCGGTGGAGCTGGAGATGCTGACGCCGCAGGCGCTGGCGAACCGTGCGGAGTGTGCGCGTCGTGCCAGCGGATCTGGAGCGGAGCCGCGAGTCTCGACGTGGTCGAGATCGACGCCGCGTCGAACAGAGGAGTGGATGACGCGCGGGAGCTGCGCGAGCGCGCGATGTACGCACCCTCGAGCGAAGCGCGCTACAAGGTCTACATCGTGGACGAGGCGCACATGCTCACGCGCGAAGCGTGGAACGCGCTTCTGAAGATCCTCGAGGAGCCGCCGCCGCGCGTGGTGTTCGTGTTCGCCACCACGGAGCCACAGAAAATCGCGCAGATGGCCGCGCCCGTGCTCAGCCGGCTGCAGCGCTTCGACTTCCGCCGAATAGGTCCGGCCGACGTGCGCGCGCGGCTCGCCGTGGTGCTCGACAGCGAGAAGGTGAAGTGGGAGAACGACGCGCTCGCACTCCTGGCGCGCGCCGCGGACGGCTCGATGCGCGATGCGCTCAGCCTCGCCGATCAGGTGCTGTCGCTCGGCGAGGGGACGCTCACCGCTCAGCGCGTGCGCGATGCGCTCGGCCTCGTTCCTGAAGATGAGTATCTGAACATCCTGGAACACATCGCAGCGGGACGCGCAGCGGAAGTGTTCCCGGCAGTCGCGCGGCTCTCGGATGCCGGCGCCGATCTCGGCGGCTTCCTCTCGGGGCTGGCGGATCTCCTGCGCGGCGAGCTCGCGCTGGTACTCGGCGGCGATGCACCGGATCTCTCGGATCATGCGCGCGAAGCACTCGCGTCGGTCGTGGGACGGTTCAGCTCGGGCGACCTGCTGCGGATGCTGAACGCCGTCACCGAGCTCGAGCCGCGTTTCCGCAAGAGCGCGCAGCAACAGATCCTGCTGGAGACGCTGCTGGTTCGCTTCGCGCTCATGGACCGGACGCTCGCGCTGGAGGAAGTGCTGCGCGGCATGGGCGACGCGCCTGGAGGTGCCGGCGACGATGAGGAGCGCGGCGAACGAGGCGGCGGCGGCTCCGGAGGTGGAATGCGTGGCGACTCGGGGCGCGTCCTCCGCGGTGGAGAGGCGCCGCGCGCATCGTCGTCGGGCGGCCGCGGATCGGGTGCAGCCGGATCGACTGGCGGCGCACCGTCCGCCTCGTACGCCGGCGCGGCGATGATGCTCGAGGAGCCGCCGGAGGATGCGCGCGCGCGGGCAACCCGGGTGGTCACGCCGGAGTCGCCGCGCGACCCGCGACCGACGCCGGAGTTGGAGAGCGATGCGGCCGCCGCAACCGATGCTCTCGCTGCTGCCGCGCGCCCGGATGCGGAAGCGCCGTCGGTGCACGAGAAGCTGACGATCAACCGGCTGGTGGAGCGGTGGGGCGAAGTGATCGAAGCCGTGCGCGCCGACGGGCGCGGCTTCCTCGCGGCGGCGCTGGAGCATGCACTCCCGTCCGCGGTGACGAGCCGCGGCGAGATCACGCTCGAGCTGGAGGCATCGGGCGCGCTGTATCAGCAGCCCATCGCCGACAGCGCCGCCGATGTCCTCGGTGCCATCGGCACGATCTTCACGGGCGCCTCACGTCTCCGCACGGTCGCCCCCGAGCACCCCGCCGACACCGCACCTCCGCCTCGTCGCTTGACCGAGGAAGGCGTCCGCGCCGAGCGCCTCGCGATGCTTCGCAAACGCGATCCAGTACTGGAGCTCGC
>JBIQLU010000032.1:0-2148 GCA_044463985.1 Gemmatimonas aurantiaca | reverse complement strand
CTCCCCCCCGCCTCCCGATAGCTTCCACACTCCACCAACGACGCGTCCGCAGCGGCAGGCATGGCTGATTTCATGAAGATGTTGCAGCAAGCCCAGGAGATGCAGGGGCGGTTGCAGCAGATGCAGCAGGAGCTGGAGAACAAGACCGTGACGGCGTCGAGTGGCGGGGGGATGGTCACCGCCACCGCCGACGGGAAAGGGCAGGTGCGGTCGATACGGATCGATCCCGCAGTGGTGAAGCCCGACGACGTGGAGATGCTCGAGGACCTCGTGATCGCCGCGGTGTCCGAGGTGCAGAAGAAGGCCGGCGAGATGGCGCAGGAAGAGATGCAGAAGCTGACCGGGGGCCTCTCGCTGCCGTTTCGACTGCCGTTCTGAGATGTCGGCCATCGACGACCTCGCCACCGAACTGGCGAGGCTTCCGGGGATCGGCCGCAAGACCGCGCTTCGACTCACCTATCATCTGCTCAAGCAGCCACCGGAACAGAGCCGCCGCCTGGCGTCGGCGCTCGAGCGTATGGTGGAGCGAGTGCATCGCTGTTCGGTATGCGCCAACCTCACAGAGGAAGACCCGTGTCGCATCTGCGCCGATCCGCGGCGCGACGCGGCGCTCCTCTGCGTGGTGGAGGAAGCGTCGGACATCGGTGCGATCGAGCGGGCGGGCGAGTTCCACGGCGTCTATCACGTGCTCGGCGGGCGGCTGGCGCCGCTCGACGGAATCGGGCCCGACGAGCTGTCGATCGAGGCGCTCGTGGGGCGCGTGACGCGCGCGAACGGCGGCGCGGGGCAGGTGCGCGAAGTGATAATCGCCACCAACCCGAGCCTCGAGGGAGAGGCGACAGCGCTCTACGTGCAGCGGCAGTTGGCGCCGCACGTACCGGTGGTGACGCGAATCGCGCGGGGGCTGCCGGTCGGCGGCGATCTGGAGTACGCCGACGGAGTGACCATCGCGCAGGCGTTGAGCGCGCGGAGGGCGATGTGAGGGGGAGCACGCGTGCGGCGGGGAATGACGGTGGCAAGAGGAGGGGGAAGTGATGCGGCGATCCAGCGTATACGGAGCGGCGGCCGCCGCCTCGTTCGGTGGTGGCCTATTGTTGGGGTTGATCGTCTGGAGTCAGCAGACCCAACGCTCACGGCGCGACCTGTTCAGCGCGAGGTCGTGGCGCAGGATGGCGGCGCTAGGCTACCTGCGCGGGCAGTGCAGTCCACGAACGGTGCGACTGCTGCGTGACTACGTGGCGTGGGAGAGTCATCCAGGCCTCCGCAGGCGCGGCGAGCTGCTGCTCAGGCGGATGGAAAAGTCCCTCGAATAGACAGGACCACAATGCCCGCAGGTGCCTCGAGCTGGTCGTTCACCGAAGATGACTATTCCGCCATAATGCGCTCGCTGCAGCGCTTCCTCGAGGAGAGCAACGCGAGGTCGGCGCTGCTGGTGGATCGCTCCGGGCAGCTCGTTGCCACGGCGGGAGATTCACCACACTTCGATCCGACGGCGTTCGCGACGCTCACGGCGGCGGACTTCAGCGCCAACGATCAGCTCGCGCGCCTCATAGGCGAGACGGAATTCAGCTCGCTCTTTCACCAGGGCGAACAGGAGTCGATGTACCTGGTGGACGTAGCGCGCCGAGTGATACTCGTAATCCTGTTCGACGATCGCACGACGCTGGGGCTCGTGCGACTGAAGGTGAAGCCAACAGTGGAAGAGCTCAACGCATTGTTCATGGCGATGTTTCAGAGAGTAGACGCGGGGGAGGGAACGCGGGGCGAGAGGCTGCTCGCCGGCGCGGAGGACGAGATCGACCGACTCTTCCAGTGAGGGCGCGGGCATGTCGATGATCAACTATGCCTCGCGCGAGATCAACTGCAAGATCGTGTATTATGGTCCGGGGCTCGGAGGGAAGACCACGAATCTGGAGCACGTGTATGCGCGCGTGCAGCCGGACACGCGCGGCAAGCTCATCTCCCTCGCGACGGAAACGGAGCGCACGCTCTTCTTCGATTTCCTCCCGGTGGACCTCGGCACGATCCGCGGATTCAAGACCAGGTTCCACCTGTACACGGTGCCCGGCCAGGTCTACTACAACGCGAGCCGGAAGCTCATACTGAAGGGAGTGGACGGAATCGTGTTCGTGGCCGACTCGCAGACCG
>JBIQLU010000031.1:14871-29557 GCA_044463985.1 Gemmatimonas aurantiaca | reverse complement strand
TACGGTCGATGCGCACCACCGCCGAGCCGAAGTTCTTTTTCATAAGCGCCATGAGAGACTCGCTCGGCATGCAGTAGCTCGCTCCAACGCCGCGGCGGCCACGACTTTTCGAGCATGGTGCGCCGGAACGGAGAAGGCCCGGATGGAGATCCCATCCGGGCCTTCCCGCGATCGAGCAGCTCGGTGCTTACCGCAGATCCGCGAGCTCGACGAGCGTCACTCCAACGACTCTCTGCTCGGGGATCGTCACCTGGGGACCGTCCGGCTCCTCGCTCGCGCCGCTGCTGGTCTGGGCGGTGAAGCTGAGGCTCGTGCGCAGTGGCGCGCAGATATCGTACTGGTCGCTGAGCGAATACTCGGGGACTATCGAGAGGTCGCACTCCCCCGACGCCGCCTCGTACGAGATCGATCCACTAGCGAGGTCGCTGTCGCCCAACGATGCGAACATGCTGCTGTCCAGAGCAATTACGAAGATCGCCGGCGAGTCCGGACCTGCCGAGATGCTCCGTGAAACGGTCCGCGGCACCGCGCGCATCGCGGAGATGAACGACGCGCGCGGGCTCGCGCTGGTACCGAGCTGGCGCAGCAGGGACTCCTGCGCACGGAGGTCGCCGACAGGCTCATTGTCGGGAGCGAACATGATTACGATGACCGAGTCGCCGGTGGTGTTGCGCCACCCCACGAAAATACCGGTGCGCGCGACGACGTCGCCGCTGGTGGAGTCACGCGTTTCGATACGCAGGGCGGTGGAATTGAAGCGATAACTCTTCCCGTCGATGGTCACGGTCGTAGGGTTGACCGGGGCGCCAGAGCTGAGCGCCGTGATGGCGGTCTGAAAGCCGATGAGGCTCCCGAAGTTCAGCCCCGCGGAGCTGTCGAGCCTTGCCTGCATCTCGGCGACGATCTGCGCATTGTTGGCCGTCGTAGGGCCGGCGGCCTTGTCGCTTCCGCACGCGGCGAGTGAGATGGCGCCAGCCGCGAGCAAGGTCGCGCCGAGTGTGCGTCCGAAGGTCATGTCTATGACTGATCCGTTGAGGTGAGAGCAGCTGTTTACGCGCTTAGAACGATCGAGGGTCCGCAGGGGTCACACATCGCGTCGGCAGCTCAGCCCACGGGCCGGTACGCGAGCGCCTCCGCTACGTGCGCGTCCCTGACGTCTTTCTCGTCATCCAGATCGGCGATGGTGCGCGCCAGACGCAGCACGCGATGGTACGCGCGCGCCGTAAGCCCGAGCGACTCGGTGGCGCTCGCCACGAGCCGAAGCGCGTCCGAGCGAGCGCCGAGCCATTCGCCGCTCCAGCGCGCGGGCGCGTGTGCGTTGCACTTCACGCCTGCAACGTTCGCGAAACGCCTACGCTGCAGATCGCGCGCGCCTTCCACGCGTTTGCGCACCGACAACGAGCACTCGCGCGCCTCTCGCCGCGCCTCGAGCTGCCCCACCGGAACACGACCCACGCGCACATGCAGGTCGATCCGATCGGCCATGGGGCCCGAGAGTCGCGCGCGATAGCGCGATATCTCGCTCGCCGCGCAAACGCAGCGATGGTCCGGGTCGCCAGCCTGACCACACGGACACGGATTCATCGCCCCCACCAGCGAAAAGCGCGCAGGGAACGCCACCGCGCCCGATGCACGTGCGATGGTCACACTTCCGTCTTCCATCGGTTGACGCAGTGCTTCCACGACGTGCCTGCGAAACTCGAGAAGCTCATCGAGGAAGAGAACTCCGTTGTGCGCGAGGCTCACCTCGCCGGGGCGCGGCGGATTCCCGCCGCCTATCAATCCGGCGTCCGAGATCGTGTGGTGCGGCGCTCGGAAGGGACGCGCCGTGACCAGCGCGCTGGCGCTGGCGAGGAGTCCAGCCACTGATTGTATCGCGGTTACCTCCAGCGCTTCCTCCTCGGTGAGCGCGGGAAGAATTCCCGGGAGGCGGCGCGCGAGCATCGTCTTGCCGGCTCCTGGCGGACCGACCATCAACATGTTGTGCGATCCCGCCGCGGCGATCTCCAGCGCACGCCTCGCGCTCTGCTGTCCCGCCACGTCAGCGAGATCGAGCGCTGGCCCCTCTTGCGCGCCTTCCACCTCCGCTCTCGCAACGGGAAGCGGCTCGCCGCTCCGAAGCCAGCCGACGAGCTCGCGCAGCGTGCGCGGCGCAGTCAGCGACGCGGCGCTCACCAGGCTCGCCTCCGCGACGTTGCTCGGCGGCAGCACCAGGGTGCGCCTCCCGGCGCCGGCTGCACGGCGTGCGACCGGGAGCGCGCCGCGCACGGAGCGAAGGCTTCCGTCGAGTCCGAGTTCTCCGACCGCGACGATTCCCTGCAGACTCTCGGCGGGGAGTTGACGCGTGGCGACGAGGATGCCGAGCGCGATCGGGAGGTCGAAGGCGGTGCCGTCTTTCCGCACGTCGGCCGGGGCAAGATTCGTGGTTATGCGGCGCGGCGGGATCCGGAAGCCGGAGTTCAGCAGTGCGGCGTTCACCCGCTCCCTGCTCTCCCGCACCGAGCCAGCGGGGAGTCCGACGATCACCCACTGGGGGAGACCGGATGCGCAATCGACCTCGACGGTCACGTCATACGCTTCTATGCCGAGCACGGCGGCTGACAGAACGGCGGCGAGCATGCCAATACATTGGCGATGTCTCCCGTTCGGTGCGTCACCGATCCATCGCACGGCGCACCCATCCGCCGCGCCCCTGGGCAGCCCTCTTCCGGAGCGCGCCGGTGCCATTCACCTTCTCACCGCCCCTTTCCGCGACGCTCGGGACCTTGCCGGCCAACCCTGTAAAGCATATGTTTGGTTCCCGGCCCTCGCTCGCCCGAGCGCGGACTTCAGTGCTATCTTACCGAAGCCGTTCCCCGTCGGCTCCATTTCGCGCCGTGCGCTCACGACCGGAGCACGTATGAACGATACCCCGGGTGATCTCCAGAGCCACGCTACAACTCCCGACGCACCACCGTCGAAAATCCCCTCATCGCCTGCCACGATCGAGAGCCGCGCGCGTGATCGCCTCGCTTCGGCGATAATGGCGGCTGCCCGCGTGCACCCCGATGAGGAAGACCGGGAGGCGAGCGCCGAGCTCAGAATATCCGTCGGCGAGTACATCGCTGCACTGCGCGAACACGGTGCTTCGGTGGAGCATGCAGTGATCTCGACGAAGGAGCTTCTGGCGGAGACGATCGGCGGGCCCAACATCCCGCCCGACCGGCGCGCGCTCGCCGAGCAGGTCGTGAGCTGGGGGATCGACGCCTACTACGACACTCCCGTCCGCGCAGACTGAACTCTGCGCGGCGCGCTCTCAGCGCGAGATGGTCTTCAGGAACTCGTCGAGTCGCGCGGCTTTCGCCATTCCGTCGACGGTCTGCATCACGCTGTCCGCCTTCGCGGCTTCTCCGCGCTGGTGCAGCACCTGTGCGAGCAACTGACCCGTGAGCGCATAGCCGAACGCTATCCCGGCGGACGGGCGATCCACCCAGTCCCCCTGCGCGATGAGCGCGCGCGGCGCCGTGTAAACGCTGTCCCAGAGCGCCTCCGTTCGCGCGACGTCGAAGTAGCCCGAAGGCATCGGGAGTATCCCCGGTTCGGCGTGCACGCTGTCGGGCATCAGTTTCTGCACCATCCCCTGCGTGAGGAGATACGGCCCGAGGCCGAGCGTCTCCGCGTAGCTCCCCGACGAGAAGTAGATCGGCCGCTGCGGAAAGCCATCCTGGATCATCCGCAGGAGCACCATCTGGCCGCGCGAGAGATACCCCGGTCCAACGATGGCCGAAATGCCGTCGTGCACGAACCGCTGCGGTTCCCTGAGGGCGATCACGTCGGGTATCGAATCCGCCTGCGCCAGCGTCATCGCCAGCGGTGATCCGGGCGGCCGCGGCCACTCGCGGCCTCGATAGATCGACGGACCGCGCTCGGCGTCGTACTCATACACGGGCCGACGCACGATCTGGCGAACGAACCAGTCCATGTCGATGTACGTCGTGACCGCGACTATCACATCTCGCCTGACGCCCTCGACGTCCTGCGCGTACCAGAGCGGGAATGTGTCGTTGTCGCCGTTCGTTATGAGAACCGCGTACGGCTCCACGGAGTTCAGGAGGTCGACGGCCCAGTCGCGCGTGAAGGTCTCTCCCCGGCGCGACGCCTGACTCGCGTTGGTGAAGAGTGGAACGAGCGCGATCGCGAGCACGGGTGCAGTGACGAGCCAGGCCCTGTCGCCACGCCCCAGCGCACCCTCTTCCCTCTTCCACCGCCGCGCGAGCGCGCCGGCCGCACCCTGCCAGAGCGCCACGATCCCCAGCGCCATCCACACGCTCAACGCCGAGAACGTCCACACGAAGAAGTAGTCGCGCTCCCTCGGCTCCCGCGCCACGCTTCGTCCGAGCTCCGGCGCCTGGCCCCACGAATACTTGAAGTTCAGGTAGAAGACGAGCCCGAGAGTGAGCGAGAACATCAGCGTCCCGAAATACCAGAACGAGCTCCGGTCGCGCCGCCAGTGCTCGCGCGCGCCGGCCAGTGCGAGCGCGAGTGCGACGAGGGCGAGCGCGCGTTGCGCGCCACCGTGCTCGCCGTACGCGTCGCGCAGCCACTGCCACTCGAAGTAGCGCCAGAACAGCCCCACCTGCGCCGGGAGCGGCGCCTGGCGCTGGAGCACGGCCGGCTTCTGATACTGCCTGCGCTGGATGTTGTCCCACAGCCGCGTGGCGGTCAGCTCGCTGAAGGTGCACGACCACTCGAAGTGCGTCGCGCACCCTGTGGGCTCTCCCTCGTTCATCGGCGGAAAGTGCGCCGCACGAATCGGCTCGAAGGCGAACGGAGTGAGCCCCAGCAGGAGCGCGCCGAAGCACGCCAGCATCAGCCGGCCGCGCAGCAGCGTTCGCGGCCGAATCGCGAGGATGGCCACACCGACGGCGGGGAGCACCAGGAATCCTGCAGGATGATTGGCGTAGCCGAGGCCCGCGAGAAACGCGACGAGCACCAGCAGACGCGAAGCGCGCGGCGAGTCCGGTGCAGCGGACCAGCGCTGCATGATGATCGTGACGATCGCCATGCCGAGCACGTTCACGGCGTACACCTTCTCCGCCGCCACGGACTGGTTCCAGACCGTGAACGACGTCGCGCCCACCAACACAGCCGCGAGTCCACCAGCCACGCGTTGCCAGCGACGCTCGAGCCAGTGCGAGAGAATACGTTCGGTGACGAGGAACCAGAGACCGGCGGACACCGCCATGAGCAGCGCCACGAACATGTTGATGCGCGCGGCGTAGCTCATCGGAATCGGCAGCAGTCCGAAGGCGTGACCGATCAGAACGAACAGCGGATTGCCCGGAGGATGCGGGAGACCGAGCACCTTCACCGCCGCGATGTACTCGCTCGTGTCCCACATGGCCGTGGTGGGAGCCAGCGTCGCCACGTACAGTACGAACACCGCCAGCGTCGCGATGGCGGCGACCAGGTACGATGGCGCCGTCTGCTCACCCGTGCCCTGAGTCGTTGCGCGAGCCTGACGCTCCGCGCGCGTGATCGTGCTCAGGTCGAGTCGCCTCCCACCGGGGCGGCCCGACGCGGCCGGGCTTCGGCCGTCGCGGGTTCGATGTATGCCGCTCTCACCCACTGCGTATCATCCACGACGAAGGCGTAGCGCCCGGCCACGCGATCGATGGCCACCACCGCTTCCCATACTCCCGAGCCGGCGCTGTCCATGAGCGGAGTGGCGGTTGCGCTCCAGTCATTGAAGTCTCCCGCGAGCGCGACCCGCGCAGCGTCGGGGGCGCGCAGAACGAAGCGCACGAGACGCAGGGTGTCCCGCAGCGCCGCATCCACCGTGTCGCCGATCACCACTGCGCTACCTGCGGTGGAACCACCCAGCACGGGGATCAGCCGCGCACGCGAACCGAGAATCGACGGCGTGAGCGCCATCCACGCCATGCTCGCCGCGATCGCCGCGATCGCGCTGGACATCGCCAGGCGACGACCGCGCCCGGGCGCAGAGTGCGAGCGGCGCGTCAAGACCGCGGTCCGCGGACGCGCGGATGCGCGCACCGATTCCATGATCCGCTCGCGAAGGCCGACCGCGGAGTCGACGGGCCGGCGCAGCTCTGCGATCGCCCAGTCCGGGAGGTGCTCGACGCGCTCAGGCATTGGCACCTTCCAGCAGCAGCCGGCGCAGACGCGCACACGCGCGTTGCACGCGCATCTTGAGAGCGGACGTGCCGCTCCCCGTGATCGCCGCCATCTCGTCGTACGTGAGATCTTCGGAGAATCGCAGTACGACGGCCTCGCGCTGATCGGGTGAAAGCAGATTGAGCGCGCGCGTCAGCTCCGCGCGCAATGCTCCGTTTTCCACGCCGGCATCGGAGGCCGCGGCGACATCCCACTCCCATTCCGCCATGGGCAGCTCCAGCCGCCGGCGGCGCGCGAGGAGCGTTCGGCACTGGTTCACGAGAATCCTGTAGAGCCACGCCGCGAACTTCTCCTGCTCGCGGTATCCACCCAGGTAGCGGTACGCGCGCAGGAACGACTCCTGAACCGCATCTTCCGCGTCCTCCCGGCTCCCGACGATGTGCAGCGCGAGTCGCAGACAGCGCTCCTGGTACCGGTCCACGAGCACGCCGAAGGCCTCGGTGTCGCCACCGAGGACGGCTCTTACTATCTGTGCGTCAGTACCAGGCATGCGAGAATAACCGGGGCATTCCGGGAAACGTCACATCGCGCGCCGGGGTGGCGGAAGCCTCGTGGGGAGCGGCGGCGCCGCGGTCGGCAGGCTGCCGCATCCGGATCGTGGCCTGCGATCAGTGCGACCAGCCGTACAGGCTGGCGTACAGTTCGCGATTGCGCTCGATGATGCGCACGTAGTCGCGCGTCTCACGGAACGGGATGCGCTCGACGAACGTCTCCGGATCGTCCGTGCCGCGCTTCTTCGCCCAGCGCTCGACGCGCGACTTCCCCGCGTTGTACGCGGCCAGCGCGCGGCTGTCTTCCGTATAGCCGGAAAGGAGGTCGGCGAGGTGCGAAGTCCCGAGTTGCAGACTCACGTCCGCCTGGTAGAGCAGCGCCGCGTCCCACGCGGGGAAGTCCAGTCCGCGCGCGATGGTGTGGCCCACCGTTGGCATGATCTGCATCAGGCCGCGTGCACCCACCGGCGACGTGGCGCGAGGGTCGAAACGCGACTCCTGCCGGATGAGCGCCGCCACCAGCGATGGATCGAGAGCATTGCCCCGGGCCTCCGCCTCCAGCGCGGCGTCCAGCGATACCGGGTAGAGGAGCCGATACGTCCTCGCGTCGGGCGCGGCGCCTCGCGCCATCGCACGCTGGGCGAGCGAGATTCCGCGCGAGGCGAGGCCGTGCGCCCGGAATGCTGCCGCGGTGGCGAGGATGCTGTCGGCGGTGCCGCCCGCGTGGTTCTGCAGATACGCATACTCGAGCTGCGCTTCCGGCTCCATGCCGAGCCGTTCCAGAAGCGCCGCACGGGCGAATGCCTTCTCCGTGGCGGGAATCGCGATGAACGAATCGGCTGCGGCGGCCGGGACCCATGGCGTCGCACCCAGTCTGCGCGCGGCCAGCATCGAGTAGTACGACGCGCTCGAGCGGCGCTCCACGCTCTGCCATCGCGCACGGGCTGTCGAGTCGTGTCCCGCGGCACTCCACGCGCGCCCGCTCCAGTACTCCGCGGCCAGCGCTTCGCTGGATGACGGGTGCCGCTTCGCCAACTCGTCCCACTCGCGCGCGGCTATCGTGTACGAACCGTCCACCCAGGCTATCAGCGCCGCGCGAAAGGCGGCGCTCGCCGCGAGCGATGACGAGGGATAGCGCTTCGCCACCTCGCGGTACGCCTCGCGCGCGGGCCCGTCGCGCCCTTCGTCGGTGGCGAGGTCCGCGAGCAGATACAGCGCATGCGACGCGGCTTCCGTGGCGTTGCCATGCTCCCTGATCACGGCGCGCAGCGCAGTACGCGAAGCGGATCCTTCGCCTGCCCTGAGCAGCGACCTCGCGTGCTGGTACGCGGCCGACGCCGCGAGCGACGCGGGACTCTTCACGCGCGCGAACTGCGCCGCGGCCTCGCGGTCGCGACCGGTGCGGGAGAGGAGCGTCGCGTAGGTGAACCTGTCGTGCGAGTTCCCCAACCCGGCGGCGAAGGCGCGACCAAAGCCCTCCACGGCTCGCGCGGCCGGTCCCGACGTCGCGGCGCTGCGCGCGGCGAGAAGTTCTTCCTCTGCGCCGAGCCGGCCGAACGCAGCGTCCAGAAGCGCCAGCGCCTCCCGCGCTGCGGAACTCCCAGCACGATCCTTGACGATCGCGAGCAGCGCCGCCCGTACGGCCGCACTGTCGGACGCCGTCGGCCTCACTGTGGACGCGGAATCGCCCAGGCGCAGCCGCAGTGCGCGCACAGGGAGGGAGAGCGAGTCGTAGGCGGCGATGGCGCCGGCGATGTCGCGGCTTCGCTCGCGCGCCCTCGCCTCCACGATCGCCACCTGCGCCAGTGCTGCGGGTTCGCTGAGCGTGGAATAGATCGCCGCGCGCTTCTCCCGGGAGTTCGTCACCCCCGCAGCACGGAGGCGCAGCCAGTCGCCCGCGTCCGGCAGCAGTTCGCTCGCCCTGGTGTAGGCGGCCGCAGCGCTGTCATCTGCCTCGAGTCTGTCGAGCGCGCGCGCCAGCAGTACCAGCCGCTCCCCTTCGGCGGCGTTCCCGACTGCAGCGCGAACCGCGCTGCGCGCGTTGAGCAGCGCCGTGCTGTCTTCGTCACGCTGCAGCGCGGCGCGAGTGAGCAGCAGCCGCCCCTCGCCGCGCGCGAGCGAGTCGATCCACGGTACGTCCGCCAGGAGGCGGTGAACTTCGGTCCATCCACCCCACCCGGCCGCCGCTCTGGCCGCGGTGAGCACCACCTGCGGCGTGCGCAGCAGAGTGTCGCCGAGCGCCGGCGAGAGAATCCGGGTGGCCCGCCACGGCCGCCCCTCGTCCAGCGCGCGTGTGGCAGCCTGCACTACCGAATCGGACGCCAGCGAGTCCGCATCGACTCGCTCGGCAAGGGCGGAAGAGGGACCGGCGCATGCCAGCGCTATCGAAAGCAGAATCGAGTACTTCAACAAACGCATCTGAAATGAGGGGGCGGGAGAGACTATACACTCGATACGCATTCGCGACGGCAAACGCAACCGTCACTCGCTGGAGTGCTCTACCCCGGTGGCGGCTCCGTGAGCCCCGAGCCGTGTGGATTCGCGCTTTCCACATCTACGGGGAACTTCACATCCTCGTCCAGCGCGAGCGGAACCAGCCAGCGGAGGTTCTCGATGCACTCGGAGGGAAGCGCCGTCGCGTCGCAGAGGAAGACCTCCTGGTCCTCGGCGGTGCGCGCGCTCTCCGCCGCCGTGTGGAAAGCGGAGAGCACGTGCATTCGATAGACCGGGTCGCGCCACACCGCGACTTCGCGCCAGGCATCCTCGCCCACCTGCACGCCCGCCTCCTCGGCGACCTCGCGGCTCGCGGCCCGGGCCGCGCTCTCGCCGGGAAGGAGCTTGCCACCCAGAGCGTTGACCCGACCCGCCTGCCACGCGGGACGGGTGCGGCGCATGAGCACGACGCTACGGCGATCGGTCGTGAAGAGAAGCGCCAGAACGTATACGAAGTGGGGAGCGGCGCCGCTCACCGGCGCATCACTGGTACATCACGAACACCGGCACCGGCACGAGCTTCATCACTTCTTCCGGCGTCAGCATCGGCTTGTCGTTCTTGTAGAAGATCTTGAAGCCCGTGAACTGAACGGGATGCTCGAATACGTAGCGCCGGTACGAATCGCGTTTCAGGAACGGCGCACCAAAACCGTCCATGTCTATCACGACCTGTACGCGCGGGTCGAGCTTGATCTGCTCCTGGTTCGTGAGCATCGGCCGCGTGAAGCGATGGACGATGAGCATCTTGGGAGGCAGATCGTTCTCCTCGACCAGCCGCGCGAGAGTGTCCACGGCCTGGTTCACCTCGCGCGCGTCGAGCGTGCCGATCACGGTGCCTGGACGCTTCCTGTCCGGCATGGCGAACTCCGGATCCAGCGCGAGATGCACGTTCGGCCGCTTCAGGAATTTCACGAGCGACGAGACTTCCCGCGCCATGTCGCTGTGCCCGTTCTGGATGTCGAGAATCAGGATGTATCCCTTCTCGTCGGCCCACGCGGCCACTCTCTCTATGAGCGAGTCGGGCATCCGCGCTCGATAGAGTCCATCGCGTCCGGCATCCGCCTGAGCTACGATGGCGATCAGCTCGAGCGCCGGCACCACGTGCGTGGCAGGATCCGCCCGCTGGTACGCCTCGGCCTGGCGCGCCAGCCTGGCGAGCATGCTGTCGGGCGCGATCTCGCCGAGGATTCCCATGCGTCTCGAGAGCGGGTTCCCGTAGTAGGCGACCACGCGACATCCGGGAAAGAGCGAGCCGGGGAGCGGCGTCTGCGACATCGCGCGGCGCGCCACCTTCCCCGCCCAGGCGGGAGTCTTCCTGACGGCTGGCTTCCTTCCCTTCAACGCCGCGAGCTTCGTGCGTGCCGCGCGCGTGGTGTCGCGCGAGAGCGAATCGATGAGCGCGGTGTGGGTGGAGTCGGTAACGCGGATCGAGTCCGCTACGGCGCTGTCGGCGGCGGCAACGGCGATGCCGTGCCTGAACGCCACCGAGTCCGACTGGCAGGCCTCCTGCCATCTGGCGGTCGCGGCGCGCGCAAGGAGAACCGCGCTGTCCACCGGCGCGGCGGCATCTCCATCGGCCGCGGCGCGCGCGACGGCACTCCCCGCGCCGCCGCCGGTCGTGTCGCTGCTGGCCGTGTCGCTGCTCGCGTCGCCCTCGCTGCACGCCAGCGCAGCAGCGGCGAACAGGGACAGCAGCGCCGCGCCGATGCGCAGCGTCGTGAGGCCCGCGATCATGCCGCGCTCTCCCTCATCGAGTCGACCGGCACGCCCACCGAAGCACACCAGGCCGCGTAGGCCACCGGTGAGATTTCCGATGGCTTGATCTCGCTCCGCCCACCCCAGAAGACGTTCGTGTAGGTCACTGGAATACCGGCCTCCGAGAGGTGAGCATCGATGGCTGCCTTGTGTGCGAGCACGAGTTCCTTGTCCGTTCCGTGCGCCACGGCCATGAGATTCACGTTCGCGAAGGCGGGACCGCCCTCGCGCCAGTACGCATGCGTCACGATGTGATGGCGCCCCACTTCCTTGCCCGCGTCCAGCTCCCTTCCGGCGGGCACCCGCCAGTGGAAGAGAGCATTGTAGCGGGTCACGCGCGTTCCCGCAGCCGACGGCTTCACGTGCTCGAGAAAGGTGGAGAAGCGCCCGATCACGCCGCGCTCCTCGAGCGACCTGGCGACCCGCAGGAACTCGTCCCGCGAGACTCCCGCCTCGCTCGCTCGCGCCGACCACGGATCCGCTCTTATCTCTTCCACGGCGAACTCGCGCTTGAGCGGTTCGAGTATGCGCCACTCGTGGTCGCTCAGCTCCACGACGTGCGGCTCGATCACGCGCCCCGGTTCCTCGGTGCGCCCGCCCGGCGCCATCCCTCTGCGGCGTACGTGCCCCACGCCCAGAGCGAAGAGCGCCTTCGCCGGCATCACGAGAAACGCCTCCGCGCCGATTCGCGCACGCAGCCATTCGCAGTGCTTCGGCATGGAGAAGCCGCGCGGCACCTTGAGCGTGGTCCAGAGGCGGTACGCCGACCCCGGGGTCTCCGAGTCGGTCGAGCGGATCACCACGTGGCCCGAGAAGGGGTCGTCGCGGGAGAGGTACTCGAAGCCTGCATCGAGTCGCTCGGACGGGATCTTCCACGCGATGAGCGCGCCGGGCGCGAGGTTCGTGGCGAGCAGCGTCTGACGCACGCGGCGTATCGTACCCGCTGCGAGCATCCCGGCGATTCGCTCCAGCACTACATCCAGCGGAAGACTGGCGCGCCGCGCGATCTCGACGAAGGGATCCTCGAGGAAGCCGACGATCCGATCTTCGGACTCGGCCAGGATTCGCGCGTTGATCGCGTCGGTGATTTCTACGGGAATCGAATATGACGGCATGTTGTAACGGTCAAGATAACGGCTGATCGACGCGTCCGACGACGGGCCGCTCGTTCAGAGGAAACGCGAGATGGTGTAGATCACCAGCCCCGCCAGGCCACCCACGATCGTTCCGTTTATCCGGATGAACTGGAGGTCGCGGCCGATCGCGAGCTCGATGCGGTGCGAGGTGGCGTCAGGGTCCCAGGCACTCACTGTATGAGAGATGAGCTCGCCCGCCTGGTGCCTGTGCTGTTCCACGATCGCGAGCGCCGCCCGGCTCGCGAACTCGTCGATCTCCGCGAGGAGCTGTCGGTTGGCGAGCAGTGCCTCCGCGAAGGAGGCGATCCCGCGCTCCAGCGCTCCCGGCCCCTCGTCCGTCTCGCGCGCGGCGTAGCGCACCAGTCCGTCGCGGACACTGCGCCACGCGGCCTCGGCGAGATCGTCCAGGACTTCGTCGCCGAGCAGTTCGCGCTTCATCGATTCGGCTTTTTCGATCATCTCCGGCGAGGTGCGCAGCTTCTCGATGAACTGCCCCAGCGCTACGTCGAACTTCGCGCGGAGCGGATGCTCCGGCGAGCTGCGCACTTCGTGGATGAGATTCTCGGTCGCCGAGAGGATCTTCTGGTAGATCCTGTCGTCGATCGCACCGGGAACCCACCACGGACTCTCCTCCAGAACCTTGATCCTGATGAGATCGCGGTTGTCCTCCACCGCCTGAGCCACGAGTCGGAGCGCATCGTCGAGCAGCTCCTGGTGCCGGCCGTCCGACGCCACCAGAAGAAGCACGTTGCCCAGCAGCGGCGCCGCCCGGGTTTCGTTCACTCTCTGGGACAGCGTCTGTGCGATGAGGCGCGTCGCCTCGCCCTCCGGAATCGCCTCGGCGGTGCGTGCCAGGCCGGTCGCCACCTGGCGCGCGATCAGCCGCGCGTTCTCCGGCCTGGCCAGCCATCGCGCCCCTCGCTCGGCCAGGTGCATCCCCTCCAGCTTCCCCTGGAGCACAGGGCGGGAGAGGAAATTGTTCTGCACGAAGTTGCCGAGCGTCCTGCCGATCCGATCCTTCCGCCGCGCGACGATGGCGGTGTGAGGTATCGGCAGGCCCATGGGATGGCGGAAGAGCGCGGTCACCGCGAACCAGTCGGCGAGTGCGCCGATCATCGCGGCCTCCGCGGTCGCGCGGATGAAGCCGAGCCACGGATGACCGTGCTCGAGGATGCGAGTGACGGCGAAGATGACGGTGGCCGCCACGAGCAGGCCCGTGGCGAAGCGCTTCATCCTGTCGAGCTGTGCCTGCTTGACGTCGTCGTCCGGCCGCGTGAGCGGCATCAGCGTTCCTTCCATTCCCCAAATCAGAGGGGTCGGAACGACCTCGGCAAGCGTGCCCGGCCGTCAGCTACTCTTCGCGGCCGGAACGCGGCAGCGAGTGCGGCTGGTCGAGAGCACCGATCGCGAGGATCATCAACGCCACCGCGCAGGCGGCAGCGGCGATTGGCGGGCGGCGAAGTATGAAGAGCTCCGCCATCGCCGCGCCGATCATCAGAACGATCAGGCCGATGGCGGCGAAAACACTCCACGATGGAACGAGCAGCAGCGTGCCGCCCACCAGCTCCACGACGCCGACGACGTAACGCAGCCACTGCCCCAGGCCGATGTCGGCGAAGAGCCGTATCATGGCTTCCGCGCCTCCGAGCTTCAGGATGCCGCCGCCCACGAACACCGCGGCCATCGTGACGCGAAGCGCGAGCAGTACCATCGGCGAAATCGAAACGCGCTGCAGCGAGCGCGGCTCACGCTCGGGCGTCGCCGCCATGATCGTCTACCGGATCAGGTATCCGACGCCGAAGCGCCAGGTGGCAGCGTCGGCCGGAACGTCATAGAGCTGCGCCGACACGCGCAGCGAGGGCACGAGCGCGGCGGTGATGCCGCCGAAGAAGGCGCCGCGCGTGAGATCGACGTCGACCGTCGTATTGTCCACGTTCCCCTCGCCGTCCACGAAGCCCACCTGGAAGTGCGGCCGAAGCCACGTCACTCCTCCACCAGCGTAGACCGCGAAACGTCCGAGATCGACCGCGAGCGCGCCCTCTCCTCCGAACATGTCCGGGTGGTAGGTGTCGCTCGACGGGTTGGAACCGTAGCACGGCTCGCCGGGATCGCTCGTCTGCAGGCCGCTCCTCGGGCAGGTGATAGGACCGCGAACCCGGCCCACGGTGGCGTGCGCGCGCAGGAGTAGTTGGAGTCGGTCGGTTCCCGCGTGTACCGGAAGGTCCTGCACCCGCGAGAGCGCGAAGCTGGCGAGGTTCGGCTCCGCATCCCATACCTTCACGGGCGGCACGTAGCTCGCTTCGAAAGCGAAGCCCAGCGGCAGACCCACCTCGATGCGCGGCCTCGCGAATACCGGCGCCAGGCGCGTGTTCTCGGTCTTGCCTATGTAGCAGAACGAAGTGTGCTGGATGTCCGCGCCGGGGCGCGGAATCGGTGCGACTTCCACGGAGACGAGTAGCTGGCCCGGGTCGAGCCGCAGCGGCGCCTGGGCGCTGGAGAACACGATAGGCGCTGCATAGAACGCCATGAGCTTCGCTTCGTTCGTGTTCGCTGCGGGGCGGCACTGTGCGTGCGCCGCGCCGGCGACCCCGACGAGCGCGACCACCGCGGCCGTGATCGTGAATCGCGGTCTCA
>JBIQLU010000031.1:0-14771 GCA_044463985.1 Gemmatimonas aurantiaca | reverse complement strand
CCGGCGACCCCGACGAGCGCGACCACCGCGGCCGTGATCGTGAATCGCGGTCTCATTCGACGATCACGGTGCCGGACATCGACGCTCCGTGCACGTTGCACTGGTACGCGTACGTGCCGGGCTCGTCGAAGGTCCTGCTGAAGCTGCCCGAGGTGATCTTTTCCGACGTCACGCCATCCTCGAATGTCACAGTGTGACTTCTGGTACCCGTCCAGTTCCATGTCACGGTAGTACCGGCCGCCACCGTGTCGCTGGCGGGTCGGTAGAAGTTGTCGGCGACGTCGATGCTGTCGCTCCTTCCGCCGCCGCCCGTTATGCCGTCCGATGCGCCGCCGCACGAGGCGAGCGCCAGGGCCAGAAGCACGGCCGCCAATCCGCTCGAGCTTTTCACTCTCCCGATCCTCCATCGCGTTGTCGTACGATGCGGCGCCTGACGCTCGCGAATCGCCGGCCCAGTGTGACGATGGAGGTGTGTTCGAGGCAATATCGAACGACCCTCCCCGTACGGAAACGATCGTGGGGCGAAGCGCTCGACGAGCGGGGTGAACGACGCTCGAGCGATGGCGGAAGCAAGCGTGCTCAGAGCTGCCGTTCCATGAACTCCCGGATGTTCTCGCGGTAGCTGCGACCCGACGTGATCCGCAATCCCCCCGCGAGTATGAACACGTAGTCGCCGGCGAACCACGGCTGCACTTCCACGATGCGCCGCACGTTCACGATCGCGGAACGATGCACACGCAGGAATCTGCCGGCCGGCAGTCTCCTCTCGAAACCGGCCATGGTGCTGCGCACGGGATGCGTGCGCTGCCCCGCATGCACTTTCACGTGGTTGTCATCCGCCTCCACCCAGTCGATCTCGTCAACGCCCACGAAGATGAGACGCCCATCCACCTTCAACGGGATCCGGCCGGCGCGCGGCTCCGCCGCATCGAGCTTCTCGAGCAGCGTTCCGAGCCTGGTCACGATGTCGCCGGTCGACCCCGCGCGTACGAGAATCCGGGCGCGATCGAGCGCCGCGGCGAGGCGCTCGCGGGCGATCGGCTTCAGCAGGTACGCGAGCGCCGCCACGTCGAAGGCCTGCATCGCGTACTCGTCGTACGCCGTCACGAAGATCACGGGGGGCATCCTGTCGGCGCCTATCGCCTGCAACACTCCGAACCCATCCAGCTCGGGCATCTGCACGTCGAGGAATACGAGGTCCGGGGAGTCGCGCACGATGAGCCGCACGGCCTCGCGGCCGTCGCCACACTCTCCCACGACTTCCACGCCGCCCGCTTCCTCGAGCAACGCCTTGAGGTGCGCGCGCGCCAGGGGCTCATCGTCCACGACGAGCACTCGCATCGCCTCGGGGCCGTCACTCACGTCGCCACCTCGCTGCTCTCGGTTCGCATTGCAGTCGCGTGAAACGGGATGTCGATCACCACCTGATACCCGCCCGTCTCGAGAGGTGCCGCGCGCATCTCGTGCCGGCCGCCGTAGAGATGCTGCAGTCGCGCTCTGGTGTTCGCCAGCCCCACGCCGGTACCGCCGGGATCCCTCCGCGGCGGCCCTCCGCTCCCCACTCCATCGTCGCGCACGGTGAGGCGCAGCGTGTCACCGTAGCGTTCCACGCGCACTTCGACTCGTCCTCCGGCCGCGCGCGGAGCGATCCCGTGCTCGATCGCGTTTTCCACGAGCGGCTGCAGCACGAGGCTCGGCACGAGTGCGACGAGCGTCTCGGGCGCGACTTCCACATCGACCCGCAGCCGGTCGGGGAAGCGCACCATCTGGATATCGACGTAGCGCCCCAACAGATCCAGCTCGCGCTCGAGCGTCACCTCCTGTTCGCCCGCCCTTCCCAGCGAGAAACGCAGCAGCTCGCCGAGCCCTCCGACTATCCGCTCCGCCGAGCGAGGCTCCCGCGCGATGAGCGCGGTTATCGCGTTCAAAGTGTTGAACAGGAAGTGCGGATGGAGCTGTGCCTCGAGCGCGCTGAGCTGCGCACGCGCGAGTCGTGCCTCGAGCTGCTCACGCTGGCGCGCCTGCACGTGGTAGCTGGTGAGGAGTCGCTCGTACCACGCAGTCACGTACGTCGCGATGGCTCCGCCCACTGCGAGAAGGAGGATCTTCGCGCCTTCGTCGAGCCAAGCGATCCCCGCTCCCACGCTCGCCTCGATAGGACTCGCCACTACCTGCGCGCGCCCGCTGGTCACGAAGAAAGCGAGGAGCGCCGAGTACTCCGCCACGACCAGCGCCGCCACCACCGCCGCCTTCCGCGTGGAGGAGGTGATCGGTCGCGACGCCAGAATCGCGAAGTACGCGAGCAGCATGGGCGATCCCAGCGCGAGCTTGGCGGACTGCGATATCCCGTACTCCGCCATCACGACCGTTATGGCGGTGATGTCGACCGCGGGATTGACGAGCGCGAGCCACCCCGGGAGACGCTCGCGCCGGTGAAAGAGCGCCCACTGCGCGAAGGTCCAGGTGAGGGTGATCGCCAGCACTATCACATTCACCCAGGTCAATTGCGCCGGAAGCACCGGCGCGTACGCGAAGGCGGCCGCGGCTAGCAGCACCAGCACGAGCGCTCGCACTCCGTTGAGCAGTCGCTCCGCGCGCGAACGGTGCCAGTCGATGAGCCGCCGGAGCGCGTCGTCCGCGCTCGCGACCGCGGCGCCCGTCATTCGTCGCTTGCCTCGCCTGATGTGTCGTCGCGCGAGAGCAGCTCGATGCGCACGCGCGTGCCTTCGCCTTCGGTGCTCGCGATGGCTATTGCGCCGCCCCAGCTCTCGATGAGCTGACGGCTCGTAGCGAGTCCCAGTCCGCTGCCCGACGAGCGCGTGGAGAAGTGCGGCTCGAACAGTCGGGGCAGGACATCCGCCGGCACGCCGGATCCATCGTCGTTCACCTCGATCACCACCCTGCCGTCGAGCCGCCGGCAGCGAAGCTCGACGCTCTTCGCCCCGGCGAGTCGTGCGTTCTCCAGTACGTTCAGCAGAACCTCGCGCAGCTCCTCCGACCGGGCCACCGCACGTAGCGGTCGCTCCGCACCCACCAGCCGCCACGACACTGCGCCGTTTCCGACCCGCTCCCGCATCGCGTCGCCGCCCATGCTCTCGAGCCCGACCACGTCCTTCGCCACCGCGGACACGTCCACCACCTCCGGCGGCTGGCGCTCGGCCGGCGCCATCCCGTAGCGGCTGAAGCTGCGCGCGATCTCATCGAGGCGATCTATCTCGGCGAGTATTCGATCGACGTTGGCATCGAGGATGGTGCCGAAGTCCGGCCGCGCATCGCCGAACGCACGCCGGAGGTGCTGGACGCCGAGTCGTATGGGAGTCAATGGATTCTTGATCTCGTGCGCGACCTGGCGCGCCATCTCCCCCCACGCGATCACCCGCTGCGCGCGTGCCAGCTCGGTGACGTCATCCAGCGTGAGCACGACGCCGCCGCCGTCCCCCACGAGCCGAACGAGGCGGCCCTGCAGTTGGCGACCGGCAGCCTCGAAGTCCAGCTCTTCCTCCGCGGCATCACTCGCCACGAACTTCGCCACCCACGCGGCCAGTGCCGGCGAGACGTCCGCCAGCTTCGATCCCACCAGCGGCGAATCGAGCAGAGTGGTCGCCCGGGGATTGGAGAGGAGCACCTCGCCATCCGCGGAAAGCGCCACGACACCGCTCGCGACGTTGCGCAGGACGGTGGCCGTGCGGCGTTGAGCGCTCTCGAGCGCGCTGCGACTCGCGCCGAGATCCGCCGCCATCCTGCGAAACGCGGAGAACACCGGCTCGAACTCGTCGGGCGCGCGGTGTGCGAGGGGTGGCTCGCTCTCTCCCGCGGCCACGGCGAGCGCGGCCTCGCGGAGATTCCCGATCGGCCGCGCGAGCGAGCGCGACGCGACGCGACTCAGTAGCAGAGCGCCCAGCGCACCCAGCACCGTGGCGAACAGCACGAGCACTCCGAGATCGCGGCGCCGCTGATCCAGCACGTACTCGCTCCCGCGCGCGGGCGCCGCCGTCACGAGCCGCTCGCTCCACGGCGTGGGAGTCGAGAGGTAGCCGAAGAGCGCCGGCTTGCCGCCCAGCACGAGCCGCCGACTGGCGTACTCCTCGCGTCCCAGCCGGAGTCGCTGATACACGGCGCTGGGGAGAAAGCGGCCCATCGGCGCGATCGCGTCGAACAGCGGCTCGCTCGCCGCGGTGAGTTCGCCATAGCGGTATACGAGGAGCGGCGTGCCGAGTCGGGCGCCGCTCAGCGATAGCGGTTCCGAGTCATCCCCGCTGGCGCTTTCGTCGTACGCGCGAAGTGTCTCCCGCACGAGCAGCTCGCGCGACTGCCTGTCCTCGGATTGCAGCCGCTGATAGCTCCACACCGCGAAGGCCATGGCCGGCAGCACGAAGAACCCGAACAGCACGAGCGTCAGACGTGCCCTGAAACTGGATGCCCAGCTTCTGGCACGCTCCGCCACGCGCGACCTGAATGCGGGCTCCGGAAGCGCGCTGATCATCCAGAGCAGCACCAGACATGTGAGATCCAGCAGCACGACGAGCGTCGCGCGCTGCACGAGGATCGCCTGGGGGCGGAGATCGATCTCCATGTGAGCGCGCATCGGCCCGCGGACAGTCTGCACCAGCCTGTTGCCGTGGAGCTGACGTCCCGATCGATACCAGCGCGTGCTGTCCGGTGTGAGCGGCCAGATAGGCTCGACCGCGAGCAGCGACATCGCGTACGGCGGTGGCCCGCTCTCGGCGTCGCTCAGACCGAGGATGGCGTTGAATGGGTCTTCGGGAATGAGCCGGGTTCGCGGCCCCACGGTGACTGCGGTAACCGAACCGCCCTGGTGCGGCACCGCCAGCATCGTGAGCTCGCCAGGCATGCCCAGCACGTTCCGCACGATCACGCTGCCCGCCGTGCGCGCCTCGGTCGCGGCGTCGGCCAATGCGCTGGCTGGCACGCTCATCCCGGCGAGGGAGACGCGCGCCGAGGTGGCTCCGTTCGGCTCGAGCTCGCGCAACTCCACCGGGTAATCGGCGCCCATCAGATCGGAGCTCACGTAAAGCCGCACGAGCTCAGCCTCCGTATGCGGAGCCGTCGCGGCCGAGATGTCACCGGCGAAGCGACGGAGTACGGCCACGACGTCGGGCTGGACCTCGCTGAGTCCCGACACATCGCGGTCGGCAAGCGAAGCCCTCCCCTTCACGCCGGCGTTCCACGTTAGTGTGGCCGCACCGAGTGCAGCCACGGTCCCGGCGGTGAGTATCGTCCACCCGCTGCGGCGCGCGAAGATCGCCGCGAAGACCGTAACAACCCAGAGTCCGAGGTACCAGTTCGGCCACGTCCCCGGCATGGTGAGAACCATCGGTCCGGCAATCGCAGCCGCCGCCGCGAGCACCGGTGCCACGATCGGCGGAATCCCCCGCCACGATCGGCCGAACACGGCGTCCCCGGCGAAGGCCGCCGCGATGAGCAGCGATGCCGCGACCAGGTACAGCGCGACCTCCCACGCCACCCACAGCGTTGCGCTCACTCCGCCCGGTGGCGGCATCACGCCGTCCGCCAGCGCGCGCAACAGGAGCATGCCACCCATCGCGACCAGCAGCAGAATTGCCAGGGCGCCGCGCCGTCCGAGCCGCACCCTGGTGGACCGCACCCCCAGCAGCAGGGCGAGCAACACGATCGCGGCCGCGATCCCGAGTGCGCCGATACTCCCCGTGAGCGGGCCGCCCACCTCCGAGTAGTAGACGGTCGGATCGAAGAGAACCCATCTGCTGGAGAACATGCTGAGCGGCACCAGGGCGACCGCCGCGAGCGCCACCAGCAGCGGCGCCATCCTCCAGCGCACCGCGCGCTCGCTGCGCCACACCACCAGCAGATACAGCGCGAGCGCGAGGATCATCGCCGCGGCGCCTCTGCCTCGCACGCGCTCGAGCGCGAGAAGCCGCGCCTCCTCCATGCCCGGCGCCACCGCGTGCGCCACGAGCAGAGTGTCACCGAGAGGAGCGAACACCACCGCGCCCGTATCGACTTTCGCCGTCGCGGATGGCGCGCTCCCCGGAGCGACGTCGAAGCCATGCAGTCCGAGCTCGCGTGCCACCTCGTTCGCGATGGCCGGCGCGAAGTCGTCGCCTGGCGGCGCGGAGTGCACAGTGGCGGTGGCCACGGCGCGCGATTCGCCGTCCACCACCACGGCGTACAGCGTCACGTAGAACGGCGAATGCACGACGCCTATCGGAGCCACGAGCGAATCGGTGGGCGTGGTGATGTGCCCCGCCCACGCCACCGGGACGCCGCGGCGGTAGAGCGCTATCCCGCGCACGCCCTTCGAGCCGATCTCCCTGTCGAGCGCATCGAAGGCGCCGGATACCTGTACGGGCGCTCCGATCGCGTGCTGTGCACTCTCGCGCAGCTCGCGCGAAGCGGTCGAGAGACGGCTGCCGAGCGAAGCCGCGCCTTCCTCCAGGAGCGAAGCGCTGTACACGGGCCAGCGCTCCTCGATCTCGTCGAGGGTGCGCTGCGCCGCGAACGCCACGACACAGAACAGCGCGATCGCGGCGAGGGACGCCGCCGCCCACGTGCGGTCGCGCGCGCCGAGTCGCGTCGTCGCGCCGAGCGCCAGTACCGTGGCGAGGAGCGTCGCCACGAGATAAGGTATGCGCGGGTCGCGAAGCCAGAGCGCCGCTGCCACGATCGCCGCACCAGCGGTTATCGTCCAGACGTGCGTCCACGCGGCGGACCCACTGGCCAGGCGTGCGCCGGCGACCGGCTCCAGATCATCCTTACTCGAAATGACCCTGCCACCTCGCGCCGTGGATGTTCATCCCAGGCGCATGAAAGAAATGGGACCAGCGCAGGTCGCTGCCGTCATGGCCGCCGACCCTCGATTGATAATCCCCGTGGGCGCCTGCGAGCAGCGCGGCCCGCACCTCCCGATCGGGTGCGCAACGATCATCGCCGAGCGACTCGCCGATGACCTCTCCGCCACCACCGGTGTGCTGCGAGCGCCCACCGTGGAATACGGAGTCAATACCCCGGAGGAGCGCGATTTCCCCGGGAACGCATCCATGCGGCGGAAGACGCTCCATCGCATGCTCAACGATCTCCTGGCGTCGTGGGAAGCATCGGGATTCCGGGAATTCATTCTCCTCACCGCGCACGACTACGACGCGCACCAGGAAGCGATCGACACGGTGATAACACGCATCGCGCGTGTACGTGTGGTCGACATGTACGCGGTGCGGGTAGACGACCTGCTGGACGGGCAGGAGGAGCACATGCACGGCGGCGAGGTGGATACTTCGCTCATGCTCTATCTTGCGCCGGAGCTCGTCCACATGGAATGGGCTCGTGACTACATGATGTCCCGCGAGTCGCTGAGACGTTACCGCAGGGGTCAGTTGCGCGTCCCCAAGGGAAGCGCCGGATCGATAGGCCGCCCCACGCTGGCCACCGCGGAGAAGGGCCGGGCGATCTACGAACGTATCCGCCAGCGCATACGCGAGCGCATATTCCTCGCGCCGGTCGCAGATCCGTGAAACCCTCCCTCCGACTCCGGGTATTAGCTTTGAATATGCGATACTTCGGCCTCCTCTCCGCCACCCTGCTGGCGGTACCCGCCGCGGCTCCTTCGCAGGTCACGGTGGTGGATGAGGGGAGCTTCACGATCAGCCGCTCCGGGACGAACATTGGCCGGGAGCTGTTCACGATTCGTCGGACTCCGGGTCCCGGCGGCGACGTGTACGTGGCCAACGCCACCGTGGAGTTCGATGCCGAACGTCTCTCGCCCGCCCTCCGCGCAGACGACTCCTTCGCACCGCTGGCCTATCAGCTCGAGGTGAGAGAGGGTGGCCAGGTGCGCGAGCGTCTTCGCGCCATCGTAGGCCGTGGCCGCATCAGCGCCCAGGTGAAGACCGCGCGCGGAGAGTCCACCAAGGAATACATCGTGGCGGATGGTGCCCTGGTTCTCGATGACAATGTCTTTCACCAGTATTACTTCCTGGCGCGGCGCGCATCGCAATCGACCGGCACCATCAGCGTTCCGGTAGTGGTGCCGCAGCGAAACGCCCAGGTCGTGATGCGCGTGGCCACCCAAGGGAACGACGCCGTCACCATCGGCGGCCATGGAGTCTCGGCGCGACTCCTCGTACTCACCGAAGCCGGCGGCGCCACCCGCCACGTCTGGGTGGACGACCAGGGCCGGGTACTGAAAGTGTCGCTCGACGCGCGCGGAATCACCGCCATCCGCGACGAGCTGCCGCGCTGAAGCGCGCCTCGCTCCGCCGTCCCCCCCGCCCGGGACGCCGCGTGCCGCGGCCCTGCCCCTTTCCTCCCCCAATTCCGCTGCCTGACCCCATCTGGCCGGTCCGTTTAGTTTGCGCTGAAACCACCCCTCCGCCTGCCGCGTAGGGGAGGCAGACACCACCCCGAGGAACTCACACGATGCACTCCACCCGGCTCGTCGCAGCGGCGGTCGCCACTGCGCTGACGGCGCTCTCGTTCGGCTCGGCTTCAGCACAGATACCCACCAGCACTCGGATCGACACCACGGCCGGCGCGGACACCGCCGGAACGCTTCGCGGTGACGTCTCCGGCGCCGGGCCAACGCTCACGCTCGAAGACGCCATCGCGCTCGCGCTCCAGAACAACCCCGACTACCTCTCCACGAAGGACCACAGGCGCGCCGCATCGGCCGGAAAGCGCGCCGCCTACGGCGCCTTCCTTCCCAGCGTGAACGCGTCGCTGCAGGGGAGCTTTCGCCAGTCAGGCGGCCAGCCGATCAACGGCGTGACGGGGTTCGAGGTGGCGTCGGACATCTACCAGTCCTTCTACTCGCTGAGCCTCACCTACCAGCTCAACGCGGCGACGTTCCTGAATCCGAAGATCCAGTCGTCCACCGTGAAGGCGGCCGACGCCGACATCGCCGGATCGGCGCAGCTCGTGCGCTCCACTGTCGCGCAGAACTACCTGACCGTGCTCGCGTCGCGCGCGAAAGCGGAGCTGAACGATTCGCTGGTCAAGCAGAGCGAGGTGCAGCTCGAGCTCGCGCAGGCGAAGATGGCCGTGGGCTCGGGTACGCAGCTCGACGTGAGCAACGCCGAGGTGGCACTCGGCCAGGCGAAGGTGGCGGCGCTCCAGGGTCACAACCAGGTGGAGATCGACAAGCTGCGCCTCTTCCAAACGATGGGCGTGCAGCAGCCGGCCGACGTGCGGCTCACCACCGATTTTGCCGTCCGCGCGCCGGACTTCACGCTGGAGTCGGTGCTCGGTCTCGCGAGAGAGAGGAATCCCGCACTCAACGCGCTTCGTGCCCGCGACAAGGTCACTTCGTTGAGCGTCCGCTCCGCGCAGTCGCAGTATCTCCCGTCGCTCAACTTCAACGCCGGGTGGGGCGGGTACACTTACCAGTACGCCAACGGCAACTATCCAGTCACGCTCGCCGAATCCCAGATGCAGGGCTCGATCGCGAGCTGCTACTCGCAGGACTCGCTGCGGGTGGGCGCCGGACTGCCGAGCATCCAGGGGCGCTGCGACGGGCTTCCGCGCTTTGGCCCCGAAACCGCCGCGCAGATCCGCGCCGAGAACAACCAGTTCCCCTTCAGCTTCACCAAGCAGCCGTTCCAGGTGAGCGCGATGGTCTCGCTCCCGATATTCGATGGATTCCAGCGCGAGCAGCGGATCGAGCAGGCGAAGGCCGACAGGAACGATGCGCGCTATAACATCCGCAAGGAGGAGCTGGCGCTCACGGCCGATGTGACCGCCTACTATCTCACGCTGGTCACCAACGCGAAGACGGTGGAGCTGCAGGAGCAGAACGCGGCCAAGGCGCGCCAGGAGCTCGAGCTCGCCCAGGAGCGCTATCGCGTGGGCGCGGCCGACTACCTCGAGCTCGCCAACTCGAGAGCCAGCTACGAACAGGCCGAGAACGACCGCATCAACGCCATCTACAATTATCATATTTCATTTGCCCAGCTCGAGAACGCGGTCGGGCGGCCGCTGCGCTGACGGCAATCACCGAGGAACAGCATGAGTCAACGTGCGAAGTGGAGCATAGCCACCATACTCGTCCTCCTCGTGGGAGGAGTCATCTTTCTCGGCGCGTCGAAGCGCGGCAACAAGGCCGTCGACGTGCGTGAGGAGGCGGTGGGCAAGCGCGATCTCGTAGCGTCGGTGACGGCGAGCGGGCAGGTCGAGCCGCGCGTCAAGGTGGACGTTGCCTCCGATGTGTCGGGGCGAATCGTCCGTCTGGCGGTGAAGGAGGGAGCGATGGTGAAGAGGGGACAGTTCCTTCTCCAGATCGACCCCGCCACCTACGAAGCCGAAGTACAGCGTGCGCACGCGGCTGTCGCTTCCGCGCGCGCGGACATGGCGCGGGCGAAGGCCAACCTCGAGCAGTCACAGAGCGCCCTTCAGCGCTCGGAGACGATTCGCAAGAGCAACACGACTCTCGTTTCCGAGGAGCAGATGGAGCAGCTCAGAACCACGGTCGACGTGAACCAGGCGCTGTTCAACTCCTCGAGCCACATGGTGGATCAGAGCCTCGCCGCGCTGAAGAACGCGGAGTCGAACCTGGCCAAGACGACCATCAACGCTCCGCTCTCCGGGAAGGTCACCCGCCTGAACGTGGAGCAGGGTGAGACGGCCGTACCGGGTACGTTCAACAAGGATGCGGCGCTGCTGCTCACCATCAGCAACATGGACACCCTCGAGACCACCGTGAAGGTGGACGAGACGGACGTGGCGCGGGTGTCGGTGGGTGATTCGGCGGTCGTCCAGATAGATGCCTTCCCCGACACCACGTTCGTCGGAAAGGTAGTGGAGATCGCCAACAGCTCCGTGCAGAACCCGACCGCCAGCTCGTCGCAGAGCACCGATCAGGCCGTCGACTTCCAGGTCAAGGTCATGCTCCTCAATCCACCACCCGACACGCGCCCGGACTTCTCCGCCACGGCGAAGATCATCACGGCCACCCGCAAGCAGGTGCTCGCGATCCCGATCATCGCGCTCACGGTTCGCGACCATCAGGCGAAACCGGCGGGCGACTCGGCGCAGCTCGCTCTGGGCAGCCGGCCCGGCGTACAGGTCGGCCAGAAGGAGGTCGAAGGGGTATTCGTGGTGGGTGCCGACAACAAGGTGACCTTCCAGCCCGTAAAGATAGGGATTGCCGGCGAAGACTACTTCGAGGTGATAAGCGGCCTGCAGGGTGGCGAGACCATCGTGTCGGGCAGCTACCAGGCGATCCGCGATCTCAAGGAAGGCACACTGGTGCGCGGTACCAAACAGGGCGAACAGAAGGGGGTTGGCACGTGAGTGCTGCGGAAATGCAGGACGATCTCGTAAGTACTACCGCCGAGCGGCAGGTCGTAGTCGGCAACCAGGGCGTTGCACCTGGACGGGAGTGGGTGATCGTGACGCGCGGCATCCGCCGCGACTACGACATGGGTGGCGAAGTGGTGCACGCGCTGCGCGGCGTGGACCTCGCCATCCGCCGGAACGAATACGTGGCCATCATGGGACCGTCCGGCTCGGGGAAATCCACGCTGATGAACATCGTTGGATGTCTCGACACCCCCAACGCCGGCGAGTACTGGCTGAATGGCGAGCTCGTTTCGAGGATGAAGGACGATGACCTGGCGCGCGTGCGCAACCGCGACATCGGCTTCGTCTTCCAGACTTTCAACCTGCTTCCGCGCGCCACCGCGCTTCACAATGTGGAGCTGCCGCTCGTATACGCCGGCGTACCTTCCGCCGAGCGGAAGCGGCGTGCCAAGGAGGCGCTGGAAAGAGTGCAGCTCGGAGATCGCGTGGATCACCGTCCCAACGAGCTCTCCGGCGGTCAGCGGCAGCGCGTCGCCATTGCGCGCGCGCTGATCAACAACCCCGCCATCCTGCTTGCCGACGAACCCACGGGCAACCTCGACTCGCAGACATCCGATGAGATCATGCGCGTCTTCGAGGGACTCGCCGGCGGCGGGCAGACGGTGATCATGGTCACGCACGAACCCGATATCGCGGCTCACGCGCGCCGGGTCGTGGTCCTCCGCGACGGTCGAATCGCTTCCGACGAACGCCGCGAACAGTTCGTGAGCAAGGTGATGTCAGGAGCCTGATGCCACTCTTCGAAGCCGCCCGCCTCGCCATCGCCCAGATCAGGGTGCAGAAGCTCAAGAGCTTCTTCACCCTTCTTGGCGTGACAATCGGCGTGATGTTCCTCATCGCCGTCGTCTCGATAGTGAACGGGATGGGGAACTACATGGAGGACGCCTTCGCTGGAAAGTTCCTCGGTATCAACACGATCAACGTGCGCCGCTTCCCCGACTTCAACATGGGGAACGTGACGCAGGAGCAGTGGAAGGAGTGGCAGCGCCGCCCGTACATCAAGGAGGCCGACGCCGACGCCATCCGCGACAATCTGCCGGCCGGCGCCAAGTGGGCCATCGATGATGTCGACTGGCTCACACCGCAGTCGCGTTACGTCGCGTCTGGTCCGCAGACAATCGCGCACGCCGCCACGGCCGGCTACTTCGACATCAAGAACCTGGACGTCACGCAGGGGCGCGTTTTCAGCGAGCAGGAAGACCGTCTCGGTGCCGCAGTGGTCGTCATCGGCGCGGAGACCGCGGAGCACTACTTCCCCAGTCTGGATCCGATCGGAAAGGAGCTCCTCTTCGAAGGGCTTCCGTTCCGGGTGATAGGTGTGCTCGAGAAGCAGGGCTCCGCGTTCGGAATGTCGCTCGACAGACAGGCCATCGCACCGTTCCATTCGCCGATGTCACGCTTCACGGGCGCGCGCAACATCTACGCGGTGCTGGTCCAGGCTCCGTCGCCGCAGGCGATGCCGGAAGTTCAGTCGGCTCTGGAGGAGCTGATGCGGCGGAGGCACAAGCTGCATCCGTCGCAGCCCGATGACTTCAGCCTCGAGTCGTCGGCATCGGCGCTCTCCACCTGGCAGAACATCCAGAAGTACCTGGTACTGGCCGGCATTTTCCTCCCGGCCATCGGTCTGGTGGTGGGCGCGATCGTGATCATGAACATCATGCTGGTCGCCGTGGCCGAGCGTACGCGCGAGATAGGAATCCGCAAATCGCTGGGCGCGAAGCGACGAGACATCATGTCGCAGTTCCTCGTCGAGGCGGCGACGCTGAGCGTGATGGGCGCGGCCATCGGGATCGCGCTGGGCTATGGTCTCGCCGCTCTGATAGCGGCGATATCGCCGCTTCCAACGAGCGTGGCGCCGTGGTCGGTGGCCGTCGCGATCGCGCTGGGAGCCGGGATCGGGATCATCGCCGGCGCCTACCCTGCCAGCCGCGCGTCACGGCTCGATCCGATCACGGCGCTGAGGGCCGAGTGAGATGAACATCGGCAACAAGCTCCACGCTCTCTTCGAGGGCGTAGCCATCGCGCTCGACTCGATCCGGCAGAACAAGGTACGAGCGGCGCTCACGATCCTTGGAATCGCGGTAGGCGTGTTCGTGGTGACGGCGATGTCCGCGGCGGTGCACGGCATCAACGCCGGAGTCGCCGAAAGCATGGCGGCCGCCGGTCCGACTTCGTTCTACGTGACCAAGGCGCCCGCCGGGATCCAGAACTGCAACGGCTCCTCCGACAGTTGCCCGTGGAGGCGCTTCCCGAACCTCACGGTGGACGAGGCGCAGGCCATCGCGCGACAGCCTTCGATCAATGCCGTGGTCGCGCAGACCAGCACCTCCGCCGCGTTCAAGTACCTCGACCGAACGGTGCCGGGTGCTCCCGTGGATGTGTACACGCCTGGCTGGGCAGAGGTCACGGGCGCCACGATCGATCCGGGCCGGAGCTTCACCGCGCGGGAAGACCGCGACGCCGACAACGTGGTGCTCATCAACGACGCGATGGTGGGGCAGCTCTTTCCCGACAGCAACGCGGTCGGGAAGACCGTCACCATGAACGGGATGCCTTTCAGAGTGATCGGCGTCTACCACGCGGCCGCGAACGTCTTCTCGGACGACACGAAACCGAAGGCGGTCGTCTCGTACGAAACCGCCCGGCGCCGGCTGAACGCGAGCACGTGGTGGCTGTTCCTGACCGTGAAGCCGCGTGATGGCGTGCCCCAGGACATCGCCATCGATCAGACCATCGCGACCCTGCGCACCAAGCGGATGTTGAAGCCGGTACAGGACAACAGCTTCTACATCACGACGCAGGAGAAGGCGATGGACATGTACAACAAGATCGTCGGCACCTTCTTCCTGGTGATGATCACGCTGTCGGCCATCGGCCTCATGGTGGGCGGCGTGGGAGTTGTGGCGATCATGATGATCAGCGTTACCGAGCGCACGCGTGAAATCGGAGTGCGCAAGGCGCTGGGCGCGACGAGGGGAACGATACTCTGGCAGTTCCTAGTCGAGGCAGCCACGCTGACGCTCGTGGGCGCTCTGATCGGGCTGATCATCGGCGGCCTTCTGACGTGGGCGATCCGCGCCTTCTCTCCGATCCAGGCCTCGATCCCTCCAGTCGCGATCGTCGCTGCCCTGGTCGCGAGCGCCTTCACCGGCATCCTCTTCGGCCTCATCCCCGCCGCCCGCGCCGCCAAGCTCGATCCGGTGGAAGCGTTGAGATACGAATAACCGCAGAGAGCAGACAGCAGACGGCAGGGAGCAGGAACTTCATGCAGTCCGCCGTCGTCCCCGCGAAAGCGGGGACCCATGTTCGATGAAGTGACATGGCTGCCCGCTTTCGCGGGCATGACCTGGGAGTTGTGCAGTTCCTGCCTTCTGCTTCCTGCCCTCTGCTTCCTCCCGTATATTCGCCCCATGGCACCTATC
>JBIQLU010000030.1:15319-30301 GCA_044463985.1 Gemmatimonas aurantiaca | reverse complement strand
CTGCACCGCGCGAGCGCGATGCGATCAAGGCGGAGATCATCGCGCTCTACAAGGACACGGAGCGGGAGATCGCCGCGCTGCGCGCGCTCCGCGAGGAGATCAAGGCGCTGGTCGACAGTTGGAAATCGCTCACACCATCCGCGGGCACCGCAGCGCAGCCCGCGCCTGCCAAGCCGTCGCCCGCGCACGATGCGCCTGTGCTGGCCGACCGGCTCGGCGCGTCCACGTATGTCGAGAAGGGTTGGAGCCTGATCTCGCTCGGCGACCACCAGGGTGCGGAACGCGCGCTCCTCCGCGCGCTCGAGCTCTCGCCGGACGATCCCGAAACGGAGTCGCTGCTCGGATGGGCACAGATGCTCCAGGAGAAGTACGACGAGGCGATGCTCACCTTCCAGAAGGTGCTCACGCGCCAGCCGGCGAACTCGCTCGCGCGAATCAACCTCGGCTACATCTGCCTGAAGAAGCGCATTTTCGGCGAAGCGATCGAGCATCTCTCGCGCGCGATCCGTCTCGACAACGACCGCAAGGCCACGCTCTACGCTCACTTCTATCTGGGGCTGGTGTACTCCGAGCGGGAGATGTACGGCGACGCGGAGGCCTTCTACCGGAAGGCGCTCGCACTGGGGCCCAACCTGGTGGAGGCATATTACGAGCTGGGGCGCGCGCTCTGGTTCGGTGGGCGCAAGGGAGCGGCGCTCGAGGCTTGGCGAGATGGGGTGGCGGCCAACAAGTTCAATCCATGGGGAAAGCGCTGCGCCGAGATGCTGAAGCAGATCGAGGAGGGCGGCGCTCCGTCGCGCTCCGCGTAGGCGTCGGGGCGCTGCTGGCACTGCTGCTCGCTCTTCCATGTGCAAGAGCGAGAGCGCAGCAGGCGCCGCTCAGACTGGACAGCGGTCGCGTCACGGTGATCGCGTTCCCACGCGACACGAGACTCGCTCGCACTGTACTCGACAGCGCCGTCGCGAACGACAGCTTCCCCGGATTGCCGCGATCCACGGCGCGAATCCTGATAGCGATAGCGCCGGACGAGCGGCGCTTCCGCGACTGGATCGGAACGGGCGCGCCGGAGTGGGGAGCGGCGGTGGCCATCCCGTCGGAGAATCGCATCGTCATGCAGGGGAGCAGCGCCGGCTCCGATGCCGGCAACCCGGTGCAGGTGCTTCGACACGAGCTCGCGCACCTCGCCCTGCACGAGTATCTCGGCGACCTTCCGCCGCGCTGGTTCGACGAGGGCTACGCCAGCTACAGTGCGGGCGAGTGGGGAAGGGATGAGGTGCTGACGACGAGCCTCGCGCTGCTGGCGCGCGGGATCCCGCCCCTCGATTCGCTCGACGAGGAATTCCAGTACGGCGCGTCGCGCGCACAGGCGGCGTACGCGCTCTCGTATCGTGCCGTAGCGGCCCTGGCCTCACTCGACCGCGAGCGCGGTCTCGCCCTCTTCTTCAGGTACTGGAAGGAAGACGGCTCGATGGAGCAGGCGATCCGTCGGGCGTACGGGATCACGGGCGAAGGCTTCGAGGTGGAGTGGCGCAGACAGACCAGGCGACGCTACGGCGCTCTCGCACTCGCGGCCAACATGAGCATGGCGCTCGGGCTCATAGGCGTCATCATCGTGCCGCTGTACATGATGCGGCTGCGCGCGCGGCGCAGGCGGCTCGCCGCCATGGTGGAAGCCGACGAGGCGAGGGAGCGCGCCGAGCGCGAGAGCGCGCTGCGTGCCATCCTGGAGATCGGGCGAGAGGATGGTGATGGCCGTGCTTGACACATGCGGTTGACGAGGTCTACACTATAGACCATGTCGAGACCGCAAACTGCGCCACGACTGCGCCCTTACCTCTGGTGGGCGCTGGCAGTCGTGGCGCTCGCCGTTGGCTACATAGACCTCATCAGAGGCGGGATCACCATCGGTCCCGTGCTTCTGGTCATCGGTTATTGCGTCCTCATACCACTGGCCATT
This sequence comes from Gemmatimonas aurantiaca, assembly GCA_044463985.1. Classification (GTDB taxonomy): domain Bacteria; phylum Gemmatimonadota; class Gemmatimonadetes; order Gemmatimonadales; family Gemmatimonadaceae; genus JADGGM01. The sequence goes on along the minus strand of JBIQLU010000030.1, from coordinate 28,344 downwards.
CTCCGGAAGTAGCCTTAGGGGCTCCACAGGTTATTTTCACCGGCGCCGGGCACGCGAGTTGATATGCAGTTGCGTGACGTCGGTCCGTGGGGCGAATAGCTCAGTTGGTTAGAGCGCCTGCCTTACACGCAGGATGTCGGGGGTTCGAGTCCCTCTTCGCCCATTTGTGGTACCGTGGAGGGATCATCGAGGCAGAAGCCGGGGTATTTTGTTCAACGACTCGGAGGTTTGGAAAGTGAAGGCACTGACACGTGAGGCGAAGATCGTGCTCTACGGCCTGGTGGCCGCGAGCGCGGTGTGGGTCCCTTCTTCGCTCTCCGCCCAGAGGGGAACCACGCCGCCGGAAGGTACCCCGCGATTGATGGTCACCCCGTTCCGCGGTAATGAAAAGGGTCTCGGATCGGAAGCGTCCGAAGCTGTTCTCGACAAGATCAGCGACGACATTCCGCTCAAGACGCTTTTCGTGATCCCGAAGAAGTACGTCTGCCAGCAGCTCGAGGCCTCCGGCTTCAGTTGCGACAGCACGCCGGACCCGATCACGTCCAGGCTGCTCGCCACGGCATTGCGCGCCGATGAGTACCTCGAGGGCACGATCACCAAGACGGCCACCGGGTACAAGCTTGATACGCGCATGGTGCTCACGCGCGACAACAGTATGGTGCAACCGCTCCCCACCGTAGAGGGGGCCAAGATCAAGGATCTCGCCAAGCTGGTGTCCAACGAGCTGCAGGCAGCGCGCAAGCAGCTTCCGTCGGAGCGTCAGTGCGAGCTCGCCATCCGGGATGGCAAGCTGCAGGACGCCGCCACCGCAGCGCAGGCCGCGATCTCTCTGTATCCCAATTCGACGATCGGCAGGGTGTGTCTGGCCAATGCGTACCTGGCCATGAAGCAGCCGCCCGATTCGATAATCGCGGTCGCCTCGAAGGCGATCGAGATCGAACCGAAGCTCAAGCCGGCGCTCGCACTCGCGGCGGACGCCTACAAGGCCAAGTTCGATGCCACGAAGGACACGCTCGCGCTGGACAAGGCCGTGGACACGTGGGCCGCGATGCTGGCAGCCGACCCCAAGAACACGCGCCTCGTGCAGGACGTCACGGAGAAGATCGCGGCGAGCGGAAGGTCGGAGCGCGCCAAGCCGATCATCGTCAAGGCGGTGGATGACAATCCGGGCGACCCGTCGCTGGTTCGCCTGAAGTGGCTCATCCTCCAGGCCACGAAGGACTATGCCGAGGCCGCGGCCACAGGCGAGCAGATGATCAAGAGCGACACGGCTGCAGCCGACACAGCGTTCTTCTTCCGTCAGGCATCGCTCTACGCACTGGCCGAGCAGCCGCAGAAGGCTGCCGAAACCACTGCGCGCGGCGTGGCGAAGTTCAAGAACAGCGCTACGCTCTGGTCTCTGAACTCGCAGACGCAGCGTCTCGCCGGCCAGAGCCAGGCCGCCGTGGATGCCGCGAACACCGCGATCTCGCTCGACCCGAAGGCGGAACACGCCTACCTGCGAAAGGCGCAGGCAGAGATGGAGCTCGAGCAGCCCGACAGCGCCCTTGCATCGCTGAGGGCGGGGCTCACGGCAGGTCAGGATTCTTCCACGATCGGCCAGTTCGTGCTCGCCATGGGGAGCCAGGCATACAAGGCTGCACAGGCCGACACGGCTAATCCCAAGGGGGCGATGGCGGGATTCCAGAAGGCGGTGAGCGTGCTCGCGCTGGCGGACAGCGTCGCTCCGTCGCCGCAGGCCAAGTTCTTCATGGGCGTATCGGCCTTCAAGGTCGGCGACATCGCGGTGCGTGAGAACCAGAACGACAAGACGTGCGATCTCGCGAAGCTTGCACAGGACTCGTTCCTCACTGCCCAGATCAACATCGCCGCCGGTGGCTCAGCCGATCCGCAAACGGCGCAGGCACTGCTCGGTGGATTGCAGCAGTACGCTCCCGCCGTCGAGTCCCAGGTGAAGCAGTACTGTAAATAGCGTCGTTCCAACGTCACGCCCGAACGCCCGCCGGATACCTTCGGCGGGCGTTCGCGCTTGACGCCGTGCTTCCGGTTCCACTAGTATGCTCACCCCACAGTCAAGCGGCTCCGGCTCGGCGGGCGACTACCACGCGGCGGTTCTCGTCAGCGAGGTGGTTGGATTCCTGCGCGACAAGGAGCGGATACTCGATGGCACGCTGGGCGGCGGCGCGCACACGCGCGTGCTGCTCGAGTCGGGTGCCACCGTCGTCGCTCTCGATCGTGATCCGGAAGCGATCGCCGAAGCGTCCGCGCGACTGGGGGAATTCGAACACTCGGGTCGCTTCGTTGCGGCACTCGGCAACTTCGCCGACGTGAACGAGATCGGCGCGACCCGGGACGCTCGCTTCGACGGCATTCTCCTGGACCTCGGTGTTTCCTCCCATCAGCTCGATGAACAGGAACGCGGCTTCACCTTCCGCGAAGGTGCCCGTCTGGACATGCGCATGGGTGATGACGCGGCGCTCGATGCCGCCGAGCTCCTGGCGACGGCGGAGGAGCGCGAGCTCGCGCGGATCTTTCGCGAGTACGGCGATGAACCGCGCTCGGCGCGCCTGGCCCGCGAGATCGTTCGACGTCGTGCGAACCGCCCGCTGCGCAACAGCGATGATCTCGTCGGCGCGATACGCGCGGTGCTCGGCCCACGTTCCGGCCCGTCCGATTTCGCCCGGCTCTTCCAGGCCGTGCGTATCGCCGTCAATCGCGAGCTCGAGAGCCTCGCTTCGGCGCTCCCGGCTCTGCGCGGTCATCTCGACCCCGGGGGCGTGATGGTGGTGATCTCCTACCACTCGGGCGAGGACAGGCTGGTGAAGCGTGCCTTCCGCGAATGGAGTACCGCGTGTACCTGCCCTCCGCTTCAGCCGGTGTGCACCTGCGGCGGAATCGCCGCGGGTGAAACGCTCACGCGGAAGGCAGTTCGAGCGTCGGTCACCGAAGTGGAGTCGAACCCGCGCGCGCGCAGCGCGCGGCTCCGTGCATGGCGCGCAAGGTAGCCCCGCGCGGGCGGGTGTGGGTGGCGCTCGTGCTCGTGAGTTTCGTTCTCGTGGCCGCGAGCGTCATCTGGCGGAGAACGGCTGGCGTCGAGCAGGCCCGAACGCTGCGCACGCTTCGTGAACGCCGGGCGCAGCTCGAGGCGAGGAGTGCACAGCTCCAGAGCGAGATCCAGCGCCTCTCGAGCCGCAGCGTTCTGCTCCCCGTCGTCGAGCGTCGCCTCGACATGCACGTTCCGAACGACACGCAGGTCGTGATACTCACCCGAGCGCCCCGTACGCCGTAGATGCCGCGTCTGACCCGCATTGCCCTGGTGCACGGTGCGCTCGTGCTCTTCGCGCTCGCGCTGATCGTGCGCGCCGGGCAGGTGCAGCTCCTGCAGCGCGCCCAGTGGGCCGCGCGCGCCGAGCGCCAGCACTTCGCTTCATCGGCCGTGCCCGCGCCGCGCGGGAACATCTACGATGTGCGGGGGACTCCGCTCGCCACGAGCCGCGAGATGCTCCGGCTGAGCGTGGCCCCGCGCGAGGTCGCGAGCCCGAAGGAACTGCGGAAGGCGCTCTCCGGCCTCGGCGTGCCGCGCTCCGCCATCACGCGTGCCCTGGACACGCATCGTGCCTGGGTGCCGCTTCCAGGGAGCTTTCAGCCTGGCGACGTGCGCGACGTCGTGTCGCTGCGCGGCGTCTACTCCGAGCCGATCGAGGAGCGAGTCTACACCGAGCGGCTGGCCACGCGCAGGGTGGTTGGATGGGTGGATGACCGCGCCGGCCAGACGCACACGGGAGCGGCCGGGCTGGAGCTCACCCTCGACTCGCTCCTGAGCGGGATCGACGGCCGCACGACGCTCGCTCGCGACTCTCGCGGACGCAGTATGGATCCCACGGAGGACGACGACGTCGAGCCCGTTGCGGGGGCGAGCGTCAAGCTCACGATCAACCAGGAACTCCAGGAGATCTCGCAGCGTGCGCTGGCGCAGGCCATCGAGCGCACGCGCGCTGACGGCGGTGACATCGTCATCATCGATCCGCACGACGGGGGCATCCGCGCGATGGCCAGCGAACGCGTTGGCGAACGCAGTTTCGGCAGCCCGGTCATCAGCGAACCATTCGAGCCGGGTTCCACGGTGAAACCGCTCTTCGCATCGGCGTTGCTCGAGCGGGGGCTCGCCCACCCCGACGACAGTGTTGATACGGAGAACGGCGTCTACACGATCGAGGGCCGCACGATCGACGACGAGCATCCCGCCAGCTCGCTTTCGCTGTCCGACGTCATCAAGTACTCGAGCAACATCGGCATCGTGAAGTTCGTCTCTCGCATGAGTCACGGGATGGAGTACGAGGTGCTGCGCGACTTCGGCTTCGGAATGGCCACGGGGATCGCGCTCCCCGGGGAGGCGTCCGGAGTGCTGCGCCTCCCCTCGCGCTGGTCGCGACAGTCGGCAGCGTCACTCGCGATGGGTTACGAGCTGTCCGTCACGCCGCTGCAGCTCGCCACGGCGTACGCGGCGGTCGCGAACGGCGGCGAACTGCTGCAGCCGGCGATCGTGCAGGAGATTCGCGGCAGCGATGGGAAGGTCGTCTATTCGCACGCCCGCCAGGTCGTGCGACGCGTGATGACACCGGAGGTCGCCGGGAAGGTTCGGAGGATGCTGATGGGAGTGGTGAAGGAGGGGACGGCGCGGGGCGCCGCGCTGGTGAACTACACACTTGGCGGGAAGACCGGCACCGCGCGCCGCGTGGATCCCGGGCACGGCTACTCCGGCAAATACACGGCTTCGTTCGTGGGACTCTTTCCGGCGGAGGACCCGGAATACGTGATCCTGGTGAAGGTGGACGGTCCTCGCGAAACGATCTACGGCGCCACGGCAGCGGCTCCCGTGCTGAAGATCGTGCTGGAGGCGGCCATCGCATCACGCGATGCGGCGCTCGATCGAAGGTCGCTGGCTACTCGCGCGTCGTTCGCGTCTGCCGATGACTCGATTCCTTCGCTGAAGGGTGACACGGTGGAGTACACTGAGCGTGCCGAGGAGATCGCGCTGCGTCCGGGCGCCGAACCGGTGCGCTTCGACCTCCCGTTCACCGCGACGCGCGACAGCGCTCAGGCAAGCGATTCGGAGCCGCGCGCCATCCCTCGCGTGGAGGGGCTTCCCCTCCGTCAGGCCGTGCGCGAATTGCACCGCGCCGGCTTCAGGGTGCGCCTCTCCGGCGCGGGGACCGCGAGCGGTACCTCGCCGGAAGCCGGCGAGCGGGCCGCACCGGGAACCGTAGTGCGGCTGCGAGCATCGCGATGAGTGGATTACCAGCAGGTGGCGTCGAGCTGCAGCGCATCCGCGCCGCGCTCGAGCAGGCCGGCCTCCTCATCGAGACGCGCGGCGATCTGCCGGAGCGGTTCACGGAAATCACCGATGACAGCCGCGCAGTCGTACCGGGTGCGCTCTTCCTCGCGCTGCACGGCTCCACGCGCGATGGCCACGAGTTCCTCCCTGACGCGGAGTCGCGTGGTGCGGTGGCGGCGCTCGTGGAGGAAGCGGGACGCACCGCGCTCCCGCAGCTCGTGGTGAGCGACGGCAGGCGCGCCGTGCCGATCGCTGCAGCCGCGGCTTTCGACGAACCCGGGGAGCGGCTCCGGATGGTGGCAGTGACTGGCACCAACGGGAAGACCACGACCGTGGGTCTGCTGCGTCATCTGCTCGATGGCCACGAGGGGCGTGCCGCGTCGGTCGGTACGCTCGGCGTTCTCCTGGGGAGCGCGGGCAACCTGCTGGACGAGGACTCGGGCGCGGGGCTCACCACGCCCGGACCGGTCGAGCTGCAGCGGATGCTTCGCGTGCTCGTGGATCGCGGCATCCGCTGGGTCGCGATGGAGACCTCCTCGCACAGCCTCGATCAACGCCGGGTCGATGGGCTGCGCTTCGAGGCGGGTATCTTCACGAACCTGACGCGCGACCATCTCGACTACCACGGAACGATGGAGGAGTACTTCGCGGCGAAGGCGCGCCTGGTGAGCCTGCTCGCGCCGCAGGGCGCTGCCATCATAAACGGCGGCGACCCGGTCTGGCGCGACCTCCCTCCCGCACCGCGCGTCATCACGTTCGGCCTCGATCCCGATGACGATGTGCACGCGGAGGCGCTCCATTATCAGCCGCGCGGTAGCGAGTGGCGGCTCTGCGCCGGGTCGCAGCGTCAGACGTTGACGCTTCCGCTCATCGGCGACTTCAACGTGGTGAACGCGCTCGGCGCCGCGGCGGCGGCATGGCATCTGGGGATGAGCACGGCCACCATTGCCGCACGACTGCGCACCGCGCCGCAGGTGCCGGGCCGCCTGGAGATCATCAACGAGCGGCCCACGGTATTGCGTGACTACGCCCACACGCCCGACGCGCTCGAGCGCGCGATCGCCGCGGTGCGACCGTTCACCAGACGCAGGCTGATAGTGGTATTCGGATGCGGCGGCGATCGCGACCGCGGCAAGCGGCCGCAGATGGGGAACATCGCCGAACGCGGTGCGGATCACGTGATACTCACCTCCGACAATCCGCGCACCGAAGATCCCGAGGAGATAATCGACGATATCGAGCGCGGGATGCGCAGGGAGAACCACGAGCGCATCGAGGAACGTGATCTCGCGATACTGCAGGCGCTCGACATGGCCGACCCGAACAACGATGTAGTCCTCCTCGCCGGCAAGGGGCACGAGAACTACCAGATACGCGGCACCACGAAGTTTCCCTTCGACGAGAAGGCGATAGTGGCCGAGCTGATGGAGCGCAGGCAATGAGCGAGAGCTTCTGGTCGCTGGCGCGCATCCGCGAGGCACTCGGCCCGCTGCTCGTTGGAGACGTGCCTGCGGGCGACGCGTCCGTGACGTCGATCTCCACGGACACGCGCGAGATACGGAGCGGCGACTGCTTCGTGGCACTGGTGGGCGAGCGCTTCGACGCGAACGACTTCCTGGCGGAGGCCGTGGCGCGCGGGGCCACGGCGGTGGTCGCGAGCGCGGACCGCGCGGGCGACGAACTCGGAGTCCCGACGTTCCACGTGAACGACACCCTGGCCGCGCTGGGCGCGCTCGCGCGCCACAGGCGTCGCGCGTGGGGGAAAGCAGGCAGCGGCCAGGTGGTGGGGATCGGCGGCTCGAACGGGAAGACCACCACCAAGGAGCTCCTGCGTGGTGCGCTCGGCGCTACCATGCGCGTACACGCCACGCGCGCGAATCTCAACAACCTCGTGGGAGTGCCGAAGACTCTGCTCGCGCTGCCGGATGATGCGGATGTGGCGGTGGTCGAGATGGGTATGAACGTGCCTGGCGAGATGGAGCGGCTGGTGGGGATAGTGGAGGCGGACATCGCGGTGGTTACGTGCATCGCGGAGGAGCATCTCGAAGGGTTGGGCGACATGGAAGGCGTGATGCGGGAGGAGTCGTACATCTTCGACGGAGCCCGCGTCGCGATAGTGCCTGCATCGCAGCCCGAAGTCGCGCGCGCCGCCACGGGGCGAGCGCGCCGCGTAGTAACCGCCGGGCTGGGCGAGGGCGACCTCCGCGCCTCGAAGTGGGGGCTGGATTCGGATGGCCGCGGCTGGCTCGAGGTCGGGAGAGTGAGAGTGCAGCCGCGCGTGCGCGGCGTGCACAACCTGCGCAACACGATGCTGGCGCTGGCCGTCGCACGCGAGCTCGGAGTGAGCCTCGAGGACGCGGCGCGCGGCGTGGAGTCCGCCGAGGGGCCGGCGATGCGCATGGCGTGGGAGCAGCTTGGCGAGGCCACGCTGATCAACGACGCATACAACGCGAGTCCGGCTTCGATGCGAGCCGCGCTCGAGCTGCTCTCCGCGCTCCCCGGCGGTCGGCAGCGGGTGGCGGTGCTGGGCACCATGCGGGAGTTGGGCGAACATACATCGCGGTTGCACGACGAGGTGGCGAGCACGGCGCTCGACTCTTCCATCGAGCTGCTCGCGGGTGCGGGGGAGATGGCGCTCGCACTGCGGCGCGCGGCGGGGACCGGTGGCGATCATGCCGATCGATTCGTAGCCGCCGAAGACATACACGATCTCTGGACCGCACTCGAGCCGCGGCTCGAGCGCGACGCTGTCATACTTCTCAAGGCATCGCGCGGGGTGCAGCTCGAGCGCCTGGTACCTTCAATCACCGCCTGGGCGAACGGCTAGTGCTCTATCACATCTTCGCGCGACTCACCGACGCCTGCGGCTTCTGCAGCGTCTTCAATCTCTTCAATTACATCACCTTCAGATCCGCCGGGGCGGCGGTCACGGCGTTCCTGACCGCGATCCTGATCGGGCCCGGCATCATCCGCCGCCTCCGCGCGATGAAGGTGCGCCAGGTCGTGCGGCAGGGTACGCCCGAAACCCACGCGGGCAAGAATCGCACGCCCACCATGGGTGGGGTGATCATCCTCATAGCCGGCATAGTTCCCACGCTGCTCTGGGCGAGGCTCGGGAACCGGTACGTGTGGCTCGCGCTGCTGGTCACGGCGTGGATGGGCGCGATCGGCTTTCTGGATGACTACCTGAAGCTCAAACAGAAGCGCGAAGGGAAGGAGAACGTGGGACTGGTGGAGCGCTACAAGCTCGCGGGGCAGCTTTCGCTCGGTGTGGTTCTCGGTATTCTGCTCTGGCAGTTTCCGCTTTCCACTCTCCCCGGTGCATCCACCACGCTGCCGTTCTACAAGTACGTGCTCGTGGTGCCGCTCTTCGCCTGGTTGTACGTCCCGTGGGTGGCATTCGTGCTGACGGGGACGAGCAACGCCGTCAATCTCACCGACGGACTCGATGGCCTGGCCGCCGGACTCACCGCCATCGCCATCGCCACGTTCGCGGTGTTCGCCTATCTGATAGGCCGCGTGGACGCGTCGCAGTATCTCGGGATCTTCTATCTGCGCGGAGCCGGCGAGCTCACGATATTCTGCGCAGCCTTCATTGGCGCGCTGATCGGCTTCCTCTGGTACAACTGCCATCCGGCGGAAGTCTTCATGGGCGACACGGGATCGCTCGCGCTGGGCGGCGCGCTGGGAGCGATAGCGATCCTGCTCAAGAGCGAGTTCCTCCTTCTGCTCATCGGTGGAATCTTCGTGGCGGAGACGGGCTCGGTGATCATCCAGCGGACCGTGTTCAAGCTTCGACGTCGCAAGTACGGACTCGAGTACGCGAAGGAGCATCGGGTATTTCGTCGAGCGCCGGTGCACCACCATTTCGAGTTGAAGGGGTGGACCGAAACGCAGGTCGTGACGCGTTTCTGGATACTCGGAATCGTGTGCGCGTTCATCGCCCTCACCACGTTGAAGCTGCGATGATACTCGCCGAGCTGGGGGAAGCGCCGGGCGAGATCGCAGTGATCGGTCTCGGGAAGAGCGGCTTCGCGGCTTCGCGGCTGCTGCTTCGCCACGGCTACGCGGTGTACGCGTCCGACGCGGGTACCTCGCCGCAGATCGAGCGCGGCGTGGCGGAGCTGCGCGCTGCCGGCGCCGCGGTCGACGTGGGGAGGCACGATCTGGATCGCATCGCGCACGCGGCACTCGTGGTGACGAGCCCCGGAGTTCCCCCCGACTCCGAGGCGCTGCGCGCCGCGCGCGGCGCTCACGTGCGCGTGCTGAGCGAGACCGAGATCGGGCTGCGAGCGCTCGGCTCCGGATCGAGCTACATCGCCGTGACGGGCACGAACGGGAAGACCACCACCACGGCGATGGTGGGGCATCTCCTCCGTACGCTCGGCCACGATGCGCTCGACGCCGGCAACATCGGCGTGCCGGTGTCCGAGGTTGCGCTGGCCGGATCGCCGCCCGCATGGCTCGCGCTCGAGATGTCGTCCTTTCAGTTGCACGACACGCCGAGCATCGCGCCTGCAGTCGGCGTGCTCACGAACCTCGGCCCCGATCACCTCGACCGCTACGAATCCGTTCGCGACTACTACGCCGACAAGGCGCTCCTCTTCCGGAACGCGACGGCGGCATCGCGCTGGGTCGTGAACGACGCGGATGATGCGGCTGTCGCGATGGCGTCGCGCGCGCTCGGCCGACACTTTCACTTCGGTCGTTCGCGCCTGTGCGAGATGGTCTACGAGCGTCCGGGGAGTCCGCTCGAGGAGTGGCTCACATGGCGCGGTCAGAAAGTGATAAGGCGCGACGAGATCCCGCTGCTCGGCGATCACAATGTGGAGAACGCGATGGCTGCGGCGCTGGCCGTGATAGTCGCCGACGACCGGCACGCGGAACGGAGTGGGCTCGATCGCATCGCCGAGGGACTGCGCACGTTCGAGGCGCTCCCGCACCGGCTGGAGCGCGTCGTGGAGCGCGAAGGAGTCCTCTGGATCAATGACTCCAAGGCCACGAACCCCGGATCCACGCTCGTCGCGATACGGGCGATGACGCGTCCCACGATCCTGCTGCTCGGTGGACGACACAAGGGCGAGCCGTACACGTCGCTGGCGGCGCCGCTCCAGGCGATCGGGAAAGCGGTGATCGCGTACGGCGAAGCCGGTCCGATAGTGCAGAGCGACCTGTCGAACACGCTGCCGGTGCACCTGCTCGGCTCGGACTTCGGCGAGGTGATGTCGCTGGCACGAAGGCTCGCGGAGCCGGGGGACGTGGTGCTGCTGTCGCCCGCGTGCTCGAGCTACGACATGTTCCGGAACTACGTGGAGCGCGGCGAGCGCTTCCGCGAACTGGCGTTGGAGGGAGGGGAAGCGGCTTGAAGGGCGCGACGGCGGCGGTCACTCGCGAGCGGTGGCGGATGGGCGCCGAGGCGCGTGCTCTTTTCATCATCACGGCCACGTTGCTCGCCTTCGGGCTCGCTGTGCTCTACAGCGCGAGCGCCATACTGGCGGTGCGCGAGGGGCACGACAGCATGTACTACCTGCTGCGCCAGGTCGCGGGCGTGGGACTGGGCACCGTGCTCTTCGCGATCTTCGCCAAGATCGATGCCGAACGATGGCGAAAGTGGGCCTGGCCGCTGCTCGGCGTGAGCCTCGTGCTGTTGATCATCCCCGTTCTCCCTTTCACCGGAGCGATAGCGCCGCGCCTGAACGGTTCGCGCAGGTGGGTCTACCTCGGGTTCGCTTTCCAGTCATCGGAGCTGGCCAAACTCGCCGTGGTAGTGTGGACCGCCATGCTGGTGGTGAAGAAGGGCGAGCTGCTGCGCAGGCTCACCAAGGGGCTGCTGCCCTTCCTCGTGGTGCTCGCGGTGCTCGATCTGCTCGTGATCCTCGAGCCGGATCTCTCGATGGCGATGACATTCACGCTGATAATGGGCGTAGTGCTCTTCGCGGGCGGCGTGAGGATCGGACATGTGGTGCTCCTCGGGATTCTCGCGACGCCGTTGCTCTGGCACGAGGTGGAGAAGGCGCAGTACGCGCTGCTGCGAATGACATCGTTCTTCGATCCCGGGCAGGCGCCGGCGAACGTGGGGTATCAACTCCGGCAGTCGCTCATAGCCGTGGGTTCGGGCGGGTTCTTCGGCGTTGGCTTCGGCGAGGGCCGACAGCAGATGGGGTTCGTGCCGTTCCCGTACAACGACTTCATAGCGAGCAACATCGGCGAGGAGTGGGGCTTCGTGGGGATCCTCTTCGTGACGCTCCTCTTCGCGGCGTACGGCTGGCTCGGATTCCGGATCGCCCGCAAGGCACGAACTCCGTTCCAGCAGCTCGTCGCCGTGGGAATCACGTTCACGATGGTGAGCACCGCATTCCTGCACATCGGCGTCGTCATCGGACTGCTGCCCACCACGGGGCTCACGCTCCCGTTCATCTCCTACGGGCGAACGAATCTCGTTCTCTCGATCATGATGACAGGGATACTTGCCAACATCGGAAGCGAGCGCCAGCGGGTGATGGGTGAGCATGCGACGAACCCCATGGTGCGAAATCCGCTGTGAGGATCTACTTCACCGGCGGCGGGACGGGAGGACACCTGTACCCGGCACTCGCCATCGCACGCGCGCTTGTGAAGCTCGACCCGACCGTGCGTCCGTTCTTCGTGGGCGCGCGGCGTGGCGTGGAGCGTGATCTACTCCCGGCTACGGAGTTCGAGCATCTGCTTCTCGACCTGCACCCGCTCTACAGAAGCCGTCCGTGGAATAACTGGCGCACCGTGGCTGGCCTCGCCGGCGCGTGGCGCTCTCTCTCGCGCGCTGCACGCGAGGCACGACCTTCGCTCGTTGTGGGAACCGGCGGCTACGCTTCGGGAGCGGCGCTCGCATGGGCCGTCGCGCACCGGGTGCCGATCGCGCTGCAGGAACAGAACAGCCATCCCGGGGCCACGACGCGGTTCTTCAGCCGGTACGCACGCGAGATCTACCTTGGCTACGACGAAGCGCGTGCGCTTCTTCACGCGCGCGCCGGCGCGTGGGTGGGCGACACAGGCAACCCCATAGAGCCTCCACCGGTGCCGCGTCCCGATCGCGCCGAGGCGCGCCGACGCTGGGGGTTCCCACCGGATCGCGGGAAGGTCCTGATAGTGGTGGGGGGGAGTCAGGGCTCACGGGCGCTGAACGAGCTGATGGCAGGCTGGATCCGCGAGTCGCTCCCCGATGATCTGTACGTGATCTGGGGCACGGGTCGCCAGCAGCACGAACCATACGCCGCTTTCGAGTCGCCGAACGTACGCGTGCTCCCTTATCTGTCGCCCATATCGGAAGCGTACGCGGCGAGCGACGTCGCGCTGTCACGCGCCGGCGCGCTGACGCTCGCCGAGCTGTGCGCGTGGGGAATCGCGCCCGTCGTCGTACCGCTTCCCACCGCTGCCGCGGACCACCAGACGCACAATGCCGTCGCTCTCGCGGCTGCGGGCGCGGGCGTGCACCTCCCGCAGGCGCAACTCACGGTTGCAGCGCTCGGCGACACGATGGCGAAGCTGCTCGCCGACCCTGCGCGTCTCGAGCGCATGTCGGATGCCGCACTGGCGCGCGCGCGTCCGGATGCCGCCGCTGTAATCGCGCAGCGCGTACTGTTATTGGCGAGGCGATCGACGACCGGAGCGCGCTGAACGCGCGTCACGCGCGCGATGCGCACGGTACGCGCAC
>JBIQLU010000030.1:0-15219 GCA_044463985.1 Gemmatimonas aurantiaca | reverse complement strand
GCGCACGGTACGCGCACCGTACGCGTGCCGAAGCTGGAGCGGACAGCATCGCGTCACCTCGATCACACTTGAGAGGACGGTGCCGCGCGCGCTAGATTGGCCGCACCCCGAATGACTCTCCCAGCTCCCTCCGATCCTCGCCCCATCCACTTCATGGGGGCAGCCGGCGCCGGCATGAGCGCGCTCGCCGAGTTACTCGCGCGACGCGGAGTAAGAGTAACCGGATGCGATGCCAATCCTGCCGCGGTAGCGGATCTGGAACGCTGTGGAGTGTCGGTGGTGCGGGGGCACGATCCCGCGCACGTCGAGGGCGCGCAGGCCGTGGTGGTGACGTCGGCGGTGCCGCGCGATCATCCCGAGCTGGAGGCGGCGCGCGCGCGCGGCATTCCCGTCATACGGCGCGCCGAAGCGCTCGCCGAGGTCGTCAGGGGGGGCGACGTGATAGCGGTCGCTGGCACGCACGGCAAGACGACCACCACCGTCATGACGACCGAGGCGCTCGCCGCGGCCGGCCTCGAGCCCACCGGCATCGTGGGCGGCAGGGTGGCCTCGTGGAACGGCAACCTGAGTGTGGGTTCCGACGAGCTGTTCGTGGTGGAGGCCGACGAGTACGACCGCTCCTTCCTGGCGCTCACACCGGCCGTCGCCGTGGTCACGAGCATCGAGGCGGATCACCTCGACATCTATCGGGATCTCGCCGACATCCACGAGACGTTCGCGCGATTCGCGCACGGCGCGCGCGCAATCGTAGTGTGCGCCGATGATGCCGGCGCCAACGCGCTCCGCACGCCGGCGACGGCGGAAGTAGTGCGCTACGGCATTTCTTCGTCGGACGCTCGACTGCTGGCGAGCGATGTGGCGGTGACGCCGGGCGGCGGCAGCAGCTACGTGCCGGTTTACGACGGCCGCGAGCTCCCGCGTGTGCAGCTCGAGGTGCCGGGTCGGCACAACGTGCTCAACTCGCTCGCCGCGCTGGCAAGCGGGCTCGTCCTGGGCGCCGATCCGGCGGGGATGGCGCGCGGTCTGGCGGCGTTCCGCGGAGTCGAGCGCCGCTTCCAGCGCATCGGAGAAGCGGCCGGCGTCGTGGTCATCGACGACTACGCGCATCACCCAACCGAGATACGCGCCACGCTGGCAGCCGCGCGCGCTGCGTTCCCCGGGCGCAGACTGCTGGTGGCGTTCCAGCCGCATCTGTACACGAGGACGCGCGACTTCGCCGGCGAGTTCGGAGCTGCACTCGCAGAGGCGGATGAGGTCTTTCTCACCGAGATATATCCCGCCCGCGAGCAGCCCATCGAAGGCGTCAGCTCGTCGCTCGTGGAGGCGGCGCTGCTGCAGGCCGCGTCGGGCCCGCGCGCCGCGCCTCGCGACGGCGCGAGCGCGGGGCATGCAACGGAGTCCGCCGCCGCATCGCCTGCTCGCCTGGCGTGGCGCGGAGAGCGGGGGGAGCTCGCCGCGGCGCTCGCGCACGCGGTGCGAGGCGGCGACGTCGTGATCACGCTCGGCGCGGGTGACATCACCCGCACCGGGCCGGAGCTGCTCGCACAGTTGACGGCGGCGGCATGAAGCGCGTCCTGCAGGTGGTGGCGGCGGGCACTTCGCGCGCCGGCCTCTGGGGGGTGGGTGCGCTTCTCGGGATAGTGGCCGCGGGAAGCGCGCCGTGGTGGGGGCCTCGCATCCTTTCTCACATGTCGTACTTTCAGATACGGCACGTGGAAGTCTCCGGCCAGCGGTACATGCCCCCTCGTGAGATTCTCTCGCTACTCAGTGTGGACACTACCATCTCGATCTGGACCGACCTCGATTCGCTCTCGGCTCGTCTCACGTCGCACCCGGAAATCCGTTCGGTGAGGCTCGAGCGCAGGCTTCCGGGCACGCTCGAGGTACGCGTGACGGAAAACCTTCCGGTCGCCTTCGTCCCGGTGGCGCGCGGATTGGCCGTCGTGGACGAGGATGGCGCGACGCTGCCGATCGATCCCAGTCGAGTCGACGTGGACCTGCCCATCGTGCAGAACGCCGACACGGTGCTCCTCTCGCTCCTGGCCGATCTGCGTGACGAAGAGCCGCGGATGTTCGCCAGGATAAGCGCGGCGCGACGCGGTGCGCACGGCGACATCGAGCTCACCCTCCCGTCGTACTCGGTACTGGCGCGCGAGGGGGTCACCGCCGAGCGTCTGGGGGACATCGCGCCGGTGGAGCAGGACCTCGATCGACGTGGCGCGCGTGTCGCCCAGCTCGACCTGCGCTTCCGCGACCAGGTCATCGCGAGGGTGCAGTGAATCCCGAAAGACTCGTCGCCGGTCTCGACATCGGCTCGTCGCGCACGACGGCGATCATTGCCGAAGTGGTGGGCGATCTCCCGAAGCATCCGAACATCAAGGTGCTGGGCGTCGGGCAGGCGCGCACGGCGGGACTCAGGCGCGGCGTCGTATCCGACATCGCCGAAACCACGCGATCCATCACGAAGGCGATGCAGGACGCGGAGCGGATGGCCGGCGTGCAGGTCCAGTACGTCTACGCGGGGATAGCAGGCGAGCACGTCCAGGCGATGACCAGCTCGGGCGTGGTTGCGGTCAACGGAGACGAGGTCACGCGCACGGACGTCGAGCGCGCGAAGGAGGTGGCGCGCACGCAGGCGATCCCGACCGACCGCGAGCTTCTGCACGCCATCCCGCAGGAGTATCGGGTGGACAAGAACGACGGGATCCGCGATCCGGTCGGGATGATAGGGATGCGGCTGGAGACGGAGATGTACCTCGTCACGATCGGGGCATCGCCCGCCATGAATCTGCGCAAGGCGGTGGAACGGGCCGGCTACAAGGTGCGCGAGCTGGTGCTGGAGCCGCTCGCCAGTGCGCTGGCGGTACTCACCGAGGATGAGAAGGAGCTCGGAGTGGCGCTGGTGGAGATGGGAGCGGGCAGCACCGATCTGGCGATCTTCCATGAGGGGAAGATCCGGCATCTCGGCACCGTGGGCTTCGGCGCCAACAGCGTCACGAACGACATAGTTCACGGACTCGGCCTGACGGCGGGCGATGCGGAGCGGCTCAAGGAACTGTACGGCTGCGCGTACGAGCCGCTGATGGCGGAGTCGCAGGACGTGATAGAGCTTCCGGGCACCGTAGCGCAGGGAGAGCGACAGATCAGGATCGACTCGCTCGCGCACATCATCCATCAGCGCACCGATGAGATCTTCGAGCTCGTGAACCGGGACATAACGACCGCCGGTTTCGCCGGACTCCTGAGTGCGGGGATAGTGTTGACGGGTGGAGGTTCAGCGATCCAGGGCGCAGCGGAGCTCGCGGCAGATGTGTTCGGGACCGGCGTGCGTGTGGGATCGCCGGCCGATGGGATCGGCGGGTTGAGCGACTCGGTCGAGGCGCCGCGCTTCGCCACGGCCGTGGGGCTGGCGCTGTACGGTGCGCATCGCATGGCTCTGGGAATCGCCGGCGCAACCGGCGCACGCCGGAAGTCGATGTCCGCGCCCGGTATGGATCGACTCGCACAACGCGTCAAGGCGTGGCTGCAGGACTTCTTCTGAGCTTCGAGCTAACGATGCGGAATTGAAGGTTACGGGTTGGTGTGTTGCCGAGTCCAATGCATTATATTGTGCCTATCTTCGCGCTGGTCTTCAGAGCCGGCCATATGCAGGAGCAGTGAGCCCGCCAAGTCGGTAGCCGCAGCACGTATTTCCTCCAGCCAAGTGGAGTTTCTTCCGCAATGATCTTCGAGTTCGAGGAGAGCACACCGCAGAACGCGCGCATGAAGGTGGTCGGCGTCGGCGGCGGCGGCGGCAACGCTGTCAACCGGATGATCGAAGAGCACCTGGAAGGCGTGGAATTCATTTCCGTCAACACGGATGCTCAGGCGCTCCTCACGTCCAAGTCGGACGTCAAGATCCAGATCGGGAAGAAGCTCACACGAGGGCTCGGCGCGGGTGCACGTCCGGAGATCGGTCGTCAGGCCATCGAGGAGAACAGGGACGAGGTCGCGCGTGTGCTCACCAATGCGGACCTCGTGTTCGTTACGTGCGGCATGGGCGGTGGAACCGGCACCGGCGCAGCACCGGTAGTGTGCGAGATGGCACGCGAGGCCGGTGCGCTGACCGTAGGCATCGTCACCAAGCCGTTCCTCTTCGAGGGGCGCAAGCGGATGCGCCAGGCGGAGATGGGGATCGCCGAGATGCGCAAGCAGGTGGACACGATGATCGTGGTCCCCAACGAGCGGCTTCTCGCGGTGGTGGGAAAGGGAATTCCGTTCGGTGACGCGCTGAAGAAGGCCGACGAGGTGCTGCTCCACGCCACGCAGGGAATCTCCAATCTCATCAGCGTGACCGGCCTCGTGAACGTGGACTTCGCCGACGTTCGTACGGTGATGCAGGCCGGCGGGTCTGCCCTGATGGGCACCGGCGTCGGACGCGGCGAGCTGCGGGCGATGGAAGCCGCACAGCAGGCGATCTCTTCGCCGCTGCTCGACAACGTATCCATCAGCGGAGCTACCGGCGTCCTCGTCAACATCACCGGCGGGAGCGACCTCACACTGGGCGAGGTGCACCAGATCAACGAGGTCGTGCACGATGCCGTAGGCGACGATGCGGAGATCATCTTCGGCGCGGTGAACGAGCCCGCGATGCAGGGCGAGATTCGCGTCACCGTGATCGCGACCGGCTTCGATCGCGTGGTGCAGGGCGCGCATGCCACGCAGAGCGAGCCGGCCCAGCCGGTGCGCAACACGCTCGCCACGCCCGTGATCCCGTTCCCGGCTCAGCGGCCCCCTCGCTTCGGAACTGTCGCGTCTCGCACGGCGCAGCCGTCCGAGCACGCGCGCCGCCCGATCCATCCGCCGCCCGGAGGAGGCCTCACCGACAAGGCGAATCAGGATCTCAACGACATGGAGATCCCGACCTTCATTCGGAGGCAGATGGATTGAAGCGTCCGTCCCCGCGCGTCGTCACGGCGTTGGTGGTCGGTGCGCTCGCGATCGTTGCCCTCACGGTAGATCTCCCCTCGCCACGTTCGGCGGCGCCTTTCGCCAAGGTCGGTGCCGACTCGGCCATGGCCGCCGTGCCGGCCGCCCCGGCGTGGCACGAGCGTTCCGACACGCTCCACGCTGGCGAAACGCTCTCGGGCCTTCTCGCGCGCGGTGGCATCGGCAGCGAAGGGATCGTGCACGTACTGCGGGCCGCAACGGGTCTCGATGCGCGGCGTGCACGCGCGGGGATGCCCGTTTCGCTGCGCACGTTCGGCGACGATTCCATTCCATCCGAAGTGGTATTTCACCTCGCGATCGACCGACTCATCCGCGTCAGTCGCAGCGGCGATTCGATATGGACGGGCGCGGAGGAAACGCTTCCGTGGCACGTGGACACGCTCACCGCCAGCGGCACCGTTCACGCAAATCTCTACCAGGCGCTGGATGATTCGGCGTCGGAGCTGCTCCCCGCCAACGCGCGTGCCGAGCTCGCGTGGTCGCTCGGTGACATCTACGAGTACAAGGCGGATATGAGTCGTGATCTCCGCGACGGCGACCACTTCGAGGTGCTCTTCGAGCGAAAGGAAGGGCCCGGCGGAATCGTTCGAATCGGAGATGTGCTCGCGGTTCGTTTCGCGCTCAGCGGCAAGGAAGTCGACGCAGTGCGCTACGAGGGGAGCTCGGGTCGCGCGGAGTACTTCGATGCCGACGGACACTCCATGCGCTCGGCGTTCCTTCGCGCGCCGCTTTCGTTCAGACGCATCTCCAGCGTATTCGGCCGCCGAAAGCATCCGATCCTCGGAACGTGGCGGAGCCACAAGGGAACGGACTACGCGGCGAACTCCGGCACTCCGGTGCGTGCCATCGGTGACGGGATCGTCATCTTCGCCGGAAAGAAGGGCGGCTACGGCAACGCGATCGACATCCGCCATCCGAACGGCTACGTCACGCGCTACGGTCACATGCGTGGCTTCGCCAAGGGGATCCATTCCGGCACGCGCGTGTCCATCGGGCAGACGATCGGCTACGTCGGGATGACGGGTCTCGCCACCGGACCGCACCTCCACTTCGAGGTGATAGTGAACGGGGTTCAGCGCGACCCTCGTGCGGCGCTTCGCGACAAGGCGGGCCTTCCGATCCCGGCCGCCGAGAAGGCGCGCTTCGACACCATGCGCGTGACGCTTCTGGCTCAGCTCGACGCTCGGATCCAGGTGGGCAGCCAGCGCATGGCGAGCCGGTAGAAAGGGAGTCGGCCGCCCGCGCGGGCCAGGCCGGCATACCCGAGTTAGCTTTCCCCAATGCTGAAATGGCTCGTTGCCGCGATCGCCGGAGTGGCGATCGCGGTCTTGTCGTATGGACGGCGCGAGCCGGGCGGCGGCCGTGGGACGCGGCGCGCTATTCTCCTCGCCGTGCGCGCGCTGGCGATGACGCTGCTTGTCGCGCTCGTCCTCGACGCTCCAGCGGGGCCGGCGCGATCGCCGGCCCCGCTCGTTGCGCTCGACGTGTCCACGAGCTGGGAGCGAGCGGGTGACAGCGCGTCGTGGACGCGGGCGCGGGCCGCGGCGGCACGACTCGGAGGCGACTCGCTCATCCTCTTCGGAGACTCGGTTCGTACGGGCCGCGCACCGGAACTCCCTTCTGACGATGCCACCCGCTCGCGCGCTCTCGTGGAACGCTCTCTGGCGGCGGGTCGTCCGCTGGTGCTCATAACTGATGGCGAGCTGGATGATCCATCAGCGCTGGCGCAGCTCCCTTCCGGATCGCGCATCGAGGTGGTGCCGCGCGATTCGACGCGCGACCTGGCTGTACTCTCGCTCGACGCGCCTCGAGCGGTGGTGAGCGGCGACACTGTCGAAGTGCGAGTCGCGCTCCGCAACGGCCCGCTCTCGTCTCCCGCGGGTACACTCGAGTTGCGGCTCGACGACGGCACCACCGTCGCATCCGCGCCGATCGACGCGCTCGCGCCAGGTGCGGAGCGCACGCAGACGTTGCGCGCGAACTTCGGCGGAACGCCGCGTGCGGCGCTCCTCTCGGCCGTGGCAACTGTCTCGGGCGACGCCGAGCGCCGCAACGACACTCTTTCAGTACCGCTGGACATCTCCCGCGCCGCAGGAGCGGTACTGGTGTCGACGTCGCCGGACTTCGACTCCCGATTCGTGCTTCCTGTACTCCGCGGCGCCGTGTCGCTCCCGGCACGCGCGTACTATCGCGTGGCGAACGGAAGCTGGCGACAGGAAGGCACGCTCACTCCGGTGACCGAGGCAGCGGTGAGAAGTTCACTGCGCGAGGCACCGCTGGCGATAATACATGGCGACACCTCGTACTTCGGTGCTCCTCGTCGCGCTACGAGCGGCTCGCTCGCGCTCATCTCCGTGACGGCACCCACCACCGTGGACACGATAGGAGAGTGGTATCCCGTGGCGGCTCCGCCATCGCCGCTCTCGCCGGTACTGGCCGGAATAGTGTGGGACAGCCTGCCGCCCGTGGCAATCACCGGGAGCGCGCCGACGGGCGAGTGGGACGGGCTCGAGGTAGCGCGCGGCCGTCGCTTCGACAGACGGCCGATCGTGGCGGGGAGCAGCGCTGGCGGTCGTCGTGTGGTGGTGACCGCCGCTTCGGGGCTCTGGAGGTGGCGCTTTCGCGGCGGTTCGAGCGCCGACGCGTACACGGCACTCTGGGGAGGTATATTTGACTGGTTGACGGCGGAGCGCCCGGACCCTCGTGCAGCATTTCCGGCCGAAGGAGTGGTTCGCGCCGGCGAGATCATCCGCTGGCGCCGCGGCCAGGGCGGCGCCGTCAGCGGGGGGGGAGCGCCTCGCGGGAGCGACTCGGTGGTCACCGTTTTTCTCGAGCGTCGCGGCGGCACGGGAGAGGAGCGGGATTCCATCACTCTGAGGTTCGGATCCGGCGCCTCGATTGCCGAGAGCGATCCGCTCCCGGCGGGGACGTACGATGTGCGCGCCCCTGGTGGTGATGCCGTGCTGGCCGTGAACGAGTCCAGGGAGCTGCTTCCGCGCGAGACCACGGTTCGCTCAGGGGCCACCGGCGGTGCGGCTCCATTGGCCGAGCGCCACCCTCTCCGCGACCGCGGCTGGGCTTATGTACTGATCATCGTCCTCCTCTGCGCCGAGTGGCTGGGGAGGAGGCGGTGGGGGATGAGGTGAGGCAGGAAGCAGGAGGCAGGAAGCAGAGAGCAGGAACTGCATACCTGCGAGGGAACAGGGAGCAGGAATCAGGAAACAGGAACTGCACGCGGAATCATTAGTCATTCCCGCGCAAGCGGGAATCCATGTCAGTCCATCCAAACATGGGCCCCCGCTTTCGCGGGGACGACAGCGGTTCATGTGCAGTACCTGCCGTCTGCGGTCTGCCGTCTGCAGTCGCAGTTCGCTGTCTTTATTGGCCGGAATTCATGATGCGCATTCTACGTCGCGCGGACGATGTGCCGCGGCGATCGCTGTGGCAGAAAATAAAGGACGTCGCCCTCATGGACGTGGGGGTGATAGCGCGCGGCGGCGTGAGTGCGGGCTCGCTCGAGCAGTTGGAGCAATTGCTGCTGGAGGCGGACTTCGGAGTCGCGCCGACGGTGCGGCTCGTCGCTGATGTCGAGAGCCTGGCCGGCCGCGGCAAGGTGAAGACCCAGGAGGAATTCCTCGCTGCTCTGCGCGAAGGAATCGAGAGTGCGCTGAGGTCTGGCAACGCCTCACCGGAACTTCGCTTCGCCGAAACGGGTTCCGGTCCCACGGTGATTCTCGTGGTCGGCGTCAATGGCGCCGGGAAGACGACTACCATCGGCAAGCTCGCGGCACGGCTGCGTGGTGAAGGGAAGTCAGTGCTCATCGCAGCCGGCGACACGTACCGCGCCGGAGCCATCGATCAACTCCAGCTCTGGGCCGATCGGACCGGTGCGGAGTTCGTGGGCAGCGCTCCGGGCGCCGATCCGGCCGCAGTTGCTTTCAGCGCCATAGACGCGGCGCTGGCACGCGGTTCGGATGTGGTGATCATCGACACGGCTGGGCGGTTGCACACGCAGGGCGGGCTCATGACCGAGCTGCAGAAGGTCGGCAAGGTCATCGCCAGGAAGCTCCCCGGTGCGCCGCACGAGACGCTTCTCGTACTCGATGGGACCGTGGGCCAGAACGCGGTGCGGCAGGCGCTGTCCTTCGCGGAAGCAGTACCCGTCACCGGAATCGTGATCACGAAGCTCGATGGTACCGCGCGCGGCGGGATCGTCATCGCGGTGCACGAAGCCATCGACGTGCCCGTGAAATTCGTCGGCGTCGGAGAAAAGTCCGAGGACCTCGTGCCGTTCGACGCGGCGCGCTACGCGGAGGAGCTGCTCGGTGAGTGACGCGCCCGACGCCACCCGACGCGGGCGGTGACGCACCGAGCATCTCCATGCCCATCGAGCTCTCGACCCCCGTCACGTACCTGAAGGGCGTCGGACCGCGCCGGGCCGAGGCGCTCCGGCGGCTCGACATCGTCACGGCTGGTGATCTTCTCTTTCACCTGCCGCATAGGTACGAAGATGCGAGCACGGTATCGGACATCTCCTCGCTCGAGCCGGGGATGGATGCCACGGTGCTCGGCCGTGTGATCTCGAAGGGAGTGATACCCACGCGGAAGGGCCTCCGCGTGTTCCAGGCCGTGGTGCGCGACCGATCGGGAATAATCGAAGTATCGTGGCCGGGGCAGCCCTACCTCGATCGCGCCATCTCGAAGGACGACGTTCTCCTGCTCAGCGGACCCGTACGCTTCTTCCATGGGCGCCAGCTCCAGCCGCGCGAGTTCGTGAACATGGGCCGCGCCGAGGAAGACGAGTTCGAGGGCGGGATGGGTGGTCGGGTTCTCTCCGTATACCCTGCCACCGATGGGCTCTCGTTCAGGCAGATCCGGTCGCTGATCGACGCACACCTCGATACGCTCCTTCCGCTCGTTCGCGAACGACTCCCCGGTGATCTGCTGCAACGCGCCGCTCTCCCGCAGCTTCAGGAGGCGCTGCGCATGGTGCATCGACCGGCATCGGTCAGTGAAGCCATGCGAGGGCGCGACCGGATCGCGTTCGACGAGCTTTTCTTCTTCCACATCCTGCAGAGTCGCGCGAAGTCGCTCTCCCGCGAGAAGCGGGAAGGGATCGCGTTCACCAACAGGCGCGACCTCACCTCGCGGCTGAGAGAGTCGCTGCCATACGAGCTCACCGGCGCGCAGGTGCGCGCCACGCGCGAGATCTTCGCGGATATGTGCGGCGAGTTCCGCATGCACCGCCTTCTGCAGGGCGACGTGGGAAGCGGCAAGACCATCGTCGCGCTCTTCGCGGCGCTCCTCGCCGTGGAGAACGGCTACCAGGCCGCCATCATGGTACCCACGGAGCTGCTGGCGGAGCAGCACGCCCGCACCTTCCGCGCGCTCCTCGATCCTCTGGGAGTGCGTACCGTGCTGCTCACCGCGTCGCTCCCGGCGCGCGAGCGACGCGCGGCTGCTGCGGCGCTCGAGAGCGGCGAGCCGCTCGTGGCCGTGGGCACGCACGCACTGGTGCAGAGCGGGACTCGCTTCGGCAGGCTCGGTTTCGCGGCCATCGACGAACAGCATCGCTTCGGCGTGGAGCAGCGTTCCGCGCTCGGCAGCAAAGGGTTGGGGGACGACCAGAGCGGAATGCGACCCGATACCCTGCTCATGAGCGCGACCCCGATCCCCCGGTCGCTCGCGCTCACGCTTCACGGCGATCTCGATGTGAGCCTGCTCGACGAACGCCCTGCCGGCCGGCGGCCCGTCAAGACCGCCCTGCGCCGTGGCAAGTCGCGTCAGAAGATCCTCGCGTTCATCGACAGCGAAATCGAGCGCGGCAGACAGGCGTACATCGTCTACCCCGTGATCGAGGAGTCGGAGAAGCTCGACCTCAAGGCGGCCACCACCATGTACGAGGAGCTCGCGTCGGGTGCGTTCGCCCACCGCCGCCTCGCTCTTCTCCACGGGAGACTCGACAGCGAAGAGCGCGACGCGACCATGCGCGCCTTCCGCGATCACGAACTGGACATCCTGGTCTCCACCACCGTGATCGAAGTCGGCATCGATGTCGCGAACGCCACGGTGATGCTCATCGAGCATCCGGAGCGCTTCGGTCTCTCGCAGCTTCACCAGCTTCGCGGACGCGTGGGCCGCGGTGCGGAAGAGAGCTACTGCATTCTCCTCGGCGACTCCGCGCCGGATTCGACACGGCGGCTGGAGATCTTCACGGGGACGGAAGATGGCTTCGAGATCGCGAAGGCCGATCTCGCTCTCCGCGGGATGGGCGATCTCTTCGGCGAGAGGCAGAGTGGGACGCCCACCTTCAAGGTGGCCGATCCACTGCGTGACGAACGCCTCCTCCTGGTTTCGCGCGAGCTGGCCGGCGAGATCCTGGAGCGCGACCCGGAGCTCACCAGTGCCGCGAATGCGGGAATCAGGCGAGCGCTGACCGAGCGCTACGCGCGCGCTCTGGAGCTTTTCAGGGTGGGTTGAACGGCTGCAGTCGCTAGTGGGGAGTGGGCGTCTTCTCGGAGAGGCGCTTCTTTACCCGCTCGAGCTCGGCCGTCGCCTTGTCGAGCTGCTCCTTCAGCCGCTGGATTTCCTTCTGCAGCTCCGCCTCGCGCTGGTCGGCTTTCTCGGCCTGTTCGGCGCGAGCAGCGTCGGAACTGCTGATGGAGATTCGATGCGTGCGGCCGAGCGAGTCTATCAGCGACGCGAGCCGGTCGAGCGTGAGCGCCTCGGTGCGGTGGAGCGTGCTGGCGGTGTCGCGAAGATATTCCTCGAGCTGCTTTTCGGCGCTGCGCGTGTCGCCGCCGCGGTTTGCCGGGTCGAGCGTGAGGAGCGCGCGCCAGTAGGCTGCTTCGCGCGCCTCGGGTGCGCCGGCGTACGCGAGCATGAAGTCCTGGAGAGCGCGATCAGCGTCGCTGTAGCGCCCTTCGGCGGCGGCTTCCTTGGCCGATCCCAGCACGTAGATCCATTCGCCAGCGGCGGGCGGCATGGTGCGATGGACCGCCGTGGCGCACGCGGCGAGCACCGACGCCAGAAACGCCATTGCCAGGGCGCGAAGCAGTACTCTCACACGTGTGCTCCCACACCGGAGGTCTCGGGCGTGGGAACCTGCCCGCGCGATCTCGTCGCGGCGCGTTCCGGCAGCACGATACGGAACGACGTACCCGCTCCGACGGTGCTCTCCACCGTGATGTCGCCTCTGTGCGCAGTGACTATCTGCTTCGCGATAGCGAGTCCGAGTCCCGTACCGCCGTGCGCGGCGGAGTCCTGGTTGTCCGCCTGGTAGAACTTCTCGAAGATGTGCGCGAGCTGCCGCGGAGGGATCCCTGCGCCCGTGTCGTGAATCGTCAGCACGACTGCTCCATCTCTCGCTTCGGCGATGAGCTCCACCAGGCCGCCGTGCTCGGTGAACTTGAACGCGTTCGACAGGAGGTTGCCGAGCACCTCGCTCATCCTGTCGCGGTCCCAGACGACCTCGTGCGGAAGAGATCCGATCTGCTCCAGTCGAAAGCTCACGCCGCGCTGCATGGCGAGTACCCTGAACGTGCTTTCCAGCTCGGCCAGGAAGTGATCGAAACGCACGGGACGCAACTCGAGCTTCCCACCGCCGGCCTCGAAGCGGCTGATGTCGAGCAGTTGATGCACGAGCCGCGCGAGCGAGCGGGTCTGGGTGTCTATCGTTCGCAGTACTTCGCGCTGCTTGTCCGAGACCGGGCCGTAGACTTCCTCGTCGATGAGCTGCAGATAGCCCACTATCACGTTGATCGGTGTCTTGAGCTCGTGCGATGCAATGGAGATGAACTCCGCCTTGAGCTGATCGAGCTGGGCGAGTTGCTGCGCCATCGATTGGAAGCTCTGGGCGAGGCGACCGAATTCATCGCGTCGCTTGGTGCCGATTCCCAATCGATAGCCGAAGTTGCCATCCGCCACCGCCGCCATTCCGTGCTCGAGGTCCACCACGGGGCGACTGATGCTGCGCCACAGGAGTACGGAAATTATGAGCGCGAGCGTACCAGCCACTGCGAGCGCCAGCGCTGCCGCGTTGCGCGCCGCGGCCGTCTCCTCCGTCGCGGCAGACACGAGACGGCTCGTGCGATCGCGCAGCTCGGCTTCCGCGACGGTCAGTCCACGCTCCATTCTGGTGATCGCGGGCCGGAGTTGACGCGCGGAGATCGAGTCGGCTTTCGCTACGCGGCCGGCCTCGAGTGCCGCGTACTCCGAGGTCATGAACGCCGTGACGTCGCGCACTGAGGAGCCCATGGACTCGGCGGCGCCCTCCATGCCGAACCCTCGCAGCGAGTCGGCGCGTGCCGCGAGCGCGGCGAGCTGCGAGTCGAGCGCGTCCTTGTTCTCTCGAGTCGGTATGATCGCCAGCGTGAGCTCGAGACGCTGCACTTCGTCGGAACCGGCACGCAGCCTGTTCAACAGCAGCGACGCTGCGAACTCGCGTCGCTGCAGCAGCGTGGTAGTGACGTGCAAACGCTCGAGCGATTGAAGCGCGAGTGCGAGCGGGAGGAGCAGGACGATGGCGATCGCGAACAGTCCGAGCGCCAGCTTCGACCGGATGGTCATGCCTGTGGCCGCTCCCCACGTCGGTGTGCGGTGCGGGCTGCTTCGCCCGGCATTGCCGGACGAAGCGAAGAGCGGCAGGTCGCCGCGCGGAGTGGCATCAGGCGGCTGAAGCCCATGCGCGTCGAACGTTGGACGATAGGATTGAAGCAATGTACGGTCGAGACGCGGGCGTCGTACCGGCCGGCGCCATGAAGCGAGAACGCGTGACGGTCGCGGATGGTGCTGCTGTTCTGACTGCATCGTACACGGAACCGCGCCGTCGCGCCAGCGGCAGCGGAGCGCGCGTGATGCAGGTCACACGTTGGCGTTGACAGCATTTCGGAGTTCGGATAGGTTGCCGAACCTCACACGTAAATCCAACCACAGCAATGATGTCGAGCATCGAGCGCATAGCCGCACTCGGACGGCTGGAAGGGCAGACAGCGACCGTTCGCGGCTGGGTTACCCACGTCCGGTCGTCGGGGAAGGTGGCCTTCGTCGTCGTACGCGACGGTACGGGAATCATGCAGGGCGTGCTCGTGAAGAATCAGGTCGCTCCGGAAGTCTGGGATCGCTTCTCCGGACTGACGGTGGAGACCTCCCTCGCGCTCACGGGCGAGGTCAGGGTGGATGACCGGGCGCCAGGCGGAGTGGAGATGGGCGTCGCGTCCATCGAGATCATCGGCACGAGCCCGGTGGACTATCCCATCCAGCCCAAGGAGCACGGGGTCGACTTCCTGCTCGACAACCGGCACCTCTGGCTGCGCTCCGAACGCCAGCGCGCGATTGCGATCGTCAGGAACGAGATCGAGAAGGCGATACACGATTTCTTTTATGATCGGGAATTTCTTCGGGTAGATACGCCGATCCTCACGGCAGCGATCGGCGAGCGATCCGGCCTCTTCGAGACCGAATATTTCGACGAAGGAAAGGCGTATCTGGCACAGACGGGCCAGCTCTACGGTGAAGCGGCGGCCGCCGCGTTCGGGAGCATCTACACATTCGGTCCCACGTTCCGGGCGGAGAAGTCGAAAACGCGTCGACACCTCACCGAGTTCTGGATGATCGAACCCGAAGTCGCCTGGAACGACTCGAACGACAACATGCGGCTCCAGGAAGATTTCGTGTCGTACATCGTTCAACGCTGTCTGGAGCGGTGCCAGGCGCAACTGCGAGAGCTCGAGCGCGACACTTCGCATCTGGAGCGGGTGAAGCCACCCTTTCCGAGGGTCGACTACGGTGACGCCATAACGCTGCTGCGGAAGAAAGGGAGCAGCATCGAATGGGGCCAGGATCTGGGAGCCGAAGACGAGGCGCTGGTGGTGGAGGAATACGACCGCCCCGTATTCGTGTTCAACTACCCCAGAGAAGCGAAGGCGTTCTACATGAAGGAGAATCCCTCCGATCCGCGCACGGTCCTCTGTGACGATCTCCTGGCGCCGGAGGGATACGGCGAGATCATCGGCGGGAGCCAGCGCGAGGACGATTACGAGAAGCTTCGGGCGCGGATCGTGGAGGAGAAGCTCCCCATGGACGCGTACGGCTGGTATCTGGAGCTGCGGAAGTACGGCACGTTCGTGCACTCCGGCTTTGGACTCGGCCTGGAGCGCACGGTGTCGTGGATCTGCGGCCTGCCGCACCTGCGGGAGGCGATCGCCTTCCCGCGGATGATGAACCGGGTGA
>JBIQLU010000029.1:24561-30421 GCA_044463985.1 Gemmatimonas aurantiaca | reverse complement strand
TGACCAGCCGCTCGACGTCGAACACGAAGTTCGGCGTCCCGTAGTCTCCCACCGCGAAGTTGATGATCGTGCTGTGATCCTGGATCACGAGGAAATAGCAGCCGAGAATCGGACTCGCCACGAACAGCCTGAAGTCGAGAGGCCCCGTCTTGAGCAGCTTGCTGGCCTTCCGGCACTCGAGGAAGTCGCGCACATACTCCACTACCGCTTGCAGCACGGTGGCCAGGAGCTCCAGCAGACCGATAACGGGGCCGGTGACCGATCCAAAGTCCGCAAAGGTGCCCAGCGTCTTCCCGGTGAAGGCTGCGGTCTTGACCGTGGCTCCGGCCGCGCTGGCCGCTATCTCGCGATCGAGCAGCTCGCTCACCGCATCGAAGGCCGCCTCTGGGTCACCGGGCGCGAACGCGTGCCGCCGACTTTCCAGGTCCACCGATTCATAGGCCTTCTTTGCAACGCCGATCCAGCCGATCACCGCTTTGCCACCCGAGGAAATGATTCCGACGAACGGCGCCACGTCTGCGGCAAACGACTCGACACCACCAAGGTGAAGCGCCGAAAAGACGTGATTGGGGTCGACATCCGGGCATAGCGCGCGGCACAGCTCGACCACCTTGGTCCGGATCACGGCGAAGTTTGCGTGGCTCGCGGCGGATGCCGCCATCGCTGGTGAAATACCTTTCCGCGCCTGCTGAACACCCCCCAGAACCCCCTTGCCGGCGCCGTACACGCCTTTCGCAGTCGAAGCACCCTGCTTCAACGACTGTGTCCCCGTCTTGAACTGCTGCCATGCGGTCCCCGCGCCCTGTGCCATCCCTACGAGCGTCGTGGGCTTGAATCTGATTTCGGCCGTGGCGAACTGTTTGGCCAGTGCCAGTTTCTGAGCCTGGGCGATGTACTTCAGCGCGTCCATCTCTTCCTTCGTGAACGAGCGCTTGTCCTGGTCGCTCACCGCCCGATAGAGATTGCTGACCGCCTGCTTCTGGTTGCGCACGCTGGTCCGCCAGTCCTTCCCCTGCTTGCTCTGCTCGAACCGCCAGCGGTCGAGCGCGGTCTTGACCTTCGCCTTGTTGTCGGGCGACTTGTTCGAGTTGTACGTCTTGATCGCATCGTCGAGAACTTTGAGGAACGCGCTGCGCGGACTCGTAAGCGACCACGTGTCCTTCATCCATTCATCGTATGTGGGAAGTTGCGCCATGGCAGTGTGTCCCCGAGGTGGATTGAGAGGAATCAACTTGGCGGCAATGCTGTAAAGAGCCGACCCCCGTCACCCGCCAATCAGGACGGTGGGCAGTCCCAGGACGATGCTTCCGCCGTGGGCGGTCATGTCACCCATGCGGGCGGCTGGGAGTTTCCCGATCAGCACAGTCATCGATCCGAGCGCGATGACGTCCGGTGGACCAACGCAGACAGCCATGTCGGTGGCGCGCGCGGCGGGGAGCTTCCCGATGAGAACCGTGACGCAGCCGGGCGGCATGATCGGTCCGCCCACGTGCGGCACCACGCCCGTCACCATGGGGCAGACGTGCATGTCGGTGATGCGCGAAGCCGGTTTACCCATGGCTGCCGTCTCCCTCCCCCGTAGCGCCCCACAGATCGAGGCGCTTGACCACCTCGAGTCCGTGCGAGATGTACGCGCGATACTTGTCCGGCGCGCGCTCCGGTTCCGAGCACACCGCCGCTGCCATCACGGCGCCGGTTATCGCCTTCGCGGTCATGAATTCGCCTGGTGGTACCGGCGGAGTGTCGGCGGGCCCCATGCTCCCACCGCTGAAGAACACGGCGAGCGCCGCGCATCCGGCCGGCGTCGACAGCGTGGCCGCCTCCGCCGCCGCGAACGATGCACGGCGATTCGCATCGGTAGGCTGCGTGACCCAGCGCTCCACCGCATCGAGCGCGCCCTTCACCTCGGGCGAGGGATCATTGCCCGCCGCACCGCGAGCGCACACCCAGGCCCACCAGATTCCTTCGCGCCTCGGCAGCGCGTGCGCGAGGAAGCGGATCGCGTCCGGGAAATGCTCGCCGTCGACCAGCACGTTCATGAACTCGCGGGGGGTGTGACCTGGATCGAGCAATCCCTTTGCCTCATCGCCGAGCTCCGCGATCTCGCAGAATTCCGGCATCGTGCGCGGCGTGGGGACGGACTGCGTTTCGGAGGATGTGGGTGTCGACATCGGCTCAGTTGATCATGGTGATGCCGCCCTTGGCGGTGAGCATCGCGTCGCCGCTCACCGTGGTCATGAGGCCCTTCACCTCCGTCTGCATCTGCCCCTGGATCTTCACCGTCATACCCTTTATCTGCACGCCCATCTGGTCGACGACGATGCTGCTCTGCCCCACCTTCAACTCGATCTTCTGCATCGCTTCGCTGGAGATGCTTCCTAGATCCGCCTTCGTCGTCTGGTTCCCCATCTTCAGCTTGATGCTCTGGTTGCCCATGCCGAGTTCGAGACTCTGGTTTCCCATCTTGATCTCGATGCTCTGATCTCCCTGCTTGATCTCGATGCTTTCGTTCCCCTGCCCGAGCACGAGCGACCGGTTCCCCATCTTGATCTCGATGCTCTGATTCCCTTTCTCCACCGTGGTGGTGTCGTCGGCTTCCTTCACCGTGCGGGTGTCGGCGTTCTGGATGGTCGTGGTGCGGTCATGCCCCACGGTACGCGTCTCATCCGCTTCCACCTCCGTGACGAGCGCGCGCTCGGCGTGCAGAAAGACCTGCTCCTCGCCTTTCTTGTCCTCGAAGTACAGTTCGTTCACGTTCTTCTCGCCGCCCTGCTTCGAGCTGCGCGTGCGCAGACCCGCGCGCGTCTGGTTCGCGTTCAGCGCCCACGGCGGCATGTTGGTGCCGTTGTACACGCGTCCCGTGATGATCGGACGGTCCGGATCGCCCTCGAGGAAGTCGACTATCACCTCCTCGCCCACGCGCGGCAACTGGATCCAGCCGAAGCCGTGCCCAGCCCACGCGCTCGACACGCGCACCCAGCACGACGCCGTTTCGTCGGTGGTGCCGGCGATGTCCCAGTGGAAGGCCACCTTCACGCGGCCGTACTTGTCCACCCAGATCTCCTCGCCCTTCTTCCCCACCACCTTCGCGGTCTGCGAGCCGTGGATCACCGACCTGGGCGTGACGCGCGGCGGCCGGAAGGTGAGCGTCGCCGGAATCGCGGTGAACGAGTTCCGATACTCGAAGCCCTCGCTCCCCGATGTGCCGCGCACCGCCACCGGCATGGATGCCGAGTGGTGCACGGCAGTGAGCAGGTAGCTCTGATTCGCGTCACGCCGGAAGTGATCGGTGAGGTCGAAGCTCTTCCCGCTCTGCAGCGCGGGGGAGTTGCTCGTGCCGGCCGCGCGAATTCTCTGCGACTCGGCCGCACCGGCGTGGAGCGTTGCGTAGTGATATGCGCCATCCTGATCGACCGCTCGCGACGGATATTCATCGCGCTTGCCTATTCCCTTGGCACCGGTGGCATCGCTGTAGCGCTTGTCGGCTATCGGGTCCCACTCGGTTGCGCGGTGCGCGCCGGTGACGGCGATGTCTTCGCGCTCGAAGTCGAACACCCTGTTCCCCTCGCCCGTGGATCCGGCTCCCGCCTTCAGCATGCTCAGCTCGTGCACCACCGGACACGCCTCGATCTTGCTCGCCGAGTCCGCGATCACCATGGTGTGCCCGCTGGATGAGTGCTCGAAGTAGTAGAAGATTCCCTCCTCCTCGAGCAGGCGCGACACGAAGTCGAAATGGGTCTCGTCGTACTGCACGCAGTACTCGCGCTTCTGGTAGCTTTCCTTGCAGTCGTTGCGGAAGTCCACCTTGAAGGGAGAGTTGGGCGCCGATTTGACCACCTTCTCCACTATGTCCGGCACAGTCAGGTTCTGAAAGATCCTGTTCTCCATGGACAGAGTGTAGAACCAGAACGCCGGCACCAGCTCACCGCGGTAAGACGACAGCCCATCGGCATCGCGCCCACCGGCCGAGAAGCGGCTGAAGATGCCGCTGATCAGACGTTCGCCGCCGCCGGGGATGTCGATGGATATCGTGGCCTCGCTCCCGATCATCTTCTCGCCGTCTATCGCCGTGTCCAGCGAGACCATGTCCAGCTCGAAGCTGAACGGACGCGAGACTCCCTCTTCACCACTCACGTTGCGGGGCACGAGCGCATCGCCGGCCACCTTGCTCTTCAGCCGGATCGGACGCCCTGCCTGCGAGATGCTGTTTGCCATTCGTGCCTCGTAGCGGAGTTACCGCCGGCGTCGACCGCGACGCCGGCGTGCTGCATCACGCGGCCGGCGCGCCCGTCGTGGAAGCAGCGTTCGCGAGCCCGCCCTTCGCCGCCACGCCGCCGGCGGGCGCTATGCGATAGTCGAAGCTCCCGTCGTCGCGCACTCCCACGTTGATCGTGCCGATCCTGCTGCCGGTGGCCATGCACTCGAGCAGCTCGCGCGAAATCTCCGGCAGCAGCGTGTTGGTGAGGATGTTGTCCACGTTGCGCGCGCCGCTCTCGACTTCGGTGCAGCGCTGCGCCACCTGCTCCACCAGCATGTCCTCGTATGCGAGCGTCACCCGATGCGTCTCCTGAAGCCGCCGCTCGATCTTGCCGAGCTTGAGCCGGATGATGCGCTTGAGGTTCTCGTCGCGGATGGGGAAGTAGGGGATGATCACCATGCGGCCGAGGAAGGCGGGCTTGAATACCTTGTCGAGCTCCGGCTTGAGCGCCTTCACCAGCCCGTCGTGGCTCGGCGCAGTCTCGGGATCGGCGCAGAGCTTCATGATCGTGTCGGTGCCCGCGTTCGTGGTGAGGATGATTATCGTGTTGCGGAAATCGATCTGCCGACCCTCGCCATCCTCCATCACGCCCTTGTCGAACACCTGGAAGAAGAGCTCCAGCACGTCGGGGTGCGCCTTCTCTACCTCGTCGAGCAGCACCACCGAGTACGGCCTGCGGCGCACGGCTTCGGTGAGCACGCCGCCCTCCCCGTAGCCCACGTAGCCCGGGGGCGATCCCTTGAGCGTGGAGACCGTGTGCGCCTCCTGGAACTCCGACATGTTGATCGTGATGAGATTCCGCTCGCCCCCATAGAGCAGATCGGAGAGCGCGAGCGCCGTCTCCGTCTTGCCCACGCCGCTCGGTCCCACCAGCATGAACACGCCCTTCGGCTTGTTGGGATCCTCGATCCCTGCACGCGAGGTACGGATGCGCCGGCTGATGAGCTCCAGCGCGTGCGACTGGCCTATGAGTCGTGCACCGAGATGGTCTTCCAGCTCCAGCACGGTCGTGGTCTCGTCGCGCTGCATCTTCCCCACCGGGATTCCGGTCCAGCCGGAGATCACTTCGCCCACGATACCGGCGTCCACGCACACTCGCACGAGCGGTGTCTCGCCCTGCAGCGTCTCGAGCGCGCGCGTGCGCTCTTCCATATCGGTGCGCAGCGTCGCGGCGTCGCCTGCGCCATCGGTCCCATCCGATC
The DNA here is from genome assembly GCA_044463985.1 of Gemmatimonas aurantiaca. Classification (GTDB taxonomy): domain Bacteria; phylum Gemmatimonadota; class Gemmatimonadetes; order Gemmatimonadales; family Gemmatimonadaceae; genus JADGGM01. Next base: position 24,961 of record JBIQLU010000029.1, on the reverse strand, counting down.
CATCGGCTCCGACCGTGGCCTCCAGCTTCTCGCGCAACTCGCGAATGTTCTTCACCAGCTCGCGCTCCTCGTTCCAGCGCGCGGTGAGCGCGGCCAGCCGCTCCTCCACCTGCGCGCGCTCGGCGACTATCCCGGCGAGCCGCTCGGCGTGGTTCGCGCCCGCGGCCGCCTCGCGCTGGAGCACGCGCTCCTGCACGGCGAGATCGTCGAGCCGGCGCTGCGCATCCTCCACCGCGGCGGGGGTGGCGTTCTGGCCGAGCGCGAGGCGCGCGCACGCGGTGTCGAGCACGCTCACTGCCTTGTCGGGGAGCTGCCGATCGGCGAGGAAGCGGTGCGAGAGCCGCACTGCCGCATCGAGACCATCGTCCAGGATGCGCACCGAGTGGTGCTTCTCCAGCGA
>JBIQLU010000029.1:17141-24461 GCA_044463985.1 Gemmatimonas aurantiaca | reverse complement strand
AGCACCGGCGGTACATCGCCCTCGGCGATGCGCTTGGCGAAGCCCTCCACCACCGCCGTCTTGCCGACGCCCGCCTCACCCACGAGGATCGGGTTGTTCTGCCGGCGACGAGTGAGGATGTCCACCACCTGGCGCACCTCGAAGTCGCGGCCGAGCACCGGATCGATCTTCCCCTGCCGCGCCTTCTCGGTGAGGTCGACCGTGTACTGGTCGAGGTTCGGCGTGTTTCCGCCCGCGCGCGGCGCGCCGGCGGCACCGCCCGCACCAGCACCCGCGCCGGCGCCCACCGATCCCGTCTCCTCGGAGGAGTTCCCCGTGATCGCCGCGAAATCCTTGCGCAGCGCCTCGGCGGGGATCTTCTGCATCTCCTTGCTCGTGTCGCCCACCAGCCGCGCGAGCTCCGGCGTGGAGACGAGCGCCACTATCGCGTGCCCGCTGCGAATCTGCGACGCGCCGTAGTCCACCGAGCCTATCGTCCACGCGTCGGTGAGCATCTTCACCAGCGTGGGACTCAGCGACGGAGTGCGCGCGTTCCCCGACTTCAGCCGGTCGAGCGCGCGCGTGAGATCCGCGGCCAGCCGCGAGCGGTCCACGCCGTAGTGCTTGATGATGAAGGAGAAGTCCCCGTCGGCCGAATCGAGGAGCTTCATCAGGTAATGCTCGATCTCCACATCGTAGTGCGTGCGCGAGAGACAGAGTCCCGCCGCGGCCTCGAGCGCGCCGCGCGTCACGGGGTTGAGCTTCCCGATGAGTGATCGCAGGTCGACCATCATGGCCTCGTCAGTCCGTGCTAGAGGGTGAGTACGGTTTCATCGGGGTCACGGTCCATCGACCCCGTTCTGAGCCAGGTGCACCAGCCGAGCGGTGCAATTCCATCTTCATCCGTGTCGGCGCCGAGCACGCATACAGGGACATCTTCACGCGCGAGCACGAGCTGCAGCTCCACATCGATCTCGTCGTCGCAGTACAGGCGCGCGAGCGAACGGAGTTCATCGTGTGCGCGACCGCCGGGAAGAAATTCGTCGTACCGCTCGCGCGCGAGCGGACCCACCCGGATGCGGATACGCGACTGCTGATCCCACACCTCGTCGCCCACCACGGCGCCGAGCCCCAGCGCGGAGGAGATGGAAGACTCGTCGCCGATCTCGCACTGGGTGCTGACGTCTATCGGATACCACGCGCCCACGAACTGCTCCACGCGCGCCGGGACATCGAAGTAGTCGCTCACGAGCTGCTCGAGCCCCACCGCCGAACGCGAGTGCAGACCGAGGAGACCTCCGAAGTACGCCAGCGTTTCGTCGTCGACGCCGGCGCGTCCGCGCAGTCCGTCGGTACCGGCGCCCACCAGGTCGCGCGCGTGGCGCAGCACCGGGTCGCCCGCCGCCGTGGCATCGTCGCTCGCGAGCGAGCGCTCGTACGCGACGGTGAAGCGGTTCTTCTCCCACGCGCGATAGAAGAGCGAGATGACGCGGTGGTTGAAGATGTCGAGGAAGTCGCGCATCGCGGTGTCACGTTCGCGCGCGCGCTCGGCGGCGAGAAGCGTGTAGTGCACCGGGAGAACGCCCTGCGGTCCCACGAGCCCCATGAAGTTCACCGACATCTCGCGCGGCGCGTGCGCGCCAGCGGGCGCATCGAGCTCCTCTATCTCGGTGGCCGGAAACGCGAGCGACGTGTGAGCGCGAAATCGAAGGAGCTCGTCGCGCGGATCGGCGAAGCCGCCCACGGCCGCGCGGTCGGGATGCATGAGCTGCAGCAGCCGCACGGCCTGGAAGAAGCCGAAGGAACGCGGCTCCTCGTCCAGCAGGCGCGCGAGATCGGAGCCGCTCACAGGAGCGCCTTCCATCCGGAGCGCGGCGGCCAGACACGCATGGGCCGGCGGCGCTGGCGCGTTCCCGCCTCGAGGATCGTGAAGCTGTTCATCGATGCGTAGAGCCCGAGGAAGCGCTCGAGAACCGAGGCGAGGAGGTAGGCGCTCCCGCCCGAGTACTGTTCCTCGTCGAACTCGACCCGTACGCGCCGTCCGCGCGCGAACGAGAGACCGTGCTCCGACGCGACGCGCGCGAAGGTCGGCTCGCTGGAGACTCCGACTATTCCACCGATCTGCTGCTCGGCAGCGGTGCTCTCGGCGAAGTTGTGCAGACGGAGGATCTCGCGGAGCTGATCGCCGCCCCCGTCCACCAGCGACAGATAGTTGAGCGAGAGCTGCGAGATGAGCCGCCAGAGCTGCGGGCGGCCGAGCGGCGGCTGCACCACGGAAGTGGGCTTCACCATCGCGGTTATCCGACGCACCGGACCGGGCTCCTTCAGCTCGAAGTCGCTCGTCTCGCCGCCGAATGGAAGCTTGCTCGGCAGGTCGGCGTTGAAGCATGTGAGCCGCGCGGTCACCGCATCCGCGTCGGGATTCGTGAAGCGCGCGCCGGTGTCCACGAACGAGAGGTAGACATCGGTGCCGCCGTCATCGCGCCATCCCGCTGCGCGGCGAGTGCTCTGCCAGAAGATCCGCGATCGGTCCGCACTCCCGTGGCGGTGCGAGTAGAAGGGAGCGAAGGGTATCGCATCGTGCGCCGTGGGTGTGGTGCCGACCACATCGTCCACGGAGAAGATCGTGACCGAGTGGCGCCGCCGAGCATCGGGTACCAGCAGGTATTCCTGGCGCCGCTGCTCCAGCAGAATCGGCTCCGACGTCTGCTCGAAGAGGTTCACCGCGGGCGAGCAGCCGAGCCGGAAGGTGCGCTCGTTCACGCCGGCTTCGAGCAGAGCCTTCCGATCGCCGCGCTCGTACGGCGAGATGAGAAAGACCAGCTCCACCGCGTCGCCGAAACCCGCATCGCGCAGCCGTCCGAACCCTTCGAGATCGAAGAAGAGAAACTTCTCGGGGAAGGTGAAGTACTCCTGCAGCAGCCGATAGCCCACGAACGACCGGCCGGGGAGCGGGAGCATCCCTTCATCCTCGCCGAATCCCACCGGAGTGAGCGCGGACGCCGGGAGCTCGATGCTCCGTGCGTTCTTCCCGCCGCCGGGCTCACGCGCGATGATGCGCACGCAGTTGTTGCCGAGCAGCTCGTGCAGCGCGTACACCATCCCGCTGTCACCGCTCACGTGAAAGCGGAGCACATCGAGATCGAGCGTGGCGAAGGTTACATCGGGGAGGCAGCGCAGCTCGAGCCGCAGCGCCGCCGCGGCATCCGATGCTCGGAGCGCGGGGCGCAGCCGGTCGGGCGTGGTCCACTGCGCCGCCCCCACCGTGAGCGGCCAGAGCGTGGTGTCGTAGCACGTGCGGAACTTGCACGGAGTGCCGGCCACCGGTCGCGAGTACAGCGTGGAGCCGCGCGGGATGCGCAGTCCCGACGTGACCTTCCCCTGCTCCGGATCGAGCTCGAACTCCACCAGCGTCATCGACGGGATGGGCCGCACGTAGTGCGGGTAGAGCACGTTCAGCAGCGCGTCGCTTATCTCGGGGAAGTCGTCGTCGAGCTTGAGGTGGACGCGCGCCGCGAGGAAGGCGAAACCCTCGAGCAGTCGCTCGACGTGCGGGTCCTCGCACTTCGTGGGCTCGAGCTGCAGGCGGCCGGCGATCTTGGGGTACGCCTGCGCGAACTCCGCGCCCATGCGACGCAGAAAGCCGAGCTCGCGCTCGTAGTAGAAGAGCAGATCGTCACGCACCGGCGTCACCCTTCAGGCGGTACTCGCCACTACCCACTTCGAGCACCGTGTCGAACACCACCGGCTCGGGACTCGGGTCCACTCGGAGCATGGCCTCGATGAGGAAGTGCACCTCGCGCTGCGTGGGGTCATCGTCCTCATCCACGAGCGACACGCGCACGGCGGCGAGCCGTGGCTCGAAGTCGGTGATCGCCTCCTCGATGCTGCGGAGGAGCCGCGAGCGCGTTTCCGAATCGTCGCGACTCATGGAGCTGATGTCCTCGAGCCCGTAGTCGTACAGCGAGCCGCGGAGCTCCACGAACTCCTCGGGCACCGGATCGCCCGTGCGGCGAGTATTGAGGAGCCAGTCGAGATCGCGCCTCAGCGACTGTTTCAGGAGATGCAGCGAGTGCGACCAGGTCATCGCGGCGTCGCCGCTCTCGCGTGGCGCGTAGTCGACGAGGCGATCGATCAGCGACTGCTGCGCGGTGCGCTCGAGCTGCTGTCTCGCCACCGGTCAGCTCTCTCTGAAGCTCAGCGCCTGCAGCGGATCGAGGCGCGCGATGCGCATGTACAGCTCCTGTCGCGTCGACTCGTCATCGTCCATCTGCTGCAGGCAGCGATAGAGGAGCGCCAGCGGACGCGCGACGATGTTGCCGGCCTCCCACTCCTCGAGCCTGTGATTTTCCACGTCGGCCATGAGCTCCTGGAGTATGGGACGCGCGAGCTGGACGAAGCCGGCGTCCACCATGACGCGCGCCAGCTCCGCCTGGCGGAGGAAGCGTCCGCGCCGCGTGCGTTCGCGCTCGAGCGCGCGCATGAGGAGCTCGATCGCCTTCTCCGGACGCCCTGCGCGTACCTCCGCCGCGGCGCGCTCCAGTCCCGCGCGCGACTCGCGCTCCAGAGTCGGTGCGCTCGGCATCGGCGCGGCCTCGGTCGCATCGCCATCCGCTCCATCCTGCTCGGAGTCTCCCTCGCCGGGGATGAGCCGCTCGTCGCGCAGCCACTGCTGCGTGGCGGCCGTGGCGGTGGGCATGTCGTCCATCAGCGTCATCGTCGGAAGCGATGGGATCGCGGCCAGGAGCACGCGCAGCTCGCTGCGCAGTGCGCTGGTGACGACTGCGAAATCCTCACCCAGCGCTCGACACGCCGTGAGCGTGTAGCGCTGCAGGTCGAGCCACCCGCGCCCTACCGGAGTCGCCATCACCGACTCGGCGCTCTCGATGAGCTCTTCCCAGTTGGAGTCGAGCATGAGGCCGCGGAGCTGCGTGCGGGTGCGCGTGTCCGGCGCCTCGAGGAGTCGCGCGTCGGGCGCGCCGCCGCCGCGCCCCGCATCGGCGCGCAGTTCGCCCCAGCGGAGCGCGCGGAGCAGCAGATACGAAGCGGGATTGGTGGGGTCGTTGCGACGTAGAAAGCGAGCGGCCACCGTGATTCGCCCGGCGGCATCGGCCGCATCCACCGGCTCCGGCGCGAGGGCGCGCCCGGCGCCGGCCGTGCCGCCCGTACTTCCGGCCCCACCGCTCGCACCGTCTTCCGCAGCGTACGCGGCATCGTCCTCCGCCGCTTCCGCCGACGCTTCCTCCACGGGATCGGGATCCACCTCGAGCTTCTTCGCGAGGAGCTGCCGCACCGTGTGGCCTTCCTGGGTCAGCGCTTCACGGAGCTGGAAGAACGCCGGCGCGAATTCTCCGAACCGCTCGTTCGCGAGCGCCTCGAGCGCGGCGAGCGATGCCACCGCCCCGTCGAGATCCGCGACGAGCTTCTTGTAGAAGCTCTTGGGCGTATCGGCAAACGCCTTGTCGATATCCTCGATGAGCGGCTTGCCGTCGGCGATCGCAGCCTGTCTGCGCGCCTGCTTCACCTCGCTGTCTTCGGCGTCGGCCTCGCTACCGATGGCCAGCGCCTCGGTGTGCGCGAAGACATCGTTCCCGGCCGCGTCGATCGCGATCAGCTTCACCGGCGTCGCGAGCCTGGTGCCCACCCACTCCAGCGGCGCGGCGCGAAACTCGAGGTCGCCGTCGTCGGCTTCGGGATAGATGTGGTCCCAGAATGCATCGAGGAGGCCGCGTGTCATGTCGAGCCCATCGCGAAGCCCCGCGAGCCCCTCGCGATGGAGGAGCGCTTCGGTGAGCCAGGCAGCGAGCTGGAGATCCTTGCTCTTCGTGGCGATCGCTTCGCTCGTCAGCTTCACCACCTGTGGCCAGTCCGCGACCTTCCGCGCGTGCTGCCACTCGCCCTGCGGCGCGTCGTCGTCCTGGCGACGCGCTTCCTTGATCGTGTCGTAGAGCGGATCGTAGCGCAGATCGGCGCCGGCCGGGTTGTCGCCGGCGATCGGATTCAGGAGGTCATCGCGCAGCGGCATCGCGTTCTCTCAGGCGCCGGCTACGGACGGCTGGTCTATTCTCAGCTCGCGCAGTTCGAGGATCGGAAACTCCTCGCCATCCACGAGGAGGAGCCGCTGGCCGATCGGTACTTCGACACCGTCGAGCGCCACCCACTCGGTGACGCGCCCGAGGCGCACCGCATCGTCGCTATCGTCGGCGCTCTCCGGCGAGAGCACCGGCAGAAGCACCTCGCCCAGCTCGAGCCCCTCGAAGCGCGGGCCGGTGCGCACCACGGCGGGCGACCAGAGGAGGTCGCGCAGCCGCGTCGGTGCCTGCATCGTGACCGACTCGATCTGGTCGAGCGGCAGCAGAGTGTACTGTCCCGCCGCGAAGAGCTCGAAGCGGGGTCCAACGCGCGGGTCCGCATCGACGAGAGTGTCGAAGCGCTTCCCGTTGATGCTTCCGGATATCGTTCGTTCAGCCGCCTGCGCGGCCGACGGCAGTGTGCCGCCGCGGAACACATCCCTGCGGACGTGCTCCGCGTGCAACGCACTTCTGTAAAGCAGCATGCCGAGACTCGCCTGCGCGCCGCCATCGCCCAGCACATCCAGATGCCTGGCCGCACGGTCGTATTCTCCGGCGAAGCAGAGCAGCTCGAAGAGGAAAGTCCGTCGCTGGGCATCGAGCGGGTTGTCCCGCACCTCCATGCCCAGCGCCTTTATCGCCTCATCCAGCTTCCCCGCACTGAACAGCTCGCGCGCATTCATCTCGGTCGCCTGGCTCGAGGTCAGACTTTCGCGTTCGTCTTCAGATCCCAACCCGTTTTCACGAGCGAGCCGAGCGAGCCATCGGAGCCCTGCGGCTTGTACTGCATCTCCACCTTGGCAAAGTTCAACGTGAGGCTCTCGATGGGGAGATCCTCGCCGCCGCTGCCGCCCGTCTGATACGAGCTGACGATGCAGTCACTCAGCGTGAAGACCAGAAATTCCTCCTGGTCCCCACCCGCCTTGCGGCAGGTGAACACGGCACTCTTGATGTGCTTTCCCTTCGCGCAGGCGAGCATGAGCTTCGGCGAAGCCTTGCCGTTGCGGAACGAGAAGCTGAAATCCTGCATGTTCACCTTTCCGGAGCCGCCGCCACTTCCGGTCGCCATCGAGGCGGGCTGCGATGCTCCCCAGCTCCAGCTCAGGACTTCGATCTCACCCTTGTGGTTGGCGTCTTCCGATTCTCCGTCGATGCCTTCGATCTTGAGGAAACAGTCCGCTGCCATTGTCGTACTCTCCTTGAATGATCAGTGGGTCCGACTCGCATATCGTCGCCCGGGTGGGCACCTCCGCACCTGCGCTACAGCCGC
>JBIQLU010000029.1:8256-17041 GCA_044463985.1 Gemmatimonas aurantiaca | reverse complement strand
CCACCATCCCGTGCTACTTGGCGGCCTGCGGCAAGTCCGCCACCAGCCGCATCGACATGCTCAGCTCATCGAGCTGGAAGTGCGGACGGAGGAACGCCACGGCGCGATACGCGCCCGGCTTGCCGGGGATTTCCATGACTTCGATGCGCGCCTCCTTCAGCGGGTGCTGCGCCTTGAGGGCGAGGCCGGCATCGTCGTTCGCGATGGTGTAGTTGTTGATCCACCTGTTGAGATACCGCTCGACCTCTTCACGCGACATGAAGCCGCCGATCTTGTCGCGCATCATCGCCTTGAGGTAGTGCGCGAAGCGCGAGACCGCGAACAGGTAGGGAAGCTGCGCCGAGATGCGCGCGTTGGCCGTGGCGGCCGGGTTGTCGTATACCTTGGGCTTCTGCGCCGACTGCACGCTGAAGAACGCCGCGCTGTCGGAGCCCTTGCGATGCACCAGCGGCACGAAGCCGAGGTCGGCGAGCTCCTTCTCGCGCCGGTCGGTGATGGCCGTCTCGGTGGGGCACTTCATGGCGACGTCACCACTGTCGGTGCGGAAGTTGTGCACCGGCAGCCCTTCCACCAGACCCCCGCTCTCCACGCCGCGGATGGTGGCGCACCAGCCGTACGACGCGAACGCCTGCGTCACGCGCGATGCCAGCCCCCACGCCGCGTTGCCCCACAGGTACGCGCCGTGATCGGTGCCGTCCACCTGCTCGTCGTAGTTGAACGCCTCGATCGGCACCGTGTCCGGGCCGTAGGGCTCGCGCAGCATCATGCGCGGAAGGGTGAGCGCGACGTAGCGCGCATCATCCGACTGGCGGAACGACTTCCACTTCGCGTATTCGGTGGTGTCGAAGACCTTCCCCATGTCGCGCGGCGCGTCGAGCTGCGTGTAGCTCTCGAGGTTGAACATCTCGGATGACGCCGCGGTGAGGAACGGCGCGTGCGACGCCGACGCCACCTGTGCCACCTTCTCGAGGAGCTCGATGTCCTGACCCGAGCGGCCGAACTCGTAGTCGCCCACCAGCGCGCCGAAGGGCGCGCCGCCGAACACGCCGAACTCCTCCTCGTACACCTTCTTGAACAGCGCGCTCTGATCGAATTCCGGTGCGCGCTGCAGATCCTTGAGAAGATCCTTCTTCGAGACGTTGAGCACCTTGATCTTCAGGTTCTCGCTGGTCTCGCTCTGCGAGAGGAGATACTTGAGGCCGCGCCACGTTCCCTCGAGCTTCTGGAACTCCGGCGCGTGCATGATCTCGTTGAGCTGTGTGGACACGAGGCGGTCGATCTGCGCGATGCGCGCGTTGAGCATCGCCTCGGTGTCGCGCGCCATGGTGATCTGGCCGGCGAGCACCTCCGACACGAACTCCTTGATCATGTCGCGGCCGCGCTCCTGCGCCGCGGTGTCCTTCCCGAAGCGGCCCTGCTCCACGATCTGGTCGAGCAGGTTCAGCTCGGTCGCTTCCAGGGCAGCCTGCTGTGGCTGCGCTTCCGCCTTATTCGCCATTGGATCCTCCGTCCTTCTCGAGCTCCGCCTTCAGCTTGCCCATCGATGCATCGTCGCTCAGCGTGGTCTGCAGGATCTCCTCGAGCTTGTCGTTCCCCTGCAGCGTGCCGCGCAGGTCGGCGAGCTTCGTCCTGAGATCGAGCAGTTCCTTCAACGGCTTCACCTGCCGCGCCACCGCATCGGGCGAGAAGTCGTCCATGCTCTTGAACGTGAGGTCGACCGCGAGCTTGCCGCCGTCGGGGTCGTCGCTCAGTCTGTTCTCCACCGTGAAGGCGAGGTGCGGCTTCATGCTCGCCAGCACGTCGTCGAAGTTGTCGGGCGTGACCTCGACGAACTTGCGCTCCTTCAGGCGCTCCAGCGGCTCTACCGGCTGGCCCGAGAAATCACCGAGCACCCCCATCACGAAGGGAAGCTCCTTCATCTCGATCGCGCCGCCTGTCTCCACGTCGTAGCTGATGTTGACACGCGGTGGACGCACGCGCTCCAGCTTTCTCTGGGTGCTCTCCTTGGCCATGACCGGGCTCCGGGTATTGGTTCCTGTCTACGAGACCACCGCCGCGCACGTAGCGGCGGAGGTCCGGGTGCGCACGCGCGACGGCCAGTGCGGCCGGCCTCGAGTGCGATGAATGCTTTTACAGAAGAAGATCTGACGGCGGCCGGGGGGAACACTCGGCCAATCGAGGGAACGAACAGCCAACTATAGTAGCACTCATTGCGCGATTCGTCCAACGCAGGTGAAACCGGCGAAATATCCCTTGCGGAGAACCGGCGCCGAGTTGCCGAAGTCCACCTCCAGCCCAACCCTCACCTTCTCTCCGCCAGCGGCTGCCCACTCCGCCCGCAACACGTTCCCCGTCATCGTCGAGCGCGTGGCGTTATCGAAAAGCCGGAACGGTGCCCACGTCCCGCTGATGTCCTGTACCACGATCCTCGGGCTCCCTGCGTTCGCCCGCCCGCCGATGCTCGCCGTGCTCGCAGCTGTCGCATGCCAGGTGAACGAGTGCGGACGCGACACGTTGCCGTACTGGTTCGTCGCGCCGTCCACCGTCACGTCCACTTCGGTGACTCCGTCCACCAGAACCGGCCGCACCGCGAACGTGAGTTGAGGCGTGGTCGCCCCCTGCGGGAAGAGCGCTTCCGAAACCGCCGCGGCCTTGCTGAAGAACGCGCGGAAGGCCGGCGACACAGTCATGCTCCCGCCGCCCTTCGAGACGAACTCGCTCCCCTGACGCACCAGTACGTTCTGGACCGTCTCGTCGTAGAAGGACCAGATCCCGCCGGTGACCGGCTTGAAGAGCGCAGCTACTTCCTCCGGCGTAGCCTCGGTCGATGCGGCTGGATTGAACGGATATTTCGCCAGCACCGAGCGGTAGTTCGAGCAGAACGACGCGCCCTTCGCGTTCAACTCGGTCGCGCCGTAGTTCCGCAGATACGGCTCCACTCGTGAAACCGGATCGTCGAGCAGTCGCGTGACGGCTGCGCGCACGGTTCCATCGGCTGTCGCCGCGAACTGCTGCGTGATCTTCTGCGACGCGAGTTTCGCGGCGGTCACGCTGGTCATCGCCTGCGCGACCTGCGCGTCCGCTCCACCCGGCGGCGAGGCGGCCACGCCTCCGAGCGCGGCCTGCAGCGCCGCGAGCGCGCCCATGTAGTCCTGGTTCGCGGGGCCGATGTACTTGCCGCTGTCGGTGGGTGGCGTCACCGCCTGCACGGGCGCGAGCGCCGGGCCGATGTACTGGGTGTCCACCACGCTGTGGCGCGATGCGGTGGCGAGCAGCACCAGGAGAGGCGACTGCGGCCCGGCGAGCACCGCCAGCCGCTCGGCCGCATCCTTCACTCCGCGGTACGGCACCACGGTGGCCGACTTCAAGTATGCCGCCCATGCTGCCACGTAGTCGTTCCGGTACCGTTCGCGCAGCTCGGCGAGCGTCTTCGCCTTGTCGAGCGGAGCAGCGCGGCGGTCGCCCAGTACCCACTCCTCTCCTTCGAAGAAGCGGTCCGCCGATGCCAGCACCGACTGCATCGCGGCATAGCCGCCCTTCGTGTACGCGCCGGGCACGGTGTACGGCTCCGCCACGTACGCCGCCGATCCGGCGACGTCGCGGTTGAACTGGATCGGCGGATTCCCCTTCTCGACTTCAGCCAGCATCGCCTGGTAGATCGGCTCCACGCCCGCGAACTGCGCCAGGAACGCGCGCGCATGCGATACCGATGCAGCATCCGCGGCAAGCGTGTAGGGGTCGGCCACCTTCAACTCGTTCGCGAAGTACGCGAACTGGCGCTCCGCCACCCTCGACACGAGCGTGTCGGCGGGATGTGCGCTCGACCACTGGGCGAGCAGCACCGGCGCGAGGAACTCCGGCGTGCTGTGCGTGGGCTGCTCCGTGGAGATGAGATAGGCGCGCAGCAGATCGTAGCTGCTCTTGTAGTCGTCTACAGGACGTGGAGAATCCGGGAGCGCGGCCAGGTGCGCGACCATCGCCTCACGCGTGCTCCCGAAAAGAAGCCGTTCGAAGGCATCGAAGTACGCCGCACGCGCCTTCGCGTAGATCTCGCCGCCGGTGTAGAGTCCGAAGCGAAGCCGCAGCGGTGCGCCGTCGCTGTCGTGCGTGCTCAGCGCCTCGAGATGCGCGCGCAGCGTGTCGAGCCGCTCCAGATCTGCGAGCGCAGGCCCGGCCTGTGGCGCGGCAGCCTGCGTGCCCGCCGGTGCGCCGGCCACCCCTTCCATCGCGGCGGCTGTGCCGCGGATGAGCTGGCGGTTGCCGAAGTACGATCGCGTGAAGCCGGCCGCGAGGAAGACGAAGAACAGCGCGGCCGCGGCCAGCAGGAGTCGCCTCGGCAGCGAGACGCGCGTCCCCCCGCCCGTGGCGCTCATCGCGGCGCGATCGCCCAGAACGACGTCGCCGAAGAAGCGCTGGAGAAAGACCCACTGCGGAATCTTCCGCGTCACGGCGGCCGCGGGTGCACTCGGAGCCGCGCCGCGCGCCGCTTCCAGCGCGGCGGCTGCGTTGAACACCGCGGTGGCACTCGAGGCGCTGCCGCGACTCTCGGCGCCCACGCCCGCGCCGGGTGCCGACTCCTGTACCGCGTCGGTCACGATCACCGGACGGACACCGGTGAAATAGAAGCCGCGCAGTATCGGACTCACCTGCAACTGGCTGGGCTTGCACAGCTCCACGAGGAAGCGCACCGCGAGCGGCGCCATCTTGCGCAGCTCGCGCGGAAACTCGTAGAGCCCCGGCTTCGGCGCCGCTGCGCTCTCGCGCTCGAGCAACTGTACGCGATGCTCGGCGAGCGACAGGAACAGCTTCTGGAAGCTCGCCTCGAGAAGCGCCGTTTCGCGGTCGGCGTACAGCCCCGCGGCACCCTCGTCGCCCGGAAGCGCAGCACCCAGCGGCTGGCGCGCCTCGCCGTTCGAGAGATTGCGGACGTAGTCGGTGTAGTATGGAATGCGATCGGCGCGCGTGAAGAGCACGTACACGGGAAGCCGCACGCCGAGCTGCACCGCCGCCTCCGCGAGCCGCTCGCGCAGCGTGTGCGCGTTTCGCATCACGACGTCGGTAGCACCCTGCTGCAGAAAGTCGTCGCACGCCACACATACCACCACTGCGCGCGGTGCCTGCCTCCCGCGACCGAACACGGCCGCCATCCTGCGCGGCCGCAGATGTTCGATCACGCGCGCGAAGCGGTCGCGGTCGGCCGAGACGCTTCCGCCAGCCTCCACGTACACGGCGCCGTTCGAGTACCAGACGTTGATCCCGTTCGTGGACGCAGGTACGTCGCCGGCCGCCACTGCGCCCGCGAGCAGCTCGGCATCCATCCCCGAGCGCGTCACGACGGTGGTTTTCGCGCTCCCCGGAAGTCCCGTCAGGAGCACCACGGGAAGCGAACCGATCGTGCTCCCGCCGGTCGTGCGCGCTGCGGCGAGCTTCGCCCTCGCGGCGGCGGCGGTGGTGTCTATGTCATCGGTCCTGCCGACCTTGCGCTGCGTGCCCGACTCCTTTCTCCACAGGAACCAGGCGATGACGCCCGCCGCGACGAGGCCGAGCAGCGTGAGCCCGATTCGCAGCACCCAGAGACTCGCACCCTGCAGCTTCAGCGGACCGCCGAGCGACCACGCCGGGATCGCGAATGGAAGGAATGAGGCTGCCGCGATGAGCCCGATGCGCAATTTCGGAGTCATCGCCACGACTCCATGAAGTCGAGGATGCGCGCGGAGCTGGCGGAGCGCATCGTCATCTGCCCACCGTGTTCAGTGCAACCTGCTGCAGCGTGGACACGGCCGAAGAGAGCGAGAAATGATAGATGGCGAAGAGCACAGCGGCGAGAACCGCCGCCGCGACTGCGCCATATGCAAGCGGCCGAATCCAGCGGTCGCTCGGCGGTGCGGGCATCCCGGAAGCGAGCGGCGTCCAGGATGGTGCGAGCTCGCCGTACGGGCCGCGTATTCGCCGGATCTTGTCTTCGATCCGCGAGGAGAGGCGCTGCAGTTCACCCGAGCCGCCTGCACCGTACCTGCCCGAGAAACCGAGCAGCAGACAGAGTTGGAAAACCTCGAGCACATCGGCGAGGTCCTCGGAATCGGGACGCTCGAGGAGCTGCTGGATGTAGTCGAAGAAGATCTCGCCCCCGAGGTGCCCGCCGTAGAGTTCCTCCTGCAGCGGCCTGCGCGGCCATTCGGCGAACATCGGTCGCGTGGAGTTCAGCACCGACTCGTCGAGGAAGGCGACCGTGGCGTAGATCGCGAAGCGGGTGTGTTCGTCCTCGTAGCCGGCGCGCCGTGCTTCCTGCTCGGCGGCGGCGATCACCTGTCGAATGTGTCGACGGAAGGAATCAGCGTCGGCCGCTACCTGACGGTCGGCGCGAAGGCGCACCGTTGCGGTGAGTACCTCCTGCAGCGCCAGAGCCATCAGGCCGCGACGCGGAGAGGGAGGCTGACGCGAGCCGTCGGAGCGGCCCGCCACGTGAGGTGCAGTCTGGCTGGGAATCGTCATGCAGGCATCATATCAGAGAAGTGACGCCTCTGGAGCGGCGAGGTCACTGTTCCTGAACCACGAGAAGATCGAGTTGCGCATCGGGGAGCGAGTCGGGTGCATAGATACCCACTTCTGCCGTCTCGCGCAGTTTGAGCCAGCACGGACCCGACTGCGCCACCGAGAAATACTGAGTGTCCGCGCGCGGCGAGACGGCGGGCGGCGGCGCGGCGATGTGCGTGAGAGTGAGACCAGCCACCGCCCGTTCGACGAGCTTCGGGAAAGCGGCCGCGAAGCACATCTTCACCAGACGCGGCACCGCCTGGATGAGCTGCGCCTGATCCAGCGAGGCGCGAACGCCGAGAATCCAGCTCGAGTTCGAGAAGCAGCGACTGTCCGTGACGGAGCCGAAGTGCATCCACCCATCGGCCTGGCGGAGCGGGATGGTGATCGCGCGGGTGGGAAGCACCAGCTCGAGGTGAGCGCGGATGTGCCGCTCGAGCGCCCCGAAGCAGTCGGCGAGCGCGTAGTGATCGTAAGCGGGCAGAGTTCGCGGGTGCGAGTCGAGCGCGAAAGTGCAGAGCGCTCCGCCGAGGCGTGCGAGCTCCGCATAGCTCTGTTCGGGCCGAACCTGCTTCACCTGTAGATGGTGGCGCAGCGGTGCGATGGCGGAGTGGATGGCGTGCAGCAGCCAGAACGTGGCAACGTCGTGCCGTGCGTGCACATCCGCACCGGAGCCCGGCGTGCCCGGCGTGCCTGGCGCTCCCGACGCGGCGCCCGAGAGCGAGTCGCTCCGCGCCTCGAGAATTTCGAGGATGCGCCGAAGGAGCTGCAGCAGAGCGTCGCTCGCGCCGATCTGAAGAACCGGCGGAATCCACGACGGATCGTACGCGAATCCGCCGCGTCCATCGCGCACGACGCGCGCGACGGGAAGAGTGACAAGGCCCGACGCATCATCGGAGTCGAGGATGAGCGAGAAGTTGCGCCGGCCGAGCGCGATCTTCCTTTCATCGCGACCCGACGTCTCGTCGGCCACGAGCTTCTCCTCGGACATCATGCGCCGGGGGCCGCGCTGGACATCGTCGTGCCGGACGCCGTCGCGCAGCGCGGCCGGATCCGGCGCGCAGTTGGGCTGCCCCTCGCGAAACTCGGGAATCGCGAGGAGAACGAGGTGGCTCTCCTGCGTGGGCGAGAATCGATCGCGGACGGCGAGCGGTCGTGGGAGCGGGTCGCCGTCGGGGATCTGGAAGGCGAGGCCATCGGGCATGATGCCGCGCGCGTGGACGAGCGAGACGAGCTCGTTGCGTAACGCGTCGGTATCCATGGCGATGCCTAGCAGGCCATGCGGAGCGAGGAAGAGATTCGAGAGCGCGAAATGGATCGAGTCCTCGAAGTACCTGCTCTGAGTCTGGAAGTGGTGCTGAGCGAGGTGCATCCCCTCGCGCCATACCACGCTGGAAAGTCGAGCCATGCTAGATCCTGGGCGTCGAGCGAGCGACGCGCGAGGGAAGAGCGGCGCGCGACGCGCGATCCGCGATTGCGGATCGATGTCGAGAGCGCGTATTGTAGGCACGTCGTGCGAAGGAGCGCGCGGCGTGAAACGAGTATATGCCAGCACGACGTGGAGCGCATAACGTATGGATATTCGCCAGCCGCTGACAAGCACGGAGTTCATCAGCCGCTACACCCTCCTCAAGCCGCTCGCCGACGGGAAGGTCCGTTCGCTCAGCGCGGTCGCCGGCGCGACCGGCGACGTGGTGATGGTTCACTACCTCATCGGGTCGAATGAGGAGAACGAGGCCCTTCTCGATGCGATCGACCAGCTCGAGCCCGCGGACCGGAAGAAGGTAGTGGAAGGCTTCGTGATCGAGAGCAACCACGTGCTCGTGACGCAGTTTCTCTCGGGCTTCACGTCGCTCGACGACTGGCTGGGCCATCATGGAGCGACCACCTCCACTCCCGCAGCGGTTCCGGCGAGCGACGAGCAGGGCCCCGGCGAGTTCACACGGCTGTTCGGTGTTGGCGATCTTACCGCGCCCGTGCAGCCAAACGCCACGCAGCCAAATGCCACGCAACCCGTTGCGCCGCAACCGACTGCACCGCAAGCAATCGTACCGCAACCGACGGCGCCGCAATCGACCGTCCCCCCCGAACCGGCGTCGGCGCCGAAAGCGCACCTGCCGGAAGGGAATCCCGCCGCCAGCCCCACAAGTCCGACGGAACCACGCAGTAGAGAGGGGCGCACGTTCGAGTGGATGGACACGCCTCCGCAGGCGTTCGCTCCGCCGACTCCCGCTCCGCAACCTGCCGGTCC
>JBIQLU010000029.1:1863-8156 GCA_044463985.1 Gemmatimonas aurantiaca | reverse complement strand
CGCATGCCCGCCGTGGTGCCCATGCCGGGTGCAGCGCCGATCGATCCACAGCCGCCGGTGCCCGCGCCATTGCCGCCCCCGCTGGCACAGACGGCGCCGCCACCCGCGCCCGCTCCGCTGCCCGGCGCGTCGGGCCAGAGCGAGTACACACGCCTCATCGCGAGCGCTACACCGCCAGCATCGGTGGCCATTGCCGGGAGCACGGCAGCGGCGGCATCAGTGGCGAGCCCACAACCCGGCGCGGCCGAGACGCCGGCCGCCGATCGTGGCAGCGCTGCGAAGCCGCCCTCGTACCTTCCGCTGATCATCACGTTGAACGTCATCGTGCTCGCGGCGATCGGGCTCGTGTTGTACTTCGTGCTCCGAAGCTGATCACGCGAATGGTGGGTCGGCCGAGCGAGCATCAGCGCGCTCGCGGCAGGACGACTATCAGCTCGAGCTCCGGAGTGGGAAAATCCGACGGCACGTACGCCGCCAGGTTGCGCGCTGCAACTATGGCGTCCCACTCGGGACCGCCGCGCGCGATCTGGAAGTAGTGATGGTCCACCTTTATCGGCACCGCCGGCGGCGGGCTCGGCGTGTGACTCAACGCGAGACCGGGAAGCGCCTGCCGTATGAGATGGTCGATCCTGTCGGCTGATGAAATCTTGATCTTCTGCGGAGCGCGCTGGATCAGCGCGGCCGTGGAAGCCCCAGCCGCAGCGGACGCCACCGCCAGATAGAGTTCCGGCGCCGAGAGGTAGCGATCGTCGTCGAGAGCGGCCGCGTAGATCGACGGCTGCGAGAGCCGCAGCGGAATCGAGACACACCCCGCCGGCACCACCGTCTCCAGCAGAGTGCGAAGCTGTTCGTCGAGGAGCGTGAAGCACGCGGTGAGATCGTCGTGCTCGTAGACGGGAAGGTCGTGCGGCTGCAGTTGCTGCGAGAAGGTCGTGAGCGCACCGGCCAGCGCGAGGAGCGAAGTGTACAGCGATTCGGGGTGGCCGCGCCTGCTCTCGAGGAAGCTGCGCAACTCGGGGAAAGCGCTGTTGATCGAGTAGAGGAGCCAGAAGCTGGCGACATCGGCGATGCTGAAGTCGGCGAGTCCGAGATTTCGCTGCCGCCGCGTACCCGCGAGCGAGCTGCTGCGGGCGGAGAGTATTTCCACCAATCGCCGCACGATCGCCATGAGCGCGTCGCTCGCGCCGATGTCCACGAGCGGCGGAATGAAGCGCGGATCCAGCTCGAGCGCACCCGTAGCGGTCCGTCGAACTCGCGCGAGACGCAGGAGCGAATGCCCCTCGATGGCATCGCCGTCCACGAGGATGCGAAAGTTCTTCTTCGCCACCTGGATCGGCTTCTCGGCGAGTCCCGTGTTCTCATCGCGCCGCAGCAGTACCTCCGCACCGTAGCGCGCACCGTCCGTCACTCCATCTGCGGACACATTGCGGCCGCCCGGATGGTATTCGGGTATGGCGAGCCAGGCATCGAGTTCCGTCTGGTCGGGCGCGAAGCAGCCGGCGAGCGAGCGCGGCTCGGGGAGCGCGTCCGACTCCGGCATTTCGAAGAGGAGGCCGTCGGGGAGGATCCCGCTCGCTTCGGAGATGGCGAGCGTACCGCCCGCGAGCGCTTCGTGATCGAGTCTCAGCTTCGAAAAACCCCACGGCGCGAACGTAAGCCCGGAGAGCTGGAAGTGGAGCCGGTCCTCCAGAAATCGGTCCTGAGTCTGCAGGTGCTGCGGACTGAGGAGAACCCCCTTGGTCCAGAGGACGGGCTGCATCTGTCTCACGGTGACGTTCGGATGGAGGGGCTGTGTGGGGGCGGACGCACGGTTGGACGGCTCGCGCCAATGCCGAGTGCCGGAAGGCGTCGAAAGCGGCACCCGACGGAGAGGATCAGTCGGAAGTCGAACATAGCGAACGGATGCAAGCGGTGCCAGAGCGCGAGCGCCCGGCAGCCGGACGCGACCGGATCGCACCACGCTCGGCGGGAATCGTCCGGCGGAGCACCATGAACAGAGCGCGTCCAGCGGGTTACAAAGTCGACACCCGTGCGCGAGGAAAATCATGTCGCCAGCCGCCTTCAGCCGCAGCGTCGTGTCGCACGCATCAGTCGCCATTCCAACGTTGGTGCTTGCACTCTCCGCCGCGTGCAACGAGTCGACGGCGGCCGGCCCCACGCCCCCCGCACCGCCCGACTCGACCGCCGAGTTCACGCTCATACCGGTGGCGAACGGCCTCTCGCAACCGCTGTATCTCACGGCGCCTGCCGGCGATGAACGTCTCTTCGTCGTGGAGAAGACGGGACGCGTGAGGGTCGTGAAGAATGGGTCGATACTCGGGACGCCGTTTCTCGATCTGAGCGACAGCATCTCGAATGGAAGCGAGCAGGGACTGCTAAGCATGGCGTTCCATCCGCAGTACGCGTCGAACGGTTTCTTCTTCGTGGATTACACCGACGCGAGCGGCGACACACGCGTGGTCCGCTACACGGTGAGCACCGCAAATCCCGATGTGGCCGACCCCGCATCCGCGAAGCTCATCCTCGCCGTGGAGCAGCCGTTCGCGAACCACAACGGCGGCCTCCTCCTCTTCGGCCCCGACGGAAAGCTCTACATCGGGCTCGGCGATGGCGGAAGCGGCGGCGACCCACAGGGCAATGGCCAGAAGCTCTCCACGCTGCTGGGAAAGATCCTACGATATAGATGTGGATGAAGGCGACCCGTACACCATCCCTTCCGACAACCCCTTCGTGGGCCGCGCCGATGCACGCGGCGAGATATGGGCGTACGGCCTCCGCAATCCGTGGCGCTTCGCATTCGACGCCGCCACCGACCGGCTCTACATAGCCGACGTCGGCCAGAACGCGTGGGAGGAGGTGAACGTCGTCCCCGCCGACGAGGGCGGCCTGAATTTCGGCTGGAACGTGATGGAGGGAGCGCACTGCTATGGCGCGTCGACGTGCGACCAGAGCGCCCTCACGCTTCCGGCGCTCGAGTACAGCCACGCCGAAGGTTGCTCGATCACCGGCGGCAACGTGTACCGCGGCACTCTCGTTCCCGGCATCGTGGGCCAGTACTTCTACTCCGACTACTGCACCGGCTTCCTGCGCTCCTTCACCTTCGACGGCGCGACAGCGAGCACGCCGATAGCGTGGGACGTCGGCGACATCGGCAGCATCCTGTCGTTCGGCGAGGATGCGGCGGGGGAGTTGTACGTGCTGTCGAGCAACGGGACGGTGTATCGGGTGGAGGGGAGGGACTGACGGCAGAGGGCAGAAAGCAGACGGCAGGAACTGCACACATCGCTCGTCATGCCCGCGTATGCGGGCATCCATGTCACTCCATCGAACATGGATTCCCGCTTTCGCGGGAATGACCATGGATCGCGTGCAGTTCCTGCTTCCTGCTGTCTGCCCTCTGCCTCTCCTATCCCGCTTCCTCCACCAGCCTCGCGAGCAGCTCGAGCGCCTGACGCGGGGTGAGATCATCCACATCGATCTCTCTCAGCTTCTCCACCACGGGGTGCGGCTGCGATGGTGCGAAGAGGCCGAGTTGTTCTTCCGCCTTCTGCTCTCTGCTTTCTGCTTTCTGCCGCCTCCCCACCACGTGCCCTCCCTCGAGCATACCCAGCACCTGGCGCGCACGACCCAGCACCGGCGCGGGGAGGCCGGCAAGGCGGCCCACCTCGATGCCGTACGATCTGTCCGCCCCGCCGGGCTGCAGCTTGTGGAGAAAGAGCACCTCGTCACCCACTTCGCGCACGGCCACGTTATAGTTACGAACTGCTACTAATTCGTCCGCCAGTTGCGTGAGCTCGTGATAGTGCGTGGCGAATACCGTCTTGCACCCCACCGCGTCGTGCAGATGCTCGCTCACCGACCACGCGATCGACACGCCGTCGTAGGTCGACGTGCCGCGGCCGATCTCGTCCAGCAGCACGAGACTACGCGCAGTCGCCGTGTGCAGGATCGCGCTCGTCTCCGACATCTCCACCATGAACGTCGACTGGCCGCGCACCAGGTTGTCGCTCGCGCCCACACGCGTGAAG
This sequence comes from Gemmatimonas aurantiaca, assembly GCA_044463985.1. Lineage (GTDB taxonomy): Bacteria > Gemmatimonadota > Gemmatimonadetes > Gemmatimonadales > Gemmatimonadaceae > JADGGM01. Next base: position 4,128 of record JBIQLU010000029.1, on the reverse strand, counting down.
ACGCGGTCCACTATCCCGATCCGTGCGCGCGATGCCGGCACGAAGCCGCCCATCTGCGCCATCAGCACGATGAGTCCGATCTGACGCAGCACGGTGGACTTACCCGCCATGTTCGGCCCCGTCAGGATCACCATCCGCGCGTCGCCGGTGAGTACGAGATCGTTGGGGATGAACTTCTCGCGCGGCATCATCCGCTCCACCACCGGATGCCTGCCGCCGATGATCTCGAGCTCGAAGCCGTCGTGCATCTCCGGACGCACGTACCCCTCGTGCTCGGCCACCTCGGCGAGCGTCGCCAGCACGTCGAGCTGCGCGACGATCGATGCCGCGCACTGCAGCCGCTCCACCGCCTTCCCCGTGCGCGCGCGCAGCGACTCGAAGATCTCTCGCTCGCGCGTCTCGATGCGCTCCGCCGCCGAGAGCACCTTCTCCTCGTACTCCTTGAGCTCGGGCGTCACGTAACGCTCTTCGCTCGAGAGCGTCTGGCGACGCTGGTAGTTCTCCGGGACGAGGTGACGGTTGGAGTTCGTGACGCTTATGAAGTAGCCGAACACCTTGTTGTAGCCCACCTTGAGCGACGAGATCCCGGTGCGCTCGCGCTCCGTGGCCTGGATGCGCGCGATGGCATCCCTGCCTCCCCGGCGCAGCACGCGCAGTTCGTCGAGCTCCGCGTCGACTCCCTCGCGCACGCTCTCTTCATCGCCGATCGCGAGCGGCGGCCGGTCCACGAGCGTGCTCGCGATCTCGCGGGCGATGTCGTCGCACGCATCCCAGCGCTCGAGGAGCGACGCCACCAACCCCGCGGTGCCCACCCGACTCGCCGCCGCGTGCACGTCCGGGAGCCGCGCGAGCGACGCGCCGAGCGCCGCGAGCTCGCGCGGCGTGGCACGCCCGGCCGCGGTCTTACCCGCCAGCCGCTCCACATCGCGCACTCCGTCGAGCGCCGTGCGGAGTGCCGCGCGTGCGAGGGAGTCGGCGGCGAGCGCCTCGACTGCATCCAGCCGCGCCTCGATCGAGCCGCGTTCGGTGAGCGGCGTGAGAATCCACTGCCTGAGCATGCGCGCGCCCATGGGAGTGGTGGTGCGATCGAGCACTGCCAGGAGAGTCCCCGCCGTATCGCCCAGCGCGCCGCCGCGCAGCGACTCCACCAGCTCGAGGTTGCGGCGTGTCATGTCGTCGAGCGGCATCGCGCTTCCGGGCCGCTCCACCACCGGCCGCGCGAGGTGCGGCACTCCGCCGGGCTGCAGCTCTCTCAGGTAGCGGAGCAGCGCGCCCGCCGCGCCTACGGCCGGCGCGTCGCCGGCGCCGATCCCGAATCCCTCCAGCGACGCCACGCCGAACTGCCGCGTGATCTCCTCGGCGCCCAGCGCGGAATCGAACTCCCACGCTTCGCGCTCGGTAACAAGTACGCTTTCGTCGCTATATGTTACTAAATCCAACTCCGCGGCGTCGGCGCCGGTACCGCGGGCCACCAGCAGTTCGCTCGGTGCCAGACGCGCGAGCACCGGAGTCACGTCCGACGCCGGCGCGGTGGCTAGCCGCAGCTCGCCCGTGGAGAGATCCACCGCCGCGATCCCGGCCACCGGCCGCGACGCGGCGAGTGCACACAGAAAGTTGTTGCGCGCGCCGTCGAGGAGATCGTCGGCGAAGGCGGCGCCGGGCGTGATCGTCTCGATCACTTCACGTCGTACGATCCCTTTCGCGAGCTTCGGATCTTCCACCTGCTCGCAGATCGCCACGCGAAAGCCCTGGCTCACGAGGCGGCGCAGATACTCGTTCACCGCCTTCACAGGCACGCCGGCGAGCGGCACTTCCGCGGCGCCGCCGTTGTTGCGCGACGTGAGCGTGAGCCCCAGCACGCGCGACGCCACTTCCGCGTCGCCGTAGAACATCTCGTAGAAGTCGCCCATGCGGAAGAAGAGGATCGCGTCCTGGTGGCGCGCCTTGATCTCCCTGTACTGCTGCATGAGCGGTGTGCCCGTCTCCCTGGCCACCGTCCTGGTCACGTCGACTCCGCGTGGATTGCGAAGTGGGTCACCGACGCGGTTCGGCCGATGTGACGTAGCCGTCCACGTGCTGCGCCTTCATGCGCGCGACCACCGAGTCTGCGGCCTCACGCGTGGAGTAGCGCCCGACGCGCACGCGGTACGGCGGCTCATCGCTCGTGATGCGCGCCACGTAGCCCAGCTCCTTCAGTCGCGCGCTGAGCTTCTCTGCCGATTCGTGACTCGTGAACGCGGCCACCTGCACCGTGAACTCCTGCGA
>JBIQLU010000029.1:0-1763 GCA_044463985.1 Gemmatimonas aurantiaca | reverse complement strand
ACGTTCGCCGATGCGTCCGCGAGATGCCTGCACGCCTCGGCAGCCTTCCCCTTGTCGAAGTACATGCGCGCCATCCAGAAACTGGCACGCGGCCGCGACGCGCTGCGCGGATGCTCGCGTACCACGCGCTCGAGATGGCCGATCGCCTGCTCGTTCTCGCCGCGCGTCATCTCGAGCTGTGCGAGCCGCATGAGCGCATCGTCGCTCTCGGGCGAGAGCGGATACTCGATGACGATGGTGCGCAGGTCGCGCTCGGCGTCGGCCGCAGTTTGCGCGAGCACGGCGCGCCAGTACAGCGCTTCGACGTAGCGCGCGGAGCCGGAATCAGCCGCATTGAGCTCGCTCTGTATGAGGTTGCGCCCCGTGTCTCCCTGCCCCGCCGCCACCAGCCGGCGCGCACGCTCGAACACGTCGTCGCGAGCGGCCGCTGGTGCCGGAGTGTCGGCGTGCGCTGGCGCCTGCACCTGCGTGGTTGCCTGCGCTGCATTCCGCTCCGGTGGCTCCTGCTGAGCATGCAGAGGGGCCGCGGCCAGCACGCCGCCGGCGAGGAGTAGTACGGGGAGATGTCTCATGGCTCCGGCAACTTCGGTTAGGAGTAACGAAGGGCGAGAAACGCCTCTGTCTGTATAGCTAACGACTGACCGTCCCCGGAGTCTACGCCACGAACCCGGAAGATGATCCCCCGGCGCGGTCAGGCGGCCGAGCGCGAACCGGAGCGCCGCGCTCCACCGCGCGCGCCGCCACGCCCGGAGCCGTTCGCCCCGCCGGCGCAGAGCGCGAGGACGACGTTGGAGAGCGTCTGCTCGTCGGACGAGACGCGCGTGTCCTTGAGCGCGATGTCGGCCGCCAGCAACGCCTCGAACGCGGCGTCGAGCGAGGTCGCGTCCCACTCCCCAACCGCGGACGCCCACGCGCGAACCGCGTCGCCCCAGGGCCTGCCGGTGTACGCGCCGCCGCCGCTCTTGAGGAAGTTGAAGTACTCGCCCTGCAATCGCGACTGCGAAAGCCCACGAGCGAGCGCCGCTTCTCCCCACGCGAGCGCGAAGGTCTGCGTGGTCAGCGCCATCACCACCGTCACGCCGTTCACCTTGGGCTGCGTGAGTATGTGCGGCACCAGTGCGAGCGCGCGCGACGCATCGCGTCTCGCGACGAGATCGAGAAAATCTGCCAGGGTTTCGCCGCGCCTCACACCCACCACCTCGGCCACCGCGCCCTCGTCTATCTCCGCGCCGCGCGTGTAGCTCGCGAGCTTGTCCAGCTCCGCGGCGAGCGCCGCGAGATCGTTCCCCACCGCCTGCTGCAGCAGCTCAGCCGCCGACTCCGTGACCGGGACTCCGAGCTCCGTGCTCGCGTGGTGCGCGATCCACTTCGGAAGCCGCTCCCAGCTCAGCGGCGCGAAGTCCACGGCGAGCGAACGCGCGAGAACGTTCTTGTCCGGCTTCCCCTTCTCGCCGGAAGTGTAGACGAGCACCAGCACCACATCCGCCGCGCCCTCCCTGGCCGCGGCTCGCTCGAGGTATGCATCGAGCCAGCCCTTCGCGTCCTTCTTCAGCCCCGCGGCGTCGCGCACCACCACCACTCGTCTCTCCGCCATCATCGGAGGCGTGGACAGAAGACTGCCGAGCGTCTCCGCATCCAGCTCCGCCCCCTGTCGCACGTCGAGATTGAAGTCCCTCGTCGCCTCCTCGACCGCCGCCGCGACGAGCTCCTTCGCCGCCTTCTCCTTCCTGAAATCATCCTCCCCGTACAAACAATACGCCCCC